>NZ_JQNA01000002.1:1879113-2192299 GCF_000745015.1 Burkholderia sp. 9120 | reverse complement strand
CGGCACCATCGTGCGAGAAATCGCGCAATTGGGCGGCGATGTCAGCAAATTCGTGTTCCCGTCCGTCGAAAAATGGCTGAAAGAGAAGGTCGCCGCGCTGGATACCAGCGGTGAGGCGTCGGCGGGACAACCGTAACCGGCGTAAACTGTTGGTTTGACGGATCAAAGCCGGCTGCGGCCGGCGCGAAGTGAGAGAAGTATGGCCTTGATGATTACCGACGAGTGCATCAATTGCGACGTGTGCGAGCCCGAGTGCCCGAACGACGCGATTTCGATGGGCCCGGAAATCTATGTGATCGACCCGAAGAAATGCACCGAATGTGTCGGCCATTTCGACGAGCCGCAGTGTATTCAGGTGTGTCCGGTGGAGTGCATTCCGCGCGATCCCGAGCATCTGGAAACGCCCGATGGGTTGATGGCGAAGTACCACGCGCTGGTGGCGGCGAAAGAGGCGTGATCGCGTGAGTTAGCGCGGTGCGAGAGTGGATGAACGGCGAGGCTTGGGCCTCGCCGTTTGCTTTTGGGGTTGAGCTTTGCGTGACGCACTAGGTGCAGAGCCCTAATCCCCGCGCGTCCTGCTTTGCGCGCTCGGTTACCCGATGTACGCGCTGAAAATATCGCGCAGCGCGGCCAGCAGAATCTCGCATTCGGCCTCGGTGCCGATCGATATCCGCAAATGCTGGTCAATGCGCGGCGCCTTGAAATGGCGCACGAAAATCTCCCTCTCCCTGAGCCGCAACACGAGCGTGGCGGCGTCGTAACCCTCATGGCGCGCGAACAGCAGATTCGCGGCCGACGGCACCACCTCGAAACCCAGCGCCGTCAGTCCCGCGGCCAGCCGCTCGCGGCTCGCAATCACCTTGGCGCAATGGTCGCGAAACCACGCGTCGTCTTCATAGGCTGCGGTGGCGGCGACCTGCGCCAGCCGGTCGAGCGGATACGAGTTGAAGCTGTCCTTCACGCGGTTCAGCGCATCGATCAGCGCCGGATGGCCGAACGCAAAGCCGACGCGCATACCGGCAAGCGATCGCGCCTTCGACACGGTCTGAATGACAAGCAGATTCGGATAGCGGTCCAGCAGCGCGATGGCTGACTCCGCGCCGAAATCCACGTAGGCCTCGTCGATCACCACGACGGAATCGGTGTTGCGCGCGACCAGACGCTCGATATCGGCGAGCGGCAGCGGACGGCCCGTCGGCGCGTTCGGATTCGGGAGCAGGACGCCGCCATTCGGCGTCGCGTAATCGTCGACGTGAATGGCGAAGCTGTCGTCCAGCGGAATGGTTTTATATTCCACCTCGAACAGCCGCGCGTAGGTCGGATAAAAGCTGTACGTGATATCCGGGAACAGCAAGGGCTCGTCGTGCTTCAGCAGCGCCTGGAACGTGAACGCGAGCACTTCGTCCGAGCCGTTGCCCACGAAGATCTGCTCGGCGCGGATGCCATGATGCGCGGCCACTGTTTCGCGCAGCTTGAGCGCCGTCGGATCCGGATAGCGCCGCAGAGACTCGCCGGCTTCGCCCAACTCGCGGCGGATTGCCTCGACCACGCGCGGTGACGGCGGATAGGGATTCTCGTTCGCATTCAGCTTCACCGGATGCGCGGCCACGGGCTGTTCGCCCGGCACATACGGCGTCAGGCGATGAACGACGTCACTCCAATAGCGGCTCAAGCGATTCTCCTATCGAGGGCGATGCGGCGTGAAACCCCGCTATGAGCGGGGCGAGACGGGGCAAGTCAACCTATACCAGGCCAACGCAGGGCAGATCAGAGATCGGTCACGGATTGCGATGCAGCTGCGTCATCGCCCGTTCCAGTTCGCCCTTGATGATCTGCGGCATGACAGCGAGCGCGCGTTCAACCGATGCATCGATGACGTCCTGCTCTTCACGCCGCGGCGGCTTCAGCACGTAATTGGCGACATCCGGCTTGGCGCCGGCACGCGCGCTTTCGGGAATCAGGTCACGCGGATGTCCAATGCCGATCCGCAGTCGCCAATATTGCTGCGACGACAAATGCGCGGTGATGTCCTTCAGACCGTTATGGCCGCCGCTGCCACCGCCCAGTTTCAGCTTGACGCTGCCGGGCGGCATGTCGAGCTCGTCATGCGCGACCAGAATCTCGTCGGGCAGAATTTTGAAGAACTGCGCCACCGCCACCACCGATTGACCGGAGCGGTTCATATAGGTCTGCGGTTCCAGCAGATGCACTTCCTCGCCGTGCAGCCGCGCCTTCGCGTAGAAACCGTGGAAGCGCCGCTCGTCGCGCAGCGTCGTGCCTGCTTCGCGCGCCAATTGATCGACCAGCCAGAAGCCGGCGTTGTGGCGCGTCGCGGTGTATTCGGCGCCCGGATTGCCGAGCCCGACGATCAGCTTGATCATGATTGCGTTGGTCCGTCTGGCCCGGTAGCTGAACGCCGCCGTGCCGAAAAGAAAACGAAAAAAAACCCGCCGGGGCGAACCTCGGCGGGTCACGTCGACCGTTTCATTGAAACGGATCGAGAGGATTACTTGTTCTTTGCCTGAGGCATTCTTAAGCAGCCGGCTTTTCGCCTTCAGCAGCAGCGGCAGCGTCGCCTTCAGCGATTGCGCCAGCCGGGATCGTTGCAGCTGCGATCACCGGATTTTCCGCTTCGACGTGAGCAACCAGCGACACACCTGCCGGCAGCTTGATGTCCTTGGCGTGAACCGAGTGACCTGCTTCGATCGTTGCCAGATCAACTTCGAGGAATTCCGGCAGTGCCGACGGCAGGCACTCGATTTCGATTTCGTTGATGACGTGCGAAATCACCGCGCTCGACAGCTTGACTGCCGGGTTCGATTCCTGGTTCATGAAGTGCAGCGGCACCTTGGTGTGCAACTTCTTCTTCGCGTCGACACGTTGGAAGTCCACGTGCAGCACGAGCTGACGGAACGGGTGGTATTGCACGTCGCGCAGCAGAACCTGTTGCGACTTGCCTGCCACTTCCAATTCGAGGATCGACGAGTGGAAAACTTCTTTCTTCAGCGCGTGCCACAGTGCGTTGTGGTCCAGTTCGACCAATTGCGTGTCAGCACCAGCGCCATATACGATACCGGGGGTCTTACCCGCGATACGCAGGCGGCGGCTCGCACCCGTACCTTGCAAAGAACGCTCGAAAGCGACTACTTTCATGTTGAATCTCCAATGCACTGCCCGCGACCAGGCAGTAAAAACGGGGCCTCCAAGCCTTTATGGCTGAGGCCCCAGAGCTGCGGCACAAACCTTCGTTCGTTCATGCCGATTGTGCAAAAGCGCCGCGGGCCGCCTGAAGCGGCGCGCGGCGCCTTCGCAAATACTTAACTTTCAGCGAACAGTGACATGACCGAGTCGCCGCGGCGAATCCGCGAGAACGTTTCGGCCAGCAAACCGGCGCTGGTCAGCGAACGGATCTTTGCGCACGAGCGGGCTTCTTCGCCGAGCGGGATCGTGTCCGTGACAACGAGTTCGTCGAGTGCGGAAGCGGCGATACGCTCGCCTGCACCGCCCGACAGAACCGGGTGGGTAGCGTAAGCGAACACCTGCTTCGCACCGCGTTCCTTCAAAACCTGAGCTGCCTTGCAGAGCGTGCCGGCGGTGTCGACCATGTCGTCCATGATCACGCAGGTACGGCCTTCGACTTCACCGATGATGTTCATCACTTCGGCAATGTTCGCCTTCGGGCGACGCTTGTCGATGATCGCGAGGTCGCAGTTCAGTTGCTTCGCCAAAGCCCGGGCACGCACCACGCCGCCGACGTCCGGCGAAACGACCAGCAGGTTCTCGTAGTTCTGCTTGCGCAGATCGCCGAGCAGCACGGGCGTAGCGTAGATATTGTCGACCGGGATGTCGAAGAAACCTTGAATCTGGTCAGCGTGCAGATCCATTGTGATGATCCGCTCGACGCCCGCGATCTCCAGCATGTTCGCCACGATCTTCGCCGAAATGGCGACGCGCGCGGAACGCGGGCGACGATCTTGACGGGCATAACCGAAGTAGGGGATGGCTGCGGTGATCCGGCCAGCGGATGCGCGCTTGAGCGCATCGACCATGATCATCAGTTCCATCAGATTGTCGTTCGCCGGTGCGCATGTGGACTGCAGGACGAAAACATCCTTGCCACGCACGTTTTCCTGAATCTCGACCTGGATTTCACCGTCCGAGAAACGGCTAACCATTGCTTTGCCGAGGGGAATACCGAGGATTTTGACGACTTCCTGTGCAAGCGCGGGATTTGCGTTGCCAGTAAAAACCATCAGGCCGTCATGGCTGCTCATCGTGCACCTACTTCAGGCTGGGGGCGAGGGAAATGCGAGAATTTTTGGCAGGGGAGGAAGGAGTCGAACCTTCGAATGCCGGAATCAAAATCCGGTGCCTTAACCAACTTGGCGACTCCCCTACACTAACTTTGAGCCTCACCGAACGTGGAGTTTCGTTCGATGACGCAAAACTATGACGCGAAAGTAAAGAGTGGATGTTGCTCTAGACTGGCGGCCACTGCGCTGTTCCATTCGCTGGGTAGATTGGCTTGCGCCGCCTCTGCCTCAACTTTACTACGAAACGCTGCAAAGACACTTGCACCTGATCCAGACATCCGCGCTGGCGCGACGTTTTCAAACCATCGCAGCACTTGCGCTACTTCCGCGTATTTTCCTACGACAACCTGCTGCATATCATTCCGGCCAAAACTTTCCGGCCATTCAGTGTTGCAGCTAAGTTCTGCAGGAAAGTCCGTAATTATGAGAGGTTTCGAATCTCTTGTCAACGCTTTTTCGGAAAAAATCGCTGCAGTGGGAACCTGAACTCTCGGCGTCACTACTAGGAAATGGCGCGGCGGCAATTGTACAACGGCTAATGCTTCGCCGACACCCTCTGCGAACGCATTTTTTCCAAAAACAAAGAACGGCACGTCCGCGCCGAGTTTCAGCGCCAGTTCCTGCAGTTCCAGGCGCGGCAGATCGAGCTTCCACAGACGGTTCAGCGCAAGCAGCGTGGTCGCCGCGTCGGAGCTGCCGCCGCCGAGGCCGGCGCCCATCGGCAGGCGCTTGTCGATTTCGATGTCGACGCCTTCGCGCGAGCCCGTATGCGCCTTCAATAGCGTCGCGGCGCGTACTGTGAGGTCGTGTTCCGCCGGTACGTCGGTGATCTCGGTGCTACGCGTGATCAGTCCGTCGTCGCGACGTTTGAAGTGCAGCGTGTCGCCCCAGTCGAGCAACTGGAAGACCGTTTGCAGGGTGTGATAGCCATCCGGCCGACGGCCCGTGATGTGCAGGAAGAGGTTGAGTTTCGCGGGCGCGAGGCAATCGCGCAGCGAATCGCTGGTTTCAATCATGAGTGATTCGAGGCTACGTGCGCCATAGGGGCGCTAAAAAGCAAGGCCGCGCGACGACATCAGTCGAGGCGCGGCGCGAGTCGATGCGTTACTGATCCAGCACGAGCTTGATGTCGAGCGGCGGTTCCGAGCGGCTCAGGTTCAGGCGCTTCACGCCAGTGGCCGGAGCGTCGGCATACGCGAGGTAGTCGATCGTCCAGCCATCTTGCGTGATCTGCTTCAGACGCGACGGCTGGTCCGGATCCTTCTCGGTCCTGGCGCGCGAAGTCGGCGCCGGCGACGGTTGCAGCCAATAACGCAGCCCTTCGACCGGCAACGCGAAGCCGAGCGCGTTCTGCATCAACGTGGAGACGTTATCCGCGGTGAGCGGTTGCTTGTTCGGCAGTTCGAGCGTGGCCGACGCCGGCGACGACGTCACGATTGCCAACGTCTGGCCAAGCGGATTGCGCAACTGCAGGGTCACGGTGTCGCCGGTTTCCTGCCAGATGAAGTTGCCGTACGCGTTCCGCTGCTGGCCGTTCTGATCGTTGTACTGGATCGCGAAGCGGCCTTGATAAGCGCGGGTGGTTTGCGCGGTCACGGAAGTCGCCGCATTCGACGTGGACGGCCCTTTCGGCGTGACCGACGCGCAGCCAGCCAACGCGACAGCCGTCGCCGCTGCGAATCCGAGCACCGCGCCACGCGGCGCCCGGGGAAAGGAAAGCAAACGGGAAAGACGCATCAAAGATCGTTCACCTGAAGTCGTTGAAGCGTTTTGACCAGCGTGTCGTTATCCGGTTCGAGCTTGCGGGCGTCGCGGAAGGCCGCGCGCGCCTGGTCCTGCGCGCCGGTTTTCCACAACACTTCGCCGAGATGCGCGCCGATTTCGGCGTTCGGCTGGATGTCGTACGCCTTGCGCAGCAGCTTGATCGCGTCCGACGTATCGCCCATGCGGTATTTGACCCAGCCGACGCTGTCCATGATGAATGCGTCGTTAGGCGCCAGCGACGACGCCTTCTCGACCAGCTTGTCCGCTTCCGCGAGACGCTGGCCGCGATCGGCCAGCGAATACCCCAGTGCGTTGTACGCCTGGGGATTGTCCGGCTGCGTCTGGATCAGCTTGCGCAACTGCGCTTCCATCACGTCGTAATGGCCGGTTTTTTCGGCGGCCATCGCGTAGTCATAGGTCAGATCGGGATCGTCGGGGAAGTTCGCCGTGGCTTGCTGCAGGCGCGACTCCGCTTCCGGGTAGCGCTTCGCGTCGAACAGGATCGCCGCGTCGGTGCGGGCAATCAGCGCCTGGTCACGCGGATCGGACGCCGGCAAATTGGCCAGCAGCTTGCGTGCGTCGTCGGTCTTGCCCTGCTTGGCGAGCAACTGGGCGCGCGTGATCTGCGCCGGCACGTATTGCTGGCTTTGCGGCGAAATCTTGTTCAGCCAGTCGCCCGCGGCAGCCTCGTTCTTCTGCTCCAGCGACAACTGCGCCAGGTAGATATACGCCTGGCCCGGATCCGCGCCGGGCGTTTTCTCGGCCTGCTGCGCGTACTGCGTCAGATACGTTTGCGCGTCGGTGAAATTCTTCTGCTGGATCTTGATCAACGCGAGCGCCATGAGCGGCGTGAGATCTTTCGCGTCGTTCTTGTGCATGGTCTCGAACTGCTTCTGCGCGTCGTCCAGACGGTCGCTCGCGAGATACATCTGCGCGAGCGCGAGACGCGCGTCATGCGATTTCGGATTCTGCTGCACGTACTTTTCGAGCGACGCAATGCCTTCCTTGCGCTCTTCCGGGCCCATTTGCGACAGCATCAACGCGGCCGGCAGGTAGTCCGGCTTGAGCGTGAGCGCCTGTTCGAGCGACTTGCGCGCACCCGGCGCGTCGTCCGCCTGAATCTGCTGACGTGCGATAGCCAATTGCGCTTCCGGCCGGTCCATGTCGTTCTTCAACAGGTCCTGCAGCACGTGCAGCCCGCCAACGCGATTCGGTCCGCGCGAGAGCAGCAACTGCAACGCCAGAATCGCGCTGCCGCGATTTTCGGCCGGCACCTTGGTGAGTTCGCGGGCGAGGATCGGCTCGGCGTCGTCAGGCTTGCCGGACAACACGAGCAGCGACGCGTCGAGTTGCGCGGCGCGCTCCGAACTCGGCGCATACTGCTGCCACAACTGCGCGGCGGCCAGTGCGTCCGACGGGCTTTGCGCGGCCAGCGCGATTTCGGTGGCGCGCTGCGCCATGCGCGGATCGTGCGTGTCGCGCGCGAGCGCGAGATAGGTCTGGTAGGCGGGCGCGGGTTGGTCGCGTTGCAACGCGACTTCGGCGGCGAGCACCTGGAATACGATCTGACTTGTCAGCGGCACATTCGGCAGAGACTTCTGGTCTTCAGCCGATGCGGGCCCAAGCGGGTCCGGCAGGGTGACCGAAGTGTCATCCGAGTCTGGGGAAGGGTCCTGCGCGTGCGCGGGCACGGCGGCCAGCGCCCAGACCGCGAGCGCGGCAGCACCTAGCATCCGGCGGGCGGACACGGCGTGCGGCACGCGGAATGCGCTAGCCGGGCGCTTCGAAAACAGCTTCACGAAGGACAAGTTCATGGAAATCCGTTCAATGTTTCGGTCGATTGTAACGCGCTCGCTACAATACGCGCACAACCACTCACGCAAGTTGCAGACCAGTTAGACATGCCAGAGTTGCCAGAAGTTGAGGTTACCCGACGGGGAATCGAACCGTATGTGTCCGGCCGCAAGGTTGAACGCGTCGATATCCGCACGCCCGCGCTGCGCTGGCCGATTCCGGCCGAGCTTGCGAAAACCTTGCGCGGCCGTGTGGTCCGTAAGGTCGAGCGGCGCGGCAAGTATCTGCTGTTCGAAATCGACGCGGGCTGGTTCATTGTGCACCTTGGCATGACTGGCACGCTGCGGGTGCTGCGTCACGTGCCGCATCCGCCGGCCGCGGCGAAACACGATCACGTCGACTGGATTTTCGACGAATTCATTCTGCGCTATCGCGATCCCCGGCGCTTCGGCGCGGTGCTATGGCATTCGCGTGAAGCCGGCGACGTGCTCGAGCATCCGCTGCTCGCCGGGCTTGGCGTCGAGCCGTTTTCGCCGGCGTTCTCCGGTGCGCTGATGCATCGTCTCACGCGCGGGCGCAAGGTGTCGGTGAAGCAGGCACTGCTGGCCGGTGAAATCGTGGTCGGTGTGGGCAATATCTACGCGTCGGAGAGTCTGTTTCGCGCCGGCATCCGGCCGACCACGGCGGCGGGCCGCGTCTCGCTGGTGCGCTACGACCTGCTTGCTGACGCCGTGCGCGTAACGCTCGCCGCCGCGATCGAGAAGGGCGGCAGCACGCTGCGCGATTTCGTCGGCAGCAACGGCGAAAGCGGATACTTCCAGCTCGACTATTTCGTCTATGATCGCGCGGGGCTGCCGTGCCGCGTGTGTGAAACGCCGATCAAACAGATCGTGCAGGGGCAGCGCTCCACGTATTTCTGTCCCACCTGTCAGCGTTAATTCCTCAATGCCTTCTCGCTTAACACCGCGTTTGAATTCGTCCGCTGCGCCCCAGGCTGCTTTCCCGGTCATGTCTGATTTTTCCGCGCGGCTGATCGCGTGGCAGCGTCAGCATGGGCGTCACGATCTGCCGTGGCAGAACACGCGCGATCCGTACCGCATCTGGCTGTCAGAAATCATGCTGCAGCAGACCCAGGTGTCGACGGTGATTCCGTACTACGCGAAGTTTCTCGCGCGTTGTCCGGATGTCGCCGCGCTCGCCGCCGCGCCGGTCGACGACGTCATGGCGCTGTGGGCCGGCCTCGGTTACTACACGCGTGCGCGCAATCTGCATCGCTGCGCGCAAACCGTCGTCGAGCGGCATGGCGGCGCGTTTCCGGCCTCGGTCGAAGAGCTTGCGGAATTGCCGGGCATTGGCCGATCGACGGCGGCGGCGATCGCGTCGTTCGCGTTCGGCGCGCGCGCGACGATTCTCGACGGCAATGTGAAGCGCGTGCTGGCGCGCGTATTCGGCGTCGAAGGTTTTACCGGCGAAAAGAAAGTCGAAAACGCGATGTGGACGCTGGCGGAATCGCTGCTCCCGCTCAACGCGTCGGACGACGAAGTCAGCGCCTACACGCAAGGTCTGATGGACCTCGGCGCCACGCTGTGCGTGCGCGGCAAGCCGGATTGTTTGCGCTGCCCGTATGCGGTCGACTGTGTAGCCAACGTAACGGGACGTCAGCGCGAACTGCCCACGGCACGTCCGAAGAAAACCGTGCCGACGCGTCGCACCTGGATGCTGGTGCTGCGCGACGGCAACGCGGTGATGCTGGAGAAGCGGCCTCCGTCGGGCATCTGGGGCGGCTTGTGGAGCCTGCCCGAAGCTCCCGACGAAGCCGCGCTCGCCGAGCGTGCGCGCGCGTTCGGCGGCGACGGCGCGGTCTCGCCGCTGGCGCCGCTCACGCATGTGTTCACGCACTTCAAGCTGGATATCGAGCCACGCCTCGCCGAGTTGGATCGCGAGGTAGGCGCGCTGGCCGTGCTAGGTGACGCGGACACCGCGTGGGTCCCGTTGAGCGATCTCGATTCGTTTGGTGTGCCGGCGCCGGTGCGCAAGCTGCTGGAAGGCTTGCAGGGTTCGTTGATCTGATCAATCGCCGGCCAATCGCCGGCGAGAAGTGGCTTGTACGTCTGTCTGCCGGGAACGTGCCTCTTTAGCGCTAGCTTCGCAACGCACTCAAAGCAGTTGATGCTGCTGCATGTAGTGATGAACCACATCGATCCGTGCGCCGGCGTCCTGCAATTCCATCAATTTCTGACGCGCGCGCAACGCGATCGGCAGCACTTCGGCGAGCCGGTTCGACACCCACGACGGATCTTCGAGCCTGAACGGCTCCGCGAACGGCAGGCTATCGGCGTCCCGCTCGCGGATCGTGGCAATGATCCGCTCGAGCACTTCCGCGCATGCGCCGAATTTGGCCAGCAGTTCGTTGCCTTCGAGCGGCATATCCTCGCCGAGCGGTTCGGCCATGCCGACCAGCAAGCCATTGTGTTCCACCCGATGCGACAGCAGCCGGAAGCGCCGCGTGCCGCGTGCGCGAATCAGCAGCATGCCGAAGGCTTCGACATCGCACTCTTCGATTTCGGCCAGACAGCCGATTGCTTCGGGCACCGAAGGCTCCTGCTCACGCGCGACCTCGGCGCCGCTTTTCAGCAGACACACGCCGAACGGCGTTTTCTCGCGCAGACAGTCGCGCGCCATGTCGAGATAGCGCGCTTCGAAGATCTTCAACGGCAGCAGGCCGTCGGGAAACAGCACCGTATGCAGCGGAAACAGCGGCACATCGGCAAGCACAGTAGAAGTAGAAGACATGGCGCAACGCTTCGAGTTAAGGCCGCGCGATGCGGCCGGTTAAGCCACTAACTTCGATGATGCGCTGGCGTCGACCGGCGCATCGCGGTGCCGCACAATGACATTCGCCGAGGCTGCGAGACGCGCGGCAAGCGTCTCCGCGATGAACACCGAACGGTGCTGGCCACCCGTGCAACCAATCGCGACGGTCAGATAACTACGATTGTCGTCGCGGAAATGTGGGAGCCATTTGGCGAGAAACTTCTCGATATCGTCGATCATTTCATGCACAACCGGCAATGCATCGAGAAAATCCATCACCGGTTTGTCGAGGCCCGTAAGCGGCCGCAATTCGTGATCGTAATACGGGTTCGGCAGCGTGCGTACGTCGAAGACGAAATCGGCGTCGAGCGGCACGCCGCGTTTGAAGCCGAACGACTCGAACATCAGCACGAGCCCCGCATCTTCCTGCTCGATGAAACGCTTGACCCACGCGCGCAACACGTTCGCGCGCAGATTGCTGGTGTCGATCTGATGCCCGAATTCCGCGAGACCCGCGACGAATTCGCGTTCACGTTCGATCGCTTCCGCGAGCGAGGTGAGCAGGCCGACGTCCGCATCATGCGCGGTAGAACCCGACAGCGGATGACGGCGGCGTGTTTCGGAGAAGCGCTGGATCAGCGACTGCGTGCTCGCGTTCAGGAAGAGGACGCGCACGTCATGCGCGCGCGACAGGTCGCGGATCATGGCGGGCATGTCGTCGAGCGAGGCGCTTGAACGTGCGTCGATTGCGACCGCGAGGCGGTCGTGCCCGTCTTCGGCGAGGTAGGACGCCAGCTGCGGCAGGAAACGCGGCGGCAAATTGTCGACGCAGTAATAGCCCGCGTCTTCAAGCGCGTTCAAGGCAACTGACTTGCCGGAGCCGGATATACCGGTGATCAGGATTATGCGCATGGAGTCGTCAAAACCGTACATTTCATCATAGCATCTGGTCCCCATGCTCGTACCCGCAGCCAGCCGTAGGCAGCGGGTGCGTCATGGTGTCGCGAACTCAGATCAGTTTGCCGGGAAACTGGCTGTCGGGGTCTTGCATTGCGAGGCGCTGCCGGTCCATGAAGTCGCGCAGCGTGTCGATGCCGCGCAGTTGCAGGATCGTGTTGCGCACCGCCGCCTCGACCAGCACAGCGAGATTTCGGCCGGCGGCCACCTGAATCGTGACCTTGCTGATCGGCAGGCCGAGCACGTCGACGGTTTGGCTTTCCAGCGGCAGGCGCTGGAATTCACCGTCAGGACGGCGTACCAGTTGCACGATCAGCTTCAGCTTCATTTTCCGCCGCACAGCGGTTTCACCGAAGATCGTCTTGATGTCGAGCAGACCGAGGCCGCGTACTTCGAGCAGGTTCTGCAGCAGCGGCGGGCAACGCCCTTCGACGAAGTCCGGGCCGAGGCGCACGAAATCCACGGCGTCGTCCGCAACGAGGCCATGGCCGCGGCTGATCAACTCCAGCCCGAGTTCGCTCTTGCCGAGGCCCGAGTCGCCGGTGAGGAGCACGCCCATGCCGAGAATGTCGAGAAACACGCCGTGCAGCGTGGCGCGCGGCGCGAGAATGCGCGACATGTACAAACGCAGGCTGTCGATCACCGCGGCGGCGGACATCGGCGTGGTGAACAGCGGCGTGGACGAGCGCGTGCAGCGCAGCACCAGTTCCGGCGGCGCGGCCACGCCGCCCGCCACCACCAGAAACGGTGGCTCCAACGCGATCAGCTCGCCCATGTGGCGCGAGCGGTCTTCGTCGGTTTGGCGCTTGTAATAGTCGATTTCGGCGTCGCCGAGCACCTGGATCCGGTTCGGGTGGATCAGGTTCAAGTGGCCGACAAGGTCGGCGCTCGACGTGGCATTGGCGACCGATTCCGAAGAAAAGCCGCGCTCCCAGCCTTCATGCCCCGTCAGCCAGCTCAGTTTCAGCATGGCGGCGTTGTCGTCGAAAATGCTCTGGGCGTTGATGCTGGACGTATCCATGAGTCAGTGACTCCAGTGTGGGCCGCTAGCCCGGCAACCAGGCGGCCGCGTAAACGCGGTCCGCTCCCGTTGCAAGACCTTACCCGCGCGCGGATGGCCACCGCGCATGCGGATCAGCGGCGTGCGGATAACCGCCGCTACATCAAGGTTGCCACTGAGTGAGCAGGCGATGCAATGATTCGCGGTCTTCTTCCGTGTGCAGGCGCTCGCGGGCTTCGCGATCGGACAGCAACTGGGCGATTTCCGAAAGAATTTCGAGGTGCTGCTGGGTGGCCTGTTCGGGCACGAGCAGGAAGATCAGCAGCGAAACCGGCTGACCGTCGGGCGATTCGAAGGGGATGGGTTCGGCAAGACGGACGAACGCGGCGAGCGGCTGCTTCAAGCCTTTGATCCGGCCATGCGGAATCGCGACGCCTTCACCGAGCCCCGTCGATCCGAGGCGCTCACGCGCAAACAGATTGTCAGTGACCGTGCTACGGGCGATGCCGTTCTGGTTCTCGAAGATCAGGCCCGCTTGCTCGAATACACGTTTCTTGCTGGTGACCGATAGTCCGACGACGACGTTCTCGAGGGGAAGAAATTTGGCTAAACGATTCATGTTGACAGGCGAAAACGTGGCCTGAATTCTCCTCGCTGGGGCGTTTGAGTGACGTTCCATTCGTTTGATGTTCGCGACGACGTGCGTTGGAGTCCGAAAGCACAAGACTCCTGCCGACTTCCGTTAGCGCTGGCTTGACCCCGATGGTAACCGGAACATTATAGAACAGGGTAGCAACAGATGGTGCGGCGCGCCATCGATGCGCGACGGGTTTTTGAAGGATCGTTCGACGCCACACGATTCTCGCGGAAAAAGCGCTCGCACAACGAAAAACCGCCCGATTTCGGGCGGTTTGGCTAGGGTAGGGAATATGAAGCGGCGCTTCTAATTTGCCCTATTGCGGCGGCACGTCTATCTGCGGCGCCGGCTGATACTTGATCGCCTCATGCGCATGGCCTTGCAGACGATCCTTGTGGCGTAACACCTGTCGGTCAAGCTTGTCGATCATCAGATCGATCGCAGCGTAGAGGTCGCTGTCACAGCTCTCGACAAAGATGTCCTTGCCTTTTAGATGCAGGTTAATTTCAACCTTTTGACGCTTTTCCTTTTCCTTGTGGTTGTCGACCGAGAGGACCACACTGCCGTCGATTACCTGATCGAAATGTCTTAGCACCCTATCCAGTTTGGTGATCACGTATTCGCGCAACGCAGGCGTTACTTCGAGGTGGTGTCCACTGATCTGCAGATTCATAGTGCTTCTCCAAGCTAATGGCCGCTTGTTCCGCACGATGACGTAGGTCCGGTCGATCTGTCGGCTTGCCTGAGTCGCCCCCCGGTGACTGACTTCTGGCAGGTCGCATCGGCCGGCCTGTCCGCCAACTGCGGAGCGGCCGGTAAATGCCCGCCACGGAAGGCGACGGGCTACAGAGACTTGCGCAGGTTGACTGCCGGAATCTTGAGTGCTTCGCGATACTTCGCCACAGTGCGGCGCGCGACCACGAAGCCCTGTTCCGCCAGCAGTTCGGCTATGCGGCTGTCTGAAAGAGGAGATTTCGGGTTTTCCGCTCCTATCAGTTGCTTGATGAGCGCACGGATCGCCGTTGAAGACGCCGCGCCGCCCGTGTCAGTCGAAACGTGTGATCCGAAGAAGTACTTAAATTCAAGCGTCCCGAATGGGGTCAGCATGTATTTACCGGTTGTCACACGCGAGACAGTTGACTCGTGTAGGCCTAGCGTATCAGCAATTTCCCGCAAGACCAAGGGGCGCATAGCAATTTCGCCGTGGACAAAAAAGCTCTTTTGACGTTCCACAATAGCTTGCGCAACCCGCAGGATGGTCTCGAAACGCTGCTGGATATTTTTGATCAACCAGCGCGCTTCCTGCAGTTGCTGGCGCAACGAACCGCTACCCGGATCGCCCCGGTTATTGCGCAGAATATTGGCGTACAGATGATTGATACGCAGCTTCGGCACGACTTCCGGATTCAGTTCGGCCTGCCAGCCCTGCGCCGTTTTACGCACCATGATGTCGGGCACCACGTAGTCCGCTTCGGCTTTGCCGTAGGCGGCGCCGGGAAACGGCTCGAGCGAGCGGATCAGCACGTGCGCGTCGCGCAGGTCGTCGTCGTTGGCCTTCAGGTGTTTGCGCAGACGTGTGAAATCGCGAGCCGCGAGCAGTTCCAGATGGTGAGCCACGATGTCGAGCGCGAGCGTACGCGTAGGCGACGTGTCGAGCCGGAGCAATTGCAGCTTCAGACATTCGGATGCCGAGCGCGCGCCCACACCTGCCGGGTCGAAGCTATGCAGCAGCGCTAGCGCGGCATTCAGTTCGTCGGTGTCGACTTCGAGTTCGTCGGGCAGATCGGCGAGCACTTCGTCGAGCGTGGCGGCGAGATAGCCGTCGTCGTCGAGCGATTCGATCAGGAACGTGATCAGCGCGCGGTCGCGTTGACCCGCCTGGGTCACGCGCAATTGCGCCATCAGATGATCGCGCAGCGAGGTACTGGATTCGTGAATTTGCAGCGGCGGCAGATCGTCGTCGTCCGACGCGTTGCCGGAGCGGCCGTAGTCGTCGAGATTCCATTGCGACGCGTCGCCGTTGCTGTCGCCCGAGAGGCCGTTGTATTCGTCCACGCCTTGCGGCTCGCCATTCTCGGCGCGCTCGCTGCTGCTGGACGATGACGACGTGTTGCCGCCCATCTGGTCCGGCGGTGCGGATGAATTGGGCGCTTGCGCGATCAGCGAGCCGTCCGCCGCCACGCGCAACGGGCTCGCGATCCAGTCGTCCTCGTTTTCGAGGAGCGGATTCTGCGAGATCGCCATTGCGACTTCCTGCTGCAGTTCGAGCGTAGACAACTGAAGCAGCCGGATGGACTGCTGCAGTTGTGGCGTCAGCGCAAGATGCTGCGATAGGCGGAGTTGGAGGCTGGCTTTCATGGCAAGTTGAGATTCATTGTAGAGAGTTTGCCACGACCGCGATACATTGCGACATTCGCAATTACGCGTGCGCCCGTTTTCGGCGGCGCCGGGCGCGAACGGCCCGGGTCAGGATGCGGATGTGCGGTTGCCGCAAAGGGACTGGCGTATGCGCGTTGGCATAGCCGGCGTGTCCCTTGTGTGCTTACATGCGGAAGTGCTCGCCCAGATAGACGCGCCGCACGCTTTCGTTTTCGATGATGTCGCTCGGCGCGCCGGAAGCCAGCACGCTGCCGTCGCTGATGATGTACGCGTGATCGCAGATGCCGAGCGTTTCGCGCACGTTGTGGTCGGTGATCAGCACGCCGATATTGCGCTGCTTCAGAAACTTAACGATCTTCTGGATTTCCAGCACCGCGATCGGGTCGACGCCCGCGAACGGTTCGTCGAGCAGAATAAAGCTCGGATTGGTGGCCAGCGCGCGCGCGATTTCAACCCGGCGACGTTCGCCACCCGACAGCGACAGCGCCGGATTCTGGCGCAAATGCGCGATCTGCAACTCGTCGAGCAACGCTTCGGTGCGGCTCGTGATGGTGTCTTTGCTGAGCCGCTTGCCGTTGTCTTCGTGCTGCAACTCCAGCACCGCGCGAATGTTTTCTTCGACGGTGAGCTTGCGGAACACGGAAGCTTCCTGCGGCAGATACGATAAGCCCAGCGAAGCGCGTTTGTGGATCGGCAGCAGGCTGATCGACTTGCCGTCCAGATCGATTTCACCGGCGTCGAGCGGCACGAGGCCGACGATCATGTAGAACGAGGTCGTCTTGCCGGCGCCGTTAGGCCCAAGCAGACCGACCACTTCGCCGCTTTTCACGTCGAGCGACACGTCTTTGACGACCGTGCGCGAACCGTAGCGCTTCTTCAGATTACGTACCACCAGCGAGCTGCTGGTGCCGGCCGGCTTGCGATTGGGGAGGGACGCGGAGGTGCTCACTGATTCGGCGCTCCCTGGATCGAGGTGGACGGCGCGAGCGTGGCCGATGCGCCGTTCAGCGGCGCGGCGCCGCCATTGCGCGGCGACAGCATGGCGCGCACGCGGCCGCTCGGATTACCCGGGCCGGCGACGTCTTTGCCCGCCTTCGCGGTGTAGAAGTCGTTCTGGCCGTCATAGGTAATGACGCTGCCGTGCACCTGGTCCATCACGGTGGCGAGGCCTTGCAGGCGCTTCACGGTTGCATTCGTGGTGAGCGTGGTCAGGTCCTGCTTGCCGTCGTAGTCGATGCGGATCGCCGTGCCTTCGATGTACTCGTCGAGGCCTTCACGCTTCTGGCGGAAATACGACAGATTGCCGCCGCTCGACGTGCCGGTAGCGTACTGATAGCCCTGCGGGTCTTGCGTCACTTCGACGCGATCGGCCTTGATCACGATCGTGCCTTTGGTGGCGACCACGTGGCCGGTGAAGATGTTGACCTGCTTGAGGTCGTCGTAAGTCATGTTGTCCGCTTCGACGTTCAGCGGCTTGTCCTTGTCGGCGCGGTCCGCGTGCGCAAGCGGCGCGAAGCCGGCGAGCGGCAACGCGACGAGCAGCGCAGCGAGTCCGGCGCGCCACGCGGACAAAGCGCGCGAGCGGCCGGTATCAAAACGGGGGAACGATTCGTTCATGCAGTCACGCCTGGAATAGATTACCCGGGTTGCTTGGGCGAGCTGCCACCGGCTTCGGACGGCGCGATCGCGCCTTTCACGTTGCCGAACAGCTTCATCACCCGGGTGACGTTGTTGTAATTCATGCCGCTGGCAGTCATCACTGACATGCCGCGCTGAAGTTTAACCGGCTTTTCAGTCTCGATCACATCGTCGTTGACCAGCACCTTAAAATGCGCCGAATCGGCCTGCATCTGCGGATCGCCGTAGCCGGGCGCCCGCAGAATACGCGCATTGCCGTACAGATCGACGATCGAGGCGTCGCCATTCACCGTGCCGGTGTCGCCGGTCGCGGTGACGATCGGCTTGCCGGGCTGGAACGCGCGCATGGCCGGCTTGACGAGGTCGCTCAGTTCGTCGTCTTCGTAATGAATCAGCGATTCAGCGGTCAGACGGTATTGCGTCGAGCCCGACTGATCGAGTTCGGAGACCGAGAAGTTGTCCGCGAAGTAGTCGGGCGTGTGTTCTTTGGGACGCACCACGCCTTCGTTCTGCCGCGGCAGGGTGGCCTGCAGCAGCCACCAGGTGATACCGGCGAGCGCGGCCATGGCCACCAGCGGGATCAGCGAAGTCAGGCGAAACTGGTTCATCCGACGAGGCCTCGCTGTTCGCCGCTACAGGCTGCCGCGAGCAGCGCTTCATATTTGTGCTGGGCGCGCAGCAGCGTGTCGACGACTTCACGCGCCGCCCCGTGGCCGCCGCGTGCCTCGCTCACCCAATGCGCGCGCGCGATCACTTCAGGATGCGAGTTGGCGGGCGCTGCCGCGAAGCCGACCTTCAGCATGACCGCGAGATCGACCCAGTCGTCGCCCATGTAGCCGCATTCTTCCGCCGTCAGGCCGGTCTGCTGGAGCAGGTCCGCGAAGGCCGCCGGTTTGTCCTGCACGCCTTGATAGACGTGCGTGACGTTCATTTCTTTCGCCCGCACCGCGACGATGCCCGACTTGCGCCCGGTGATGATCGCCGTGTCGATGCCCGCTTGGCGCAGCAGCTTCATGCCGTGGCCGTCCATCGAGTGGAAGCCTTTCATCGTGTCGCCTTCCGCTGTGAACAGCAGGCCGCCGTCGGTGAGTACACCGTCGACGTCGAAAATCATCAGCTTCACGCGGCTTGCGCGTTCGGTAGCGGTCACAGGGGCGATGGCCATCAGATCACCTTCTTCGAGAACAGGTCGTGCATGTTGAGTGCGCCGATCAGCTTGCCTGCTTCGTCGACGACCAGCATCTGATTGATGCGGTGGCGCTCCATCAGTTCCACGGCTTCCACCGCGAGGTGGTCCGGGCCGATGGTGCGCGGACCGGCTGTCATGACCGAGGCGATCGACAGGCCGCGGAAATCGCCGTCGCGTTCGAGCACGCGGCGCAAGTCACCGTCGGTGAAGATGCCGGCAACACGGTCTTCGTGATCGACGATCGCGGTCATGCCCATGCGCTTGGCGGTCAACTGGAACAGCGCGTCGCGCACGGTGGCCTCGGGCGTGACCTTCGGCACCTGGTCGCCGGTGCGCATCACGTCGCGGACATAAGTGAGCAGGCGGCGGCCGAGCGCGCCGCCCGGATGCGAGCGCGCGAAGTCGTCGCGGCCGAAACCGCGCGCGTCGAGCACTACGACCGCGAGCGCGTCGCCGAGCGCGAGCGCGGCGGTGGTGCTGGCGGTGGGCGCAAGATTCATCGGACAGGCTTCTTTTGCCACCGCGGAATTCAGGTGCACGTCGGCCAGTTGTGCGAGACTCGACGACGGACGTCCGGTCATTGCGATCAGCTTCGCGCCGAGCCGCTTGATGAGCGGCAGGATCGCCACGAGTTCTTCGGTTTCGCCGGAATTGGACAGCGCGATAAACACGTCGTCGGCCGTGACCATGCCGAGGTCGCCGTGACTGGCTTCCGCGGGATGCACGAAGAACGCCGGTGTGCCGGTACTGGCGAGCGTGGCCGCGAGCTTGCGCGCCACGTGGCCGGATTTGCCGATGCCGGAAACGACTACGCGCCCACGGCAGCCCAGGATGAAATCGACCGCCCCGACGAAGCCTTCGTCGAGTTGATCGCGAAGCGCGCGCACGGCGTCCGCTTCGATGTCGAGCACGTCACGAGCGAGCGTGAGTGCCCGGTCGCCATTGATTTTCGCTATCATTCGCGGAGTATAGCAAAGGCGCTTGTTCGCCGCGCCGGGCCTGCTGTGCCAAGCCGCTGCCTTTATTGCTGTTTTTTACGGCCCCTCAACCTTGTCGCACGGCGTTTTGCGTGCGCGGTTCCGCTGACGAACGAGGACGCTTTACCGATGCGTTTTTGCCGATGATTTCCCCCCTCGAAATGACGCTGTTCCTGCTGCTGGCATCGGTGGCGGGCGTGGTGATCTTTCGCTTTCTGAATCTTCCGCCGATGCTCGGCTATTTGTCGGTGGGGATCGTCGTCGGGCCGCATGCGTTCGGTTTGATCCCCGACTCGGCCGGCGCGCAGAACCTCGCCGAATTCGGCGTGGTGTTCCTGATGTTTTCGATCGGGCTGGAGTTTTCGCTCGCCAAGCTGCGTGCCATGCGCCGGCTCGTGTTCGGCCTCGGCCTGTTGCAGGTGATCGGCACGATCGTGGTGGCGGTCACGCTCGGCTTCGTGCTGGAGCGCTGGGTGCATATCACGTGGCAGGCGAGCGTGGCGCTGGGCGGCGCGCTGGCCATGTCGTCGACGGCGATCGTCAGCAAGATGCTGGCGGAGCGGCTCGAAATCGAAACCGAACATGGCCGCAATATCTTCGGCGTGCTGCTGTTCCAGGATCTGGCGGTGGTGCCGCTGTTGATCGTGATCGCGGCGCTCGGCGGCGATTCGAAAGACCTGGTGAGCGCGCTCGGCCTCGCGTCGATCAAGATCGTCGTGGCGTTGGCGCTGTTGCTGATCGTCGGACAGCGCTTCATGACGCGCTGGTTCAACGTGGTCGCGCGGCGCCGGTCGCAGGAACTGTTCATTCTCAATCTGCTGCTGGTCACACTCGGCTCGGCGTTCATCACGGACAAATTCGGTTTGTCGCTCGCGCTCGGCGCGTTTATCGCCGGTATGTTGATTGCCGAGACGCCCTACCGGCATCAGGTGGAAGAGGACATCAAGCCGTTTCGTGACGTGCTGCTGGGGCTGTTCTTCGTCACCACCGGCATGCTGCTGAATCCGCGTGTGATCTGGGAGCATCCGTTTATCGTGCTCGGCTTTCTGGTCGGGCCGATCGTGCTGAAAGCGGTGATGGTGACGGGGCTGTCGCGCCTCTTCGGCGCGTCGCCGGGTGTGGCGATGCGCACCGGTATCGGCCTCGCGCAAGCCGGCGAGTTCGGCTTCGTGCTGCTGAATCTGATTCTCGACAAGCATCTCGTCGACGCCACGTTGCTGCAGGCGATTCTCGCGGCGATGCTGCTGTCCATGCTCGCCGCGCCGTTCCTGATCCAGAACGCGGATCGGATCGTGCTGCGTCTGTCTTCCACTGAATGGATGATGCAGTCGTTGCAAATGACGCGCATCGCCACGCAGAGTTTGAAGCAGAGCGGTCACGTGATCATCTGCGGATACGGCCGGGCCGGGCAGAATCTGGCGCGCATGCTTGAACATGAAGGACTTTCGTACGTCGCGCTCGATCTCGATCCCGATCGCGTGGCGGCTGCCGCCGCGGCCGGTGAATCGGTTGTGTTCGGCGACGCGGGGCGGCGCGAATCGCTGCTCGCCGCCGGTATCCATCGCGCGGCCGCGATTGCGATTACCTACGCGAATACGCCGTCCGCTTTGCGCGTGCTGCACAACATTCACGAACTGGAGCCGACGCTGCCGGTGATCGTACGCACCGTCGACGACGCCGATCTGGAAAAGCTGCTGGCCGCCGGCGCGACCGAGGTGATTCCGGAAATCGTCGAAGGTAGTCTGATGCTGGCGTCGCACACGCTGGTGGTGATGGGTGTGCCGATGCGGCGCGTGGTGCGGCGGGTCGAGGAAATGCGCGACGAACGCTACGCGCTGCTGCGCGGTTATTTCCACGGCGCCGACGACGTGGAAGACGACGACGGCCACGAACAGGTGCGGCTACAATCGGTGCCGGTCGACGAAAATGCCGACGCCGTGGGCCGCACGCTGGCCGAATTGGGTCTGTTCGAACTAGGCGTCGAAGTCACGGCGATTCGGCGGCACGGCATTCGCGGCGTCGAGCCGGACCCGTCCACCAAGCTGCGCGCGAGCGACATCGTGGTGTTGCGCGGTTTGCCCGAGCAGTTGGCGAGCGCCGAGGAACGGTTGTCGAAGCACCGCCGCGCGGGCGCCGCCGCGGCATAGGCGCGTGCGGCGGACCTGCCTGGATTGCACTGACGGTCCCGCCCGACCACCCCGATTTCGCTTTTCATCGGACCTGACAGGGTCCATCCGGAGACACCATGTCCAACGCGCTCCCGAGCGCGCCGCTCGATGCGGCCGACTACATCAAAAGCCACATTCGCACGGTGCCCGACTGGCCGCAACCGGGTGTGCAGTTCCGCGACATCACGCCGTTGCTGCAGGAGCGCAAGTCGTTGCGCGTGCTGATCGATCTGTTCGTGCAGCGCTATATCGACGCGAAGCTGGACTACATTGCCGGGCTCGATGCACGCGGTTTCATCATCGGGCCGATTCTCGCGTATGAGCTGAACCTCGGCTTCATTCCGATCCGCAAGGCGGGCAAGCTGCCGTACAAGCGGGTTTCGCAATCGTACGAACTCGAGTACGGCAGCGCGACCGTCGAGATTCACGAAGACGCCTGCAAGCCGGGCGACCGCGTCGTGATCGTCGACGATCTGATCGCCACCGGCGGCACGATGCTGGCCGGCAAGATGCTGCTCGAGCGGCTCGGCGCGGTCGTGGTGGAAGGCGCGGCGATCATCGATCTGCCTGAACTCGGCGGCTCGAAGCTGCTGCGTGACGGCGGCTTGCCGCTTTATACGGTGACGGGATTCGACGGTCACTGAGCCGTTGTAGTGAGTTTGCCGCGAACCGTGCTTCGCGCTGTGCGTTGAACCACGCGTTGAACCAGCTTCTTTCCTGAACACCATCACGAAGGTCAGAACGATGCCCAACTTCCTGCTGTTTCTCGCCACGTCGATCGCGATCACCATGGCGCCCGGTCCGGACAATCTGCAAGTGCTCGCACGCGGCATTTCCCAAGGCCGCGCGGCGGGGCTCGTCGCCGCACTCGGCTTCGCGGCCGGCATCACGTTCCACACCACGCTGGCCGCGCTGGGCGTCGCCGCGTTGCTGCGTTCGTCGCCGGTTGCGTTCGAGGTGATCAAGCTGGCCGGCGCCGCCTATCTGGTCTGGATCGGCATCAAGGCGCTGCGAAGCCAGGGCCTCGCGACCGCACACGAACGCGCGCCGCAGCCGTTGTCTGCCGTGTTTCGCCAAAGCGTGCTCGGCAATCTGCTGAATCCGAAAGTGACGTTGTTCTTCGTCGTGTTCCTGCCGCAGTTTGTGAAGCCGAACGGCACGCAAAGCGTCACGCTGCAGATGCTCGAACTCGGCGTGCTGTTCATGTTGCAGACCGTGGTGGTGTTTTCGCTGTTCGGTGTGTGCGCGGGGATGATCGGCGGCTGGTTGAAGCGCCGGCCGCGTGTGGGCGTGTGGCTCGACCGCCTGGCGGGCGCGACCTTCATTGCGATCGGGATTCGCGTCGCGCTGCGCGATTGAACACGCGATTGAACACGCGCTCGACGCGTGACTGAACACAGTTAGTCTGGAGTTTTGCATGACCTTGCCTTCCCTCGTCGCCGCGCGCCGCTTTGACCAGCACGCACATTTGCCGTTCTGGATCGACGCCGAACAGGTCGGCTGGATTCGTTCGAGCGATGTGCCCTTGCTCACGCGCTGGCCCGATGTGTTCGAGATCGACAGTGCGCGCGTGACGCTCACGTCCGTGTTCAACACGGTCGATCTGCGCAGCGCGGCGCTCGGCTCCGTGATCGACGCACTCGCCGCTGAAGGCCGCATTCCTGGCTGGCGCAACGAGACCTACGCGATCCGCAACGCGTTCGACGCGCCGCCGCTCGCGTATATCGAGCGCGCGGCGTCGCGTTTCTTCGGCACGCAGACCTACGCGGTGCATCTGAACGGCGTCGTAGAATATGCGGATGGTGGCGCGCCGCAGTTGTGGATCGCGCGTCGCAGCGACACCAAGGCGACCGATCCGGGCATGCTCGACAATGTCGTCGCGGGCGGGATCGGCTGGGGCTTCGGCGTCGAGGCGACGATCATCAAGGAGTGCTGGGAAGAAGCCGGCATTCCCGAGGAAATCGCCGCGCGCGCCGTGGCGGGCCGTACCGCGCATGTGCTGCAATCGTTGCCGGAAGGCACGCAGGCCGAACAGATTTTTATCTACGACCTCGCGTTACCCGCCGATTTCACGCCGCGCAATCAGGACGGCGAAGTGGGCGAGCATCGCCTCGCACGCATCGACGAAGTCGCGCGCTGGATCGAAGAAGACGCCATGACGGTAGACGCAAGCCTCGCTACGCTGGACTGCCTGCTGCGCCGCCGCTGGATCGACGAAGAAGCGTGCGCCGGTATCGAAGTCCTGTTCACGCCGCCGGTGCTTGCATAAGATAGACGCTCGCGTCGCACACACTGAATAAACCACGCATTGAAGAAGGGAGTCATCCAGGTCATGTCGACCGATCACAGCTTTATTCTCAAACTATCGTGCGCCGACCGGCCCGGCATCGTCCATGCGGTATCGGGCTTTCTGTTCGAGCGTGGCAGCAATATTCTCGACTCCGCGCAGTTCGGCGACAGCCGCACCGGCGAGTTCTTCATGCGCGTGCATTTCCAGCAGGTGGGCGGCGATCCGGGTCTGGAAGCGCTGCGCGCGTCGTTCCTGACGCTCGCTGAGCAGTTCGGCATGCGTTGGGAGTTGCACGACGCGTCGGTGAAGCCGCGCGTGGTGATCATGGTGTCGAAGATCGGCCATTGCCTGAACGATCTGCTGTTCCGCTATCGCACCGGTCAATTGGGTATCGAGATCGCCGCCATCATCTCGAACCACAAAGAGTTTTATCAGCTCGCCGCCAGCTACGACGTGCCGTTCCATCACTTCCCGCTGATGGGCGCGACGCCCGACGCGAAGGCCGCGCAGGAAGCGCGCGTGCTCGAAGTGATCGACGAGCATCAGGCCGACCTGGTGGTGCTCGCGCGCTACATGCAGATTCTGTCGCCGAAAATGTGCGAGGCGCTGGCCGGCCGCGCGATCAACATTCATCACTCGTTCCTGCCGAGCTTCAAGGGGGCGAAGCCGTATTACCAGGCGTTCGACCGCGGCGTGAAGCTGATCGGCGCGACCGCCCACTACGTGACGACGGATCTCGACGAAGGTCCGATCATCGAGCAGGAAGTGGAGCGTGTGGACCACAGCATGACGCCGGAGCAACTCACGGCGATCGGCCGCGACGTCGAATGCGTGACGCTTGCGCGTGCGGTGAAGTGGCACGTCGAGCATCGCGTCGTGTTGAACGGCAGCAAGACGGTGGTGTTTCGCTAGAAGCGGTTGATGTGCTGGCAAGGCGAGGACCCAGCGTGCCTCTCCTCTGCAACGCTGCCGTTAGCTCAGGCAGCAAACAAAATGCGCCGGATGATTCCGGCGCATTTTTTGTTTCAGGACTGCGCGGCCGAGCGGCCCGTATCCCGCGCGACATCCGCGTTCCGTGTGTTCTGCGACGAACGCCGCCGTGCATTCAGCTTCTTCAGCCAGATCAGCAGTCCCGTCGCGCTCAGCACGGCGACGGCGATACCGACCGCGCTAATCAGAATCCGTCCACCCAGGCCGAGAATGCGTCCGGAATGTAGCGGGAATTGCACCTGCGTGAAGATATCGCCGGCCGTGCCCTTGCCTGGAATCAGCTTGCCGAGCGGCTTGCCGGTGGCGGCGTCCCAATACATCCACGGGTTGCCCAGGCCGATATCGCCGTGGTCGTTACCCGGCGTATAAAAGCCCACGCCGTATGCGTGCAGGAATTCCGCGTAGTACACGCCGCCCGGCGGCGCCTTCAGGTTCTGCGCTTTGCCGGCCTCGTCAGCCAGTTGCACGATGCGCTCGCGGCTCAACACCGGGTCGCCGGGTTGCGGCGGGCGCAGAATTTCCGGGTTGTCGATCGGATTCGGTGTGAGCTTCGAGAACATCGACACCACCGGCCGCACCACCGGCCCGGACAGATTCATCGACACCGAGGTCAGCGCGACGATCACCAGCAGCCCCCAGATCCAGACGCCGCCGGAGCGGTGCAGGTCGAAGGTGAGCGCATAGCCGCCGCGCTTCAGGCGAAACGCGAACGACTTGCGCCATGCCTTGAAACTCGGAAACGACAGCCACAGCGCAATCACGCTATCGAACAGCCAGATGATGCCGACGATGCCCATCAGCCACGTACCGGTGTCGACGCTGCCGGTGAACGGCAGTTGCAGCGTGTAGTGGAATTTGTAGATGAACGGGATCAGGTTGATCCGCGCGAGCGAGACGACGCCCCATTCGCGGCGGCCCTGGATTTCGCCGGTGGCGGGGTCGACGGCGATCTGGGTGAAGTCGAGCGGGTAGGGCTGTTTAGTCGCGGGATCGATGCGCGGCAGCACCATCATTTGCAGCGTATGGCCGGGCTCGGCGACGAGCGGCAGATACGTGACCTGCAAACGCGGGTCCGCGGCTTCCACACGCCGCGCCAGTTCCAGTCCCGACAGCGCCGGCGCGTCGGTATGAGCCTTGAAGAACGATGGATTCAGCGCCGCATCGAGTTCATGGTCCCACGCGATGATCGCGCCGGTGAGGCCGGCCAGGAATAGAAACAATGCGGTGGCAACGCCGAACCAGCGATGAAGGCGAACGAACTGGCGTCTCATGCGCAAGCCGGCAGGGCGAGGAGAAACGGCGGGCGGAATATCACGACGAAGACTGGGCGTAAATAGGAATTGTTCGCATCTTACGGGAAACTTGCAATGGGCAGCAAGGTTCCCGTCGATGCTTCGCCCAAAAAAAGCGGCACCGAAGTGCCGCTCTCTCCTGCATCCTGCGTCTCGCAAGGCGGCCCAGCTGCCCGCGAGCTGGCATCAAACCAGCCGCAAGTAAATCAGTTCCCGCTTGATATACGCGTAGAAAATCGGTGCGGCGACCACGCCGGGAATCCCGAACGCGGCTTCCATCACCAGCATCGCGATCAGCAGTTCCCACGCGCGCGCCTCGATCTGGCCGCCGACAATCCGCGCGTTCAGGAAGTACTCGAGCTTGTGAATCAGGATCAGGAACACGAGCGACATGACCGCCGCCGGAAAGCTCACCGAGAGCGCCACCGCGACGATGATCGTATTCGAGATCAGATTGCCGATCACCGGCAGCAAGCCGACGATGAACGTGACCAGCACCAGCGTTTTCGACAGCGGCAACGTGTCGTGGAAGATCGGCAGGATCACCAGCAGGAAGATGCCGGTGAAGGTCGCATTGATTGCGGAGATCTTCACCTGTGCGAACACGATGCGGCGGAACGCGTCGGCGAACCGCGTGACGCGCGTGACGAACGCCGTGGACAACGGCAGCCGGTTCATATGCTTCTGCGCGCCGACCGCGATGATCGCGCCGATGATCATGCCGATCAGAATATGCGTGAACGCGCGCGCCGCCGTCTTGCCGCTTTGAGACAGCATGTTGGCGTGCGTGGTCATCAGTTCGGTGGCCCGGCTCTTCATCTGCTCGGTGTCGACCGGCAGATAGTTGGCGATGAACTGCGGAATGCGGCCGCGCGCCTCGTCGACGAGCTGCATGGCCTGGTCGAGCAGGTTCTGCACGCTCGGCACGTCGTTCTCGAAATGCGCGATGATGCCGAGCGTGAGCCCGGTCAACGCGCCCACGATCACCACCGACAAAAACACCACCGCGAGCCAGCGTGCCCGCTTGCTCGACATGTGACGCTCGATGCGCGGCGCGATGGTATGCACGAGCTGGAACACCAGCAGCCCGGCGAGCAGCGCGCCGAGCAGCCTGAGTTCGATCACCGCCCACATGCCGAACAGCATCAGCGCATAACTGCCGATTTCGACCGCCGAAAGTTTCGGCAGACTCATGTCGCTAGTCAGCCTGACCGGGCGTGGGCGTAGGTCCTGCACTTGCCCGTCGTCGCGCGCCTGATTCCGCTTGGCCATGGCTTATTCCGTCTCCAACCCGTGAAGTGCAGCGTTACTTTTTGCTGGCAGCCCGTTTCAGCAAGGGCGCCAGATACTTTCCGGTAAAACTTGCTTTCGACTTCGCCACCTGCTCCGGCGTGCCTTGGGCAATGATCTGACCGCCACCCGCACCGCCTTCCGGACCGAGGTCGATGACCCAGTCGGCGGTTTTTATTACATCGAGATTATGCTCGATGATCACGACAGTATTACCCTGGTCGCTTAACCGATGGATCACTTCCAGCAGCAGCGCGATATCGTGAAAGTGCAGGCCGGTGGTCGGCTCGTCGAGAATGTATAGAGTGCGACCCGTGTCGCGCTTGCTCAGTTCCAACGATAGTTTCACCCGCTGCGCCTCGCCGCCCGACAGCGTGGTCGCCGACTGGCCCAGGCGGATATAGCCCAGACCCACGTCCAGCAAGGTTTTCAGCTTGCGCGCGACGACCGGCACCGGCTTGAAGAACTCGTACGCGTTCTCCACCGTCATATCGAGCACTTCGCTGATGTTCTTGCCTTTGTATTGCACGTCCAGCGTTTCGCGGTTGTAGCGCTTGCCGTGGCAGACGTCGCAAGGCACGTACACGTCCGGCAAAAAGTGCATCTCGACCTTCAGCACGCCGTCGCCCTGGCAGGATTCGCAGCGGCCGCCCTTGACGTTGAACGAGAAACGGCCCGGATCGTAGCCGCGTTCTTTTGCCGCAGGCACGCCCGAGAACAGTTCGCGGATCGGTGTGAAGAGGCCCGTGTAGGTGGCCGGGTTCGAGCGCGGCGTGCGGCCGATCGGCGACTGGTCGACATTGATGACCTTGTCGAAGTGCTCGAGGCCCTCGATCGACTCATACGGCGCCGGTTCCGTGGACGACCCGTACAGGTGATGCGAGACCGCGTGATACAGCGTGTCGTTGATCAGCGTCGACTTGCCCGAGCCGGACACGCCGGTTACGCAGGTCAGCAGGCCGACCGGCAGATCGAGCGACACGTGCTTCAGATTGTTGCCGTACGCCTCGACGATGCGCAGACGCCGTTCGTCCGGCGCCTTGCGTTCGTCCGGATACTCGATGTTGAGCGCGCCGGACATGTACTGCCCGGTCATCGACGCCGGGTTCGCCTGCACCTGTTTCGGCGTGCCTTCGGCGATCACCATGCCGCCGTGTTCGCCCGCGCCCGGTCCCATGTCGACCACGTAATCGGCCATGCGGATCATGTCTTCGTCATGCTCGACGACGATCACCGAGTTGCCCAGATCGCGCAGATGCTTGAGCGTGGCGATCAGCCGGTCGTTGTCGCGCTGATGCAGGCCGATGGACGGCTCGTCCAGCACGTACATCACGCCGGTCAGGCCCGAGCCGATCTGCGAGGCGAGGCGAATGCGCTGCGCCTCGCCGCCCGACAGCGTTTCCGCGCTGCGTTCGAGCGACAGGTAATCGAGCCCGACGTTATTCAGGAACATCAGCCGCGCGACGATTTCCTTGACCACCTTGTCGGCGATCTCGCGCTTCGAGCCTTCGAGACGCAGCGTCTGGAAATAGCCGAGCGCGTCGCGCAACGGCCAACCGCTGATTTCGAAGATGCCGCGCGCGTCGCTGTCCGAGCCGATCCGCACGAAGCGCGCTTCGCGGCGCAGCCGCGTGCCGGCGCAAGCGGGGCAGGACTGGTTGTTCTGATACTTGGCGAGTTCTTCGCGCACCGCGACCGAATCGGTCTCGCGGTAACGCCGTTCCAGATTCGGAATGATCCCTTCGAACACGTGCTCGCGCACCGACGTGCGCCCGCGTTCGTTGATATACGAGAACGGAATCTCCTGCTTGCCCGAACCGAACAGCAAGATCTTGCGGACCTTCTCCGGCAGATCTTCGACCGCCATGTCGATATCGAACTCGTAGAACGCCGCGAGACTCTGCAGCATCTGGAAGTAGAACTGGTTGCGCCGGTCCCAACCCTTCACCGCGCCGGCCGCGAGCGACAGCGACGGATGCGCGACCACCCGCTTCGGATCGAAGAAGGTGATCTGGCCCAAGCCGTCGCATTCCGGGCACGCGCCCATCGGATTGTTGAACGAGAAAAGCCGCGGTTCCAGTTCCTGCAGCGAATACGAGCAGATCGGGCAGGCGAACTTCGAACTGAACAGCTTCTCTTTGTCGGTGTCCATTTCGAGCGCGATCGCGCGGCCGTCGGCGAGGCGCAGTGCCGTTTCGAACGATTCGGCGAGGCGCTGCTTCATATCCGGCCGCACCTTCAGACGGTCGACCACGACGTCGATAGTGTGCTTGTCGTTCTTTTTCAGTTTCGGCAGCGCGTCGACTTCATAGATCTTCGCGACGCCTTCATTCGCGGTGCCGCCGCCCGAGCGCACGCGGAAACGGATAAAGCCCTGCGCCTGCATTTCCTCGAACAGTTCGACGTGCTCGCCCTTGCGGTCGGCCACGACCGGCGCGAGGATCATCAGCTTCGTTTCTTCCGGCAAGGCGAGTGCCGCGTCGACCATCTGCGAGACGCTTTGCGCCTCCAGCGGGATTTCGTGGTCCGGACAATACGGCGTGCCGACCCGGGCGAACAATAGCCGCAGATAGTCGTGAATTTCGGTCACGGTGCCGACCGTGGAGCGCGGATTGTGCGAGGTCGCTTTCTGCTCGATCGAGATTGCCGGCGAGAGGCCTTCGATCAGATCGACGTCCGGTTTTTCCATCAACTGCAGGAACTGGCGCGCATAGGCCGAAAGACTTTCGACGTAGCGCCGCTGTCCTTCCGCATAAAGCGTGTCGAACGCCAGCGACGATTTGCCCGAGCCCGAAAGGCCCGTGATGACGACGAGCTTGTGACGTGGAAGATCGAGGTTGACGTTCTTCAGGTTGTGGGTGCGAGCCCCACGAATGCGGATTTGTTCCACGGATTTATTCCATGAACTGGCGGAAAGAGGAAGGGGCTAAACCTGCTACTATAACGACTTTTCAAGACCGCCGTTACGGCTTCCTGACAGGCTGAAGAAGCACTGAGGCAAGCTGTAAGGCAGCGGTTCAGCGCCGCGGGGAAGAGGTCTAACTGGGGCCGTTCCTCGTGAGTACAAGGCACCGCGAGGCGTCAGTGGGAGTGCTGCAAGGCCGTCGGCTCGAACGCCGCGCCGCATGCTTCCCGCCGTCCGACGGCAAGCCGCCCGCTGGTGGCCGCTCTTCGGCGGTGTGCCGCCCCGCTCATTCAAAGAACGCTCCCGATGTCCAATCCGTCCGCAACATCCTCACGCATGAGCGCGCCTGAACTGCGCGCGACCGTGTCGCTGGCCGCCATCTTCGCGCTGCGCATGCTCGGTCTGTTCATGATCATGCCGGTGTTCTCGATCTACGCGAAGACCATTCCGGGCGGCGACAACGTGCTGCTGGTGGGCATCGCGCTCGGCGCGTACGGCGTCACGCAGTCCATGCTCTACATCTTTTACGGCTGGGTTTCCGACAAGATCGGTCGCAAGCCGGTGATCGCGATCGGCCTGCTGATCTTCGCGCTCGGCAGCTTCGTCGCGGCGGGCGCGCACGACATGACGTGGATCATTGTCGGCCGCGTGATTCAGGGGATGGGCGCGGTGTCGTCGGCGGTGATCGCGTTTATCGCCGACCTCACGTCCGAAGAGCACCGCACCAAGGCGATGGCGATGGTCGGCGCCAGTATCGGCGTGTCGTTCGCGGTGGCGATTATCGGTGCGCCGATCGTGTTCCAGTGGGTGGGCATGAGCGGGTTGTTCACGCTGGTCGGCATCTTCTCGATTCTGGCGATCGGCCTCGTGTTGTGGGTCGTGCCCGACGCGCCGAAGCCGGTGCATGTGCGCGCGCCGTTCGCCGAAGTGCTGCATAACGTCGAACTGCTGCGTTTGAACTTCGGCGTGCTCGTGCTGCACGCCACGCAAACCGCGCTGTTCCTCGTCGTGCCGCGCATTCTCGAAGCCGGCGGCTTGCCGGTCGCGTCGCACTGGAAAGTTTATTTGCCCGTCATGGGGCTGTCGTTCGTGATGATGGTGCCGGCGATCATCGCCGCCGAAAAGCGCGGGAAAATGAAAATCGTGCTGCTGTCGGCGATCGGTCTTATCCTGATCGGACAGTTGTTATTGGGCGTCGCTCCGCATACGATTCTGAGTGTGGCAGGGATCCTTTTTGTGTACTTTCTCGGCTTCAATATCCTTGAGGCGTCACAGCCTTCGCTGGTGTCGAAACTGGCGCCGGGCACCCGCAAGGGCGCGGCGGCCGGCGTATATAACACCACGCAGTCGATCGGCCTCGCGCTGGGCGGGGTGGTCGGCGGCTGGCTGCTCAAGGTGGATGGGGCGAGCGCAGTATTCTTTACCTGCTCGGGGCTCGTGTTTTGCTGGCTTATAATCGCCGCCAATATGAAACAGCCGCCGCGCAAGGCGTAACTGAACACCCAGAACTCACCCGGCGGCGGGCAGAGGCGCAGTTCTGGTCTCGGGCCTGCCGGCCATGAGACGCGAACCGTGTCGTACCGCGCCGCCCGCAACGGAATCAACAGGAGAAACTCATGGCATCCGTGAACAAGGTCATTCTCGTCGGCAATCTCGGAGCCGATCCGGAAGTCCGTTATCTTCCGAGCGGCGACGCAGTGGCGAACATCCGCCTTGCAACGACGGATCGGTACAAGGACAAGGCGTCCGGCGAAATGAAGGAAGCGACCGAATGGCACCGCGTGTCGTTCTTCGGCCGCCTCGCGGAAATCGTGTCCGAATATCTGAAGAAGGGCTCGTCGGTGTACCTGGAAGGGCGCATCCGGACCCGTAAGTGGCAAGCGCAAGACGGCACCGACCGTTATTCGACGGAAATCGTCGCCGAGCAGATGCAAATGCTGGGCGGCCGCGGCGGCTCAATGGGCGGCGGTGACGAAGGCGGTGGCGGTGGTTATAGCCGTGGCGAGCCGTCGGAACGCAGCGGCGGCGGCGGTGGTGGCGGCCGCGCTGTGTCGGGTGGCGGCGCTTCGCGTGGCGGCAGCGGTGGCGGCGGTGGTGGTGCTAGCCGTCCGAGCGCGCCGGCAGGTGGTGGTTTTGATGAGATGGACGACGATATTCCGTTCTAAACGCAGCCGGCTCACCGGCTGTTGAATACAGGCCGGATAAGCCTTACGTAATCGATCGATTAGGTGAGGCTTATCCGGCCTTTTTCTTTTGTGCCGTCGGCAACGCCGCCGTGCGTTGGGCTCGGTGATCTAACTTGATCACGCCCGTGCAGCTTGTCACCGCCGTGCGCAGCGACTCCGCCTCGCGTACCGCGAACTCCCTCTCCCAGCCTTCCCCACCGCTCAACACCAGCGCATTCCGCGCCCTCCCTGCTGCATTTCGCGACGCATGGCGTCAACCGGTCGCAAGTGGCTGGAGGCAAACCGTCGATACACCGACTATTCGTCTGTCGCACGAATTGATGTGAGGCGCAGGCCGAAAGGCAAGTCGCGGAAAAGAGGTCTACCCACCTCGCGATCGCCAGAAGCCATCAAGCTATTTTCAATTAATAAAGGAATCTTAATCATGTCCAAGATGCTCGTAGGTATCGCTCTCGCCGTCGCCACCCTGGGTGCACCGGTTCTCAGCTTCGCTCAATCGAATGCGCCGCTCACCCGTGCGGAAGTCCGTGCCGATCTGGTTCGTGTCGAACAGGCTGGCTACAGCCCGAACCGCGGCAACGATCTCGACTACCCGGCCGACATTCAGGCAGCCGAAGCAAAGATCGCATCGCAAGGCGATCGGCAACTGGCCATGCAGGCTGTCGGCGGTGTCGCGCAAAACGGCAGCACGGCTTCAGGATCGATGTCCCACACGTCGATGACGATGCACTCGAATTGCGTCGGCCCGGTCAGCTTCTGCAACGTGTTCTTCGGTAGTTAAGTGGCGTGGTGCGCCGATCCTGCGCCCACTGTCATGCGCAGGATCGCCAGCACGATGCACAGAAGAAGGTGGCTTGATAGACCAGCGCGTCGCAAGACTTCGCGTGGTGACGAATCAAGTCAGCTTCTTTTCAAATCCAGTTTGTACCCATTCTTTTCAATGGAGTTCGCCGTGAAGATTTTGCCTTTCGCCGCTTCGATTCTGTCTTTGTCCGCCTGCCTGTTCGCTTCGTCGGTCGCTATGGCGCAAGATGCCAAACCGGCCGCCGCGCCGATCAAAAACATCGTCCTCGTGCATGGCGCGTGGGTGGATGGCTCGGGTTGGAAGCCGGTCTATGACATTCTCACCAAAGACGGCTACCACGTCACGATGGTGCAGGAACCGCTGACCTCGCTCGACGACGACGTCGCCGCGACCAAACGCGTCATCGACCTGCAGGACGGCCCGACCATTCTCGTGGCGCACAGCTACGGCGGCTCGATCATCACCGAGGCCGGCGTCGATCCGAAGGTGACCGGGCTGGTGTACGTCGCCGCCCATGCGCCGGCGGTCGGCGAGGACGAATCGGATCTGGGCAAGCAATACCCGAGCTATACGTCGAAGCAGCCGGGCGCCATCAAGAAGACGGACGACGGCTACACGTACCTGAATCCGGCCGACTTCCCGAAGGATTTCGCCGCCGACCTGCCGCTGAAACAAGCCCAGTTCGAAGCGCAATCGCAGATCCTGACGGCAGCCAAAGTCTTCTCGCAGCCGATGAGCGTCGCCGCCTGGACCACCAAGCCGAGCTGGGGCATCGTCGCGGCCGACGACAAGATCATCAACCCGGACCTCGAACGTTTCTATTACCAGCGTGCGCATAGCCACACCACGGTGCTGGCCGGCGCGAGCCACTCCGTCTACGAATCGCGTCCCAAGGAAGTCGCGGCAGTGATCGAAGACGCAGCGAAGCACGCCCAGCAGTGATGCACCGAGCGGGCAGCGGGACAAGAGGTGATATCGAAAGACACCTCTGTCTCGCTGCCCGTGACCCGCAGCGATTTACCCGACCGCCTCAAACCTCTACCGACACCCCTCGCTTCAAACACCGCAGCGCGAAAATGGACCGGCTGTTCTGAAACCCCGGCAAGCGGTACAGCTTGCGCCGCAAAAACGCCTCATAGCCTTCCGTACCCGCCACCGCGACCTTGATCAGATAGTCGTACTCGCCGGACACCAGAAACGCTTCGACCACTTCCGGCAGATCGATGAGCGCGTCGCCGAAACGCTCCAGCGTGCGCTCGTCGTGTTTGTCGAGCGTCACTTCGATGATCACCGTATCCGGCATGCCGAGCGCCTTCTGATTCAGCAAGGCCGCATACCCTTCGATCACGCCCGCTTCTTCGAGTGCGCGCACGCGGTTCCAGCAGGGCGTCGCCGACAGGCCGACCCGCTCGGCGAGTTTGGCGTTGGACAGGCGCCCGTCCTGGCGCAGTTCGCGCAGGATGCGCTGGTCGATGGCGTCGAGTGGCATGGAGATCCTGGTGGTTGGCGCATTGCAGCATGTGCCGCTAGACGAACCGTCTGCGAAATAAACAAAAAATAGGCAATCATTCTGCCACGGCCGCCAGATCGCCAGATAAACAAAACGAAACCCTCAAATTGTCCGCCTAAACTCTTGCGACCGAGGCGCTTCTCCCGCGCCTCGCGTTGACTCCGTATGCGGCCGCGATCCGGCCGGCATACGGCATCGCGTGCAGCCACCGCTGCGCGCTCCGTTCAAATTACCTGCCCACAAGGAAGGACCCAGATGGACCGACTGACGACCACTGCCGCCGGCACGCTTTTCGGCATTCACGGCGAACCCGCGCACGAACGTATCGTGCTCGCGACCGACGCCCCCACCGGCCTGCAAGCCGTGATCGCCGTGTACAGCACCGCGCGCGGCCCCGCGTTCGGCGGTTGCCGCTACTGGCAGTACGCGTCGGACCACGAGGCGTATAACGACGCGCTGCGTCTGTCGCAAGGCATGGCGTTCAAGAACGCGCTGGCCGATCTGCCGTTCGGCGGCGGCAAGGCCGTGATTCTGCGCAAGCCCGACGCGCTCGACCGCACCGCGATGTTCAAGGCCTTTGGCCGTCTCGTGCAATCGCTCGACGGCATCTACCTGACCGCCGAAGACGTCGGCACCACTGCCGACGACATGCGCGCGGTCCAAAGCGAAACCCGCTACGTGAGCGGCATTCCGCGTTCGGGCGACGTGTACGGCGGCAATCCGTCGCCGCGCACCGCGTACGGCGTGTTCATCGGCTTGCAGGCGGCGGTCGATTCGGCACTGGGCCGCAAGTCGCTCGACGGCGTCTCGGTCGCGGTGCAAGGGCTCGGCTCGGTGGGCTGGGATCTGTGCGAGCGTCTGCATCAGGCGGGCGCGCAGTTGATCGTGTCGGACATCGACGCCACCCGGACCGCGCGCGCCGCGCAGTCGTTCGGCGCACGCGTGGTGGAGATCGCGCAGATCGCCGGCGTGGAAGCGGATGTGTTCGCACCGTGCGCGCTCGGCGGCTCGATCACCGCCGAGGTCGCCGCGCATTGCCGCTTCAAGGTGATCGCGGGCGGCGCGAATAATCAGTTGATGTCGCTCGCGGAAGGCGACGTGCTGCATCAACGCGGCATTTTCTACGCACCGGACTTTCTCGTGAACGCGGGCGGCATTATCAGTTGCGTGCGCGAATATCTGGGCGACGCGGAAGAAGCGTCGGTACTCGCCGAAGTCGCGCAGATCGGCCCGCGCGTGTTTGAACTCGCCGGCCGTGTCAGCGCGACGGGCGTTGCGCCAGCGCGCGCGGCGGTCGCATGGGCGCGTGAAAAGATGGTTGCCGCCTGAGGCTGCGTCAAAGTTAGCGCTAGCAACTAGCGCTTACGTCAAATGAAGTAACGCGGCCTTGCGTTCAGCCAGCCGGCGAGAACGCAAGGCCGCCACTCCGCCACTCCCCGGCCGCGAAATCTTCGCCAGCAAACTCTGCGCCGTTCACTGACTCAGATGCCCCAGCGCATCGCGCATCGGCTGACTGGACACCACGATCGGCCCGGTGAACGGCGTATCCAGATCGACAATCACATACACCGCCGACGCAATCGACACCGCTCCCAGGCAAATCGTGACGAGCGCCAGCGCATTGCGCGGCGCGATCAGGCCGAAGCTCAGAAAAATCACGCCGAGCCAGAATGTCAGCGTGGTGAAAAACGGCTGCGAAATCGAACTGTGCGCTTCTTCGATGATTTTCCAGCGCGCGTCGACGACCCGCCTGTATTGCGACAAACCATCTTCAAGCGTGCGTTGTTGCGGCGGATCGTGCGCGCGCAGTTGCCGCAATTCCCGTCCCACCGCGGTCAGCATGTCGCCGAGCCGCACGTTCTCCAGTTTTTGCGAGTTGTCCTGCGTGCCGACGTCCTTCGGATAGTCGCCGCTCGGCGCCGGCTCGCCGGGCCAGGTCGACGCGATGGCCGCCGCCGTGTACTGGCGCAACAGATCCCGGGCGCGGCTGGTGTCGGCGCCGTATTCGCGCAGGGTCGTGTCGAACTCGATCAGATCGGCCGCATAGGTGCGCAGATCGTTCGACGTGGTATCGAAGCTCGCCTTCGCGGACGCCGTCATCAAGCCGAGTACCAGCGCGGCGAACGTCACCAGCATGCCGATCACCAACTGGATCAGTTGCACGGTTTCGTGCGCTTTATGTTCCTCGGGCAGCAGCGGGCGCACCCACACACCGATACCGGTCGTGCCGAGCAATAAAAGAAAGACCAGTAAAGCCGAGCTTATTTCCGACATGGTCATGCTCCGAAGACACGCGCCTCGTCACTGTCCGTCAACTCCGCTGCGGCGGCTAGCCGGGTAGTCCCGCAAACGCCTTGCGCGAATAGCGCTCCGCTGCCGCCAATAGGTTGATGCATCGCAAACGCTTGCGCTATTCACCATAAAGTTTTTTGTAAACCGGCCGTTGTCCCTTTGTGTGGCATTCGCTTAAATTTAGATAAATAGTTGCGGACCTGGCCGGACGGGCTTGGGCGCAGCACGCGTGGCCGAGGCGATTTACTGAACATTCGGTCAGGCAGCCCAATGGAGACTAGCCCGATGCTGAAAAATCTGTCGATTCGTACCTGCCTTACCCTGATGATCCTGTTTTTCGGCGTGCTGTTGCTGGCCGGCGCCGCCGCCGGTCTGCTGTCGCTGCGTTCGAGCAACGCATCGCTGCAGCAGATGTACACCGTGGACACGCCCGCCGTCGCCGATCTCGAAGGCAGCGCCGGACAACTGCTGCGTCTGCGTCTCGCATTGGCGACTTACGCGTCGCTCAACGACCTCAACGACCAGGACGGCGCGAACGCCGTGCTCAAGCGTTTCGATCAGTACCAGAAAGCATCCAACGACCGTCTTGCCCACTATGTGAGCCGCGCGAGCACGGATGCCGACGAACAGCGCCTGATCAAAGACATGATGGACAAGCGCGACACCTTCCTGCGCGAAGGCGTCGAGCCGGCGCTCGCCGCGCTCAAGTCGGGCGACAAGACCGCGTTCCAGCAATTGCAGGCGCACAAACTGCCGTCGCTCTATAGCGCGTTCGAAAAGTCGATGCTGACGCTCGAACAACTGCAACTCGATCACGGCGCGCAACGCTATCAGGACGCGCAGGACCTGTTCTACGCGATCTCGATCGCGGTGGCGGTCGGCATGGTGTTGTCGCTGCTGGGTTCGTTGATTGGCCGCGCGGTGCTGGTGCGCGCGATCGTCAGTCCGGTCGACGCCACCATCGCGCAGTTTCAGCGCATTGCCGACGGCGATCTGACGAGCCGGATCGACGTCAGCAGCAACAACGAAATGGGCCGCCTCGCGGCCGCGTTGCGCAAGATGCAGGACTCGCTGATCGCGACCGTGAACACGGTGCGCCAGGGCACGGAATCGATTGACACCGGTGTGAGCGAAATCGCCTCGGGCAACACCGATCTGTCGCAACGCACCGAGGAACAGGCGGCGTCGCTGGAAGAAACGGCGGCGAGCATCGAGCAGCTCACTTCCACCGTCAAGCAAACCGCGGATAACGCGAAGCAGGCGAGCTCGCTCGCGCAGGGCGCGTCGAGCCTGGCCGCGCAGGGTGGCGATCTCACCGAGCAGGTGGTGGGCACGATGCACGGCATCGTCGACGACTCGCGGCGGATTGCCGACATTGTCGGCGTGATCGAAGGGATCGCTTTCCAGACCAATATTCTGGCGCTGAACGCGGCGGTCGAAGCGGCGCGTGCGGGTGAGCAGGGCCGTGGTTTCGCCGTGGTGGCGAGCGAAGTGCGCTCGCTAGCGCAGCGCAGCGCGGCGGCGGCCAAGGAGATCAAGGGCTTGATCGATGCGTCGACGGCGCGGGTACAGGCCGGCTCGCAACTGGTCGAACGCTCGGGTTCGACGATGACCGAAATCGTCAACGCGATTTCCCGCGTGAGTTCGATCATGAGTGAGATCGCATCGGCTGCGCTCGAACAGAGCACCGGAATCGATCAGGTCAATCTCGCGGTCGCGCAGATGGACGAGGTGACCCAGCAGAACGCCGCGCTGGTCGAGCAGGCTGCTGCGGCGGCGAGTTCGCTGGAGGATCAGGCGCGGCGATTGACGTCGGCGGTGGCGGTGTTTCAGACCGGCAGCGGCTCGGCGTCGTCGCGGTCTGGTTCTGCGGTGCGGCGTGGCGGTTCGGCCGCTGCGGGAGCCGCTGACAAGCGCTCGTTCGCAACGGCTTGATGCCTGGTTACGGCATCGTGGCGTAGTACTTCGCCATGCTGTCGATCTCCGCGGGTGTCATCTGCCGCGCGACATTGCGCATCTGCTCGTTGATGTCGTTGTGTCGCGCGCCGGCAGCAAAGCCATGCAACTGCGCCGCGAGATATACGGACGACTGTCCACCTAGCCACGGCGCGGCGCCTTTGCGATCCAGTTGCCCATGGCATGCCGCGCACGGTGCGATATTGCGCTGCGGATCGCCCTGCATGGCCAGCTTCACCGCGTTAGCATCCGGTTCCGCACCGGACGACGGATTCTCCGCCGCGGGCCCTCTTGAAAGCGACGCATAGTAGACCGCCAGATCGTGCAGATCCTGATCGCTGCGCGTGGCGATAATCGCCTGCATCACGGCGTTCTGGCGCATGCCGCTCTGAAAGTCGCGCAACTCTTTGTAGACCACATCGGCGTACTGGCCGGCTAACGCGGGCGCGGTCACCGGCGGCGTGCCCTGCACGCCATGGCACATCGAGCAATTCTGCGTGGCGATGGTCGCGCCCCGGCCGATCGACGTCGCGTCGGCGTTCGCGCGCCGCAACGGCGGCAACACCACCACGTCGCTCGGCGCCGGGCCGGCGAGATTCGCGCCGCCGTACCAGGTGGACGGCGCGCCTGCGGCGCTGCAGATCGTTGCCCATAAGCTGCGGTCGCCGAATGCATTGTTCGCCGACGGCAGCCAGATAAAGCCGATCAGTATGCCCACGACCGCGATCGCGATCGTGCCGCCCACGCTCAGCGTGAACCACGGGTTGCGCAAGCTGAAGACGCGTTCCTGATTCATCGCTGCGCTCCGACGATCACTGCCGGCACGGACGTCTGCGGCAATCTGAGCAACTGTACGATCGGCACGCTGTAGTTGACGACCGTGAGGCCGATCATCAACGCTACCCACAGGCCGAAGCTATTGAGCGCGGCCGGCACGCGTTCCACCGGCTGCACCGCGCTCGCGAAGCGGAACGTCTGCTGCGGTACGACGGGGCCGAATTGCGACTTCGCGAGGATGTAGATGAACATCACGCCCGACACCACCAGGACCAATCCGCCCACCGCCGACATACCGACCCAGAACGCCTGCTGCTGCATGCCCGGCGCGTTGTAGTCGTAATAGGCCATGCGGCGCGGCGCGCCGAGCAGGCCGACGTAATGCCACGGCAGCGTCACCACCATCATGCCGATGAACCACAGCCACAGTTGCGTGCGCACCAGTTTCGCCGACGCGATCGCGCGGCCGGTCAGTTGCGGCCACAACTCGTACGCGATCGCGAAGTACATGATAACGATCGCGCCGCCGAAGATCAGGTGGAAGTGCCCGGTGACCCACTGCGTGTTATGCACCGTCGAGTTCAACTGGTAGCTCATGTTGATCAGCCCGCCTGCGCCGCCCAGCCCCAGCATCACGAACGAAAACGCGATCACCAGCATCATCGGGTTTTGCCACGGCAGCGCGGTGAGCCAGCCGAATGCGCCCTTGCCGCCGCGCAACCGGCCGGCGATTTCCACCGACGCGCAAATCGTGAACACGGTCAGCAGCGTCGGCACGGACACCATGCCGGTGAACACCGCGTGCAGGAACTTGAAGCCGGAGCCAACCTGCGGATCGGCGAACAGATGGTGAATACCGATCGGCATCGCGAACACGAGGAACATGATGAACGACACGCGCGCCATCGAATCGCTGTAGAGCCGTCCGCCGATCGCGCGCGGCACCAGCGTGTAGTACGCGATATACGCCGGAATCAGCCAGAAGTAGACGATTGCGTGCAGCGTCCATGAGAACAGGATGCGCGACAGGCCGGCGTCGATCGTATTGGTGAGGCCGAAGGCGACCGGCAGAATCTGGAACAGGATTTCGAGCGCCGCGCCGATCGCGGTCCACGCCCACAGATACGCGCCGGCCACGTTGGCGAACATGGCAAGCGGGATCGGCTTGCCGGGATTCGCGCGCTTCCAGATGCGCAGATTGACGTGCATCAGCGCGACCCAGATCCACGAGCCGACCACCACCAGCACCACGCCGAGATAGTAGAAGGGACTGCCGATCATCGGCGGATAGAAGGTGTAGAGCACCGACGCCTGGCCGAGTGCGACCGGCACCACGGCCATGACCGCGCCGACCGCCAGCAGGATGAGCGCGGCCCATGCCCACTTGAGGCCGGCAAGGCGCTGGCCGAGCGCGAGTTCGACGATCGCGTAGCCGAAACCCATCGACACCAGCGTGGGCAGCACGTAGGCCATTACCGTGCCGTGCGCGGTCACCGAGCGATAGTAGAGCTCCGGGTCGCCGACCCATGGCATGAACGGACTGCGCGCCAGCATCTGCCACGCGCCGAGAAACAGCGCGATCAGAAACGCAATGAAGGCAAGCCAGAAATGGGCGAGTACGAGTCGCTTAGCGTGAAACACAGCTCAGCCTCCGGGATTGTCGGGCTTGCGCGAAGAAGGTGGCCTTGTCGACCACTTTGACGTGCGCCCACATGGTTTGATGGCCGAAGCCGCAGAATTCGTGACACGGCATGGTGTGATCGCCTGGCGTGTCGAAACGTGTGTTCATCGTCGAGACGTAGCCGGGCACGACCATCGTGTTGATGTTGGTGTCGGTCACCAGCAGGCCATGCACGACGTCGGCGCTGGTGGTGCGGATCGTGATAGGGGTATCGGTGGGCACCAGCAGGCACTGCGGCGTGAACGAGTACTGCTGCGCAATGAAGCGCACCACCACCGAGCCGTCCGGTTCGACCGCGCTGCCGAGGTTGTCCTCGACGAATTCGCCCGAGAGTTGCAGGCGCGACGGGTCGATCGTTTCGACACGCGACGGCGGCATCATCGCCCAATGCAGCCCCGAGTAGACGATGACGGCGAGCATCAGCACGATCAGCGCGACCGCGAAAATTGCCCAGCGCCGTTCGGCGCGCAGCGCGACGGCGTGACCGCCGCCGGATGAATGATTGGTATCGGTCGACATGATCAATGCACAACGCCACGCGGCAGAAAGACGAAAAAGTAAAAGGCGAACCAGATCGCCATGACGATCAGCGTGGCGACTCCGGCTACCGCGATCGCGCCGTGCGGGCCGGCCGCGACGACGCGTTCCACTTCGTCATCCGTCGGCGGGGCGCCGCTGCGGGTATCGTTCGCTTCCATCAAAAGATTCTCCAGTGCGGCTGTTCAGTGCAGCGGTGCCTTGCGCAACTCGTTGACTTCGCGGGACGTCACCGGCTGGCCGTGATTGCCCCACGCGGTGCGGATATACGTGACGACGGCGGCGGCGTCGGTGTCGTTCAGTTCCTGGCCGAACGGCGGCATGCCGTACGGCTCCGGATTGCGCATGGTGCCCGGCGGGAAACCGCCGTTCAGCACGATCCGGATCGGATTGACGGCCGAGTCCATTTCGATCGACTGGTTGCCGGCCAGCGGCGGGTAATGCTGCAACTGGCCTTCGCCCTTGGCGCCGTGGCACAGCGCGCATTTGTCCGCGTAGATCTTCGCGCCAAGCTGGAACACGTTGGTGCTGGTCGGCGCGGACGGGCCCGATTTGCGGCCGCTCTTGTCGGGCAGGGTCTTCAGATAGACGGCCATGGCCTTGACGTCGTCTTCGGTCATGTATTGCAGGCTGTGATAGGTGACTTCGGCCATTGGGCCGTACACCGCGCCGCGATCGGAAATGCCCGCCTGCAGCAGATCGACGATGTCCTTGATGCTCCAGTCGCCGAGGCCGCCGTCTTTGTCGGAGGTCAGCGACGGCGCGTACCAGTTCTGCACCGGAATCAGCCCGCCCGCGAACTGCTCGCTTTGCGACGAGCCGCCGAGCATGTTGATCTTGCTGTGGCACATCGTGCAGTGCCCGAGCCCTTCGACCAGATACGCGCCGCGATTCCACTCGACCGATTTGGTCGGATCGGCCTGGTACTCGCCTTCACGGAAATACAGCGTGCGCCAGCCGTACAGCAACTTGCGCTGATTGAACGGGAAGCGCAGCGTGTGCGGATGATTCGCTTCGCGCACCGGCGCAACGGTCTTCAGATACGCGAAGATCGCGTTCGAGTCGTCGCGCGTGACCTTGGTGTATTGGGCGATCGGCATGGCCGGGTAGATCAGCGTGCCATCCGGCGTGCGGCCGGTGCGCATCATCTTGAAGAACGCTTCCTGGCTCCAGGTGCCGATGCCGTATTGCGCGTCCGGTGTGATGTTCGGCGAGTACAGCGTGCCGAACGGCGTTTCCATCGCGAGGCCGCCGGCGAACAGCTTGCCGCGCGGCGCCGTGTGGCAGGCAACGCAGTCGCCGGCGCGCGCCAGGTATTCGCCGCGTTTGACGAGGTCGGTCTGGGCGGCGGTCTGGTCGGTTGCGGTGGCTGCCGTGGGCGTGGGCGTGGCGGTCGTGGGTGCGGGGGGCGTCGGGCTGGCGGCGCGTGCTTCCGCGATCAAGAGCGTCTGCGGTACGTTGAGCAGCACGGCGACGCTGGCGAGGATCAGGCCGGTCATCAGCGTGAGGGATAAACGCGCGCGAAGTGTCGGCTTCATTGCGGTTGGCTCCCACAGGCGAGCGGCAGCCGCGCGGTCGTTGCCGGCGCGGGCCGTGGATCGGCCGGACGCGGCTGACGCGCGAGCCAACTGGATACAGCGGTGATGTCCTTGTCGCTCAGCTTGACGGCGATCGAGTGCATGCAGTCCGGCGCGAGCGCGTGACGCGTGCCCGAGCGCCACGTGCCCATCTGTCCGGCGATATAGCTCGCGTGCAGACCGAGCAGGCCGGGAATGCCCGGCTGCGTGCCGGTCATGCTCGCGCCATGGCAGGCAATGCAGGCGGGAATCTTGCGTGTGGGGTCGCCTTGCGTGACGAGCCGCTGTCCGGCGGCGAGCACCGCCGGCGAGACGGCGCTGTGATCCGCGTCGGGATAGGGCGGTTGCAGATCGGCGAAGTACTGGCTGATTTTGCGCAGATAGTCGTCGGGTAAAAACGCGAGCAGGTAGCCCATCGGCGGATAGGTCCGGCCGCCGTCACGGAACGCGGTCAATTGATTGAACAGATAGTCGGCCGGTTTGCCGGCAATGCGTGGGAAGTAGTCGTTGTTCAGCCCCTGGCCTTGCACGCCATGACACGAGGTGCAAGCGCGCACGCGCTCGTCCATGGCCGAAGGCATGACGCCGGGTGCGTCAGTCGCGGCGAGCGCCGCGCCGCTCCACATGACGTAAAACACGAACAGGACGGAAGATCCGAAAGTTCTGCGATGCACGCCAGGCCTCGTTGGGGAAACGTTCTTTTTTTCTGGATGGTTTTCTCGCGCATTCACCCCTGCATTGGCTTAATGAGCGAATGGGCGATGCGTGACAGCTCTGCCGGTCTTTTTATATCGACGGCATCAATGGCGAATCGTAACGGACTTATTCTGGACGGCAATACGTCGACAAGCTACGGCGAAGCAATTGCTTGACTTAACTCAATGAGTCGCGTGAATGCACCGCTGGGTCGCGGTTTTCGGGCTGCCGGACATAACGCTGAAACATTCCGCGGCGAACAGCGGAGTGCGGAGTTCGATCCAGTGCATCAATGGCGGAAAGCGCCTTCGACTGGATACCAGATCATCATAGGCGGCGAGTAGCGTGCTTTCAATATTTCTATTGAAGGGCGTCTCGCGTGAATGCGATTGTTCGATGATGGCTTTCAACCAGGTCGCGTGCGCGGGTGTCGCATGAGCGGCCTGTCATGTGGCTCAACTGAACAGTCGCATCAATGCCGTGCGAGCGTTGCTGACGCGTTCGCTTTCGCCGATTCGTCCCGGCAGCAGATGAAACTCGACTGCCGGCAAGGCGGGCAGGTTCACGCCAGGCGGGCAGGGCACCACACCGCCACCCGTCGACGATTCGTTCAGGCAGGAAATGCCGAGCCCCGCTTTCAGCGCCAACTGCAGGCCGGCCACGCCGGACGCCGAGTGCGACACCAGATACGGCACCTTGTGCTCGTCGAGCAACTTGACGACGAAGCGCTGCAACTGGCAACTCGACGGCAGCAGCACCAGCGAATACGGCGTGGCCGGTCGCGGACCGGCATCGGCGGCGCAGACCCACAGCAGTTTTTCGCGCCGCACCACGGCGCTCGGTACGGCGGTGCGGCGACCGGCGGCGCGCGCCGTGTCCGTGACGAGCCGCAACGACACGCCGATGTCGAACGACGCATCGTTACCGGCGCTGCTGTCGATCACCGCGCTCGGCTGCACGTTCACATGCAGCTTCAGACGCGGATGCTGCTCCGAGAAGGTCTTGAGAATGCGCGCGATGTCGTGCGGACGGTAATAGTCCGTGATCGCGATGCGCAGTTCGCCGTCGAGCGAGCGGCCTTGCAGATCCTCGAACGCCGCTTCGCTCATCGCGATGATGCGGCGCGCGTGGTCGAGCAGGCGGCTGCCGGCCGGCGTGGCGGTCACGCCCTGCTTGCTGCGCACGAAGAGCGGCAGGCCGGCGCGCTCCTCGAGTTTCTTCAACTGCTCGCTCACCGACGACTGCGACAGGAATACGCGCTCGGCGCCGGCCGACACGCTGCCCGATTCCGCGACGGCGACGAAGGTTCGCAACTGCGTCAGGTCGAATCCACGTTGGCTCATGATTCGGTTTATCCGATGGATGTAATCTGAATTTCCGGCTTTTTCGATGGAAGGCCCCGCCGTAGGATACCTCCAGATTTCTACTTTGCGGAGGGTGTGATGAAAAACGGAACAGTGGCAGCGGCGCTCGATTCGGGCGGACGCACGGCGAGTCATCGGTGGAAGGTGCTGGGCGTCGGCTTTGCCGCGAACGCGAGTTTTTCGGCGGCGTTTTCGGGGATTCCGACGACCGCGGTCTTTCTACGCTCGGACTATCACCTCGGCAACGGCGGCCTCGGGCTGGTGCTCGGCATGCTTGGTCTCGGGATCGCCGTCAGCGAGTTGCCGTGGGGCCTGTTGACCGACCGCTGGGGCGACCGGCGCGTGCTGCTGCTCGGCCTGTTGTCGACCGCGGCGGCGCTGGCGGGTATGGCGGTGTTCGTGGCGCCGACGGGTGCGCATGTACCGAGCGTGACGATGCTCGCGCTCGGCCTGCTGCTGGTTGGTTTGCTGGGCGGCAGCGTCAACGGATCGAGCGGGCGCGCGGTGATGGCCTGGTTCCGCGAAGGCGAGCGCGGACTCGCCATGAGCATTCGCCAGACCGCGGTGCCCGCGGGCGGCGGCCTCGGCGCGCTGGTGCTGCCGGTGCTTGCTTCGCACTTTGGTTTCGCTAGCGCCTATGCCGTGCTGGCGGTGGCCTGCGCAATCACGGCCGGATTTACCTGGCACTGGCTGCACGAACCGTCGCATGTCGACACGGACGGCGCGCGCACGGCTCATGGCGCGGCGGGCGGGGCGGGTGCCGCAGGTGCGACAGGTGTGACTCCGGCGAAAGGCTCGCCGTTGCGCAATGTCAGCATCTGGCGCGTGGCGCTCGGCGCGGCGGCATTGTGCGTGCCGCAACTCGCGGTCATCACGTTCGGGACGGTGTTCCTCCACGACTTCAGCCGTGCCGGCGTGCTGGCGATCAGCGTGACGATGGCCGCGGTGCAAACCGGCGCGGCGATCGCGCGGGTCTGGAGCGGCGGCTGGACCGACCGGCGCGGCAATCGCCGGGCGTACATGCGCGCCTGCAGTTTGCTCACAGCGGTACTGTTCGCGTCGCTCGCTCTGCTGACGGGGCTCGCCGGCCTGCATCACGCGGCACTTTCCAGCGTGTTCGCGGTAATGATCGTGTTGGGCGGGGTGAGCGCCTCGGCGTGGCACGGCGTCGCGTTCACGGAGTTGGCCACGCAGGCGGGCACGAGCCGCGCGGGCACGGCGTTGGCGATCGGCAATACCTGCGTCTTTCTTACGCTATTCCTGACGCCGCTCGCCATTCCGTTATTGCTGTCGATGGGTTCGTGGCCGATGGTCTGGGCCGTGGCCAGTGTCTGCGCGCTGATTGCGTGGCCGGTCTTTCCGCGCGCGGTGCGCAGCGGCAAGATAAGCGCGGCGCCTGTGTACGACCCGACCTGAGGCGAGCGCGTCGCGAAGCGCTTCAAATTGAACGCAGCGATTCAGTGGACCATTGGCTATAAAAATGCCGCAAATATCCATTCCGGGTATTTGCGGCATTTTGCCTTTTGGATAGACCCGCATTGAACTATCAGTTTTTTACAGGATTCGGAAAGCTCCGATTTTCGCAGCGTGGTAGCGGTGATTTTATGGCCGCCTTGGCGTACTTATAGGCGTCGCCGGGTTGCCGTTAAAGCATGCGCAGAGTACGTCGGTTTATTCCTGCGCATTAGCCAATTATCCCTACAACAAACACGAGAAATCCTGGTGAACCTTAGAATCATTCTGGCGGACGATCATCCATTCGTTCTGCTTGGCATTCGGGCCGCGCTGGAAATGCGAGCCAGCGTCACCATCGCCGGCGAAGCGGCAACGCCGACTTTACTAGTCGACCTGTTGCAGAGCACGCCGTGCGATGTGCTCGTCACCGATCTCTCGATGCAGGAACCTCGCGGCGGCGCCGAAGACGGGCTCGGCCTGATCCGCCGCATCCGCCGCGATTGGCCTCAAGTGCGCATTGTCGTCATGACGACGCTGATGAACACGGCGATCCTGCGCGCCATTGTCGCGGACGGCACGGTTAGCGCGCTCGGCAAAACGGAGTCGATGGACGAACTCTGGCGGGCCATCCACGCGAGCGCGGGCGGCGACGTCTACGTCGGTCGCTCCATCGTCGACGCACTCGCGCATCCGCACGACAGTGAGTCTCAGCGGCCGCCCGCGCCGCGTTTGTCGTGGCGGCAAGCGGAAGTCGTCAAGCGCTTCGCCGGCGGACAGTCGATCGCCGACATCGCCGCCGCGCTCGGTTGCCATCGTCGTACGGTGAGCCGCCAAAAGCGCGAAGCGATGGCCAAGCTGGGCGTGACCAACGATCCTGGCCTCTTCTCTTACTTGCGTGCACACGGGATTATTAATTTTGAATCGCATATCTAAGCAATTGGGCGAAGAAACTGGCTTTGATTGGGGGTGTTTCGGAGCGATCTTATGGTTATTTTCGGGAGAACGTTTAATGATCGAAGCTCGGCCGGTTGCGCCGAACACAACGGCGAGCAGTCAAGATAGAAAGGGGAATTAATCAATGAACGACGTCGCTGAAACAGGCACACCCGTTAGAGCCATCATTGCGGACGATCATCCGCTGGTTTTACTGGCGATCGAAAATCTGATCGGGGGCTATCCGAATATGCAAGTCGTCGGTCGCGCGGCCGACGCCACCGAGCTTTTCATGGAGGTCGAGCGCAATCCATGCGACCTGGTGCTGATGGACCTTTATATGCCGGGCGGTTTCGACGGCAACGGGCTCGAGGTCGTCAGGCAGTTCAAGCTGCGCTATCCCGGCGTGCGGCTCGTCGTACTCACCATGGAAACCGAGGCGAACGCGCTGCAGAAGGTGATCTCGCTCGGTGTCGACGGACTGGTCAGCAAGCGCGACCGGATCGATCTGATTCACGTGGCGGTCGTCACCGCGCTCGCACGGGAATGCTACGTCGGGCCGGCGGTGCGCGCGCTGATCGCCGACGCCACGGTCACACAGCGGCTCGATTTCGTGCGCACCATGTTGTCGCGCCGCGAACTCGAGGTGTTCACCCAATACGCGTCCGGGCTCGGCGTCACCGAGATCGCCGCGCGCCTCGGCCGCAGCGTCAAGACGATCAGCGCGCAGAAATGCACGGCCATGCGCAAGCTGGCCTTGCAGAGCGACGCGGAATTGTTCCGCTTCGCCGTCGAGCATGGCGTGGTGGCGGAGGAGCGTGCGCAGAGCCGGTAACGGGCCGGCAAGGTGTCGTGCCGCGACCGGTGCGACTGTCATAAGAGACATTGGCACGACCTGGGGAAGCGCAACGCGTGCAGGGCGAGCCAGTCGATAACACAACAAGAAATGACAAGAAAAATCCGCGTCATCATGGCCGACGATCACGACTGTGTTCGCGTCGGCGTCCGGCGGCTGTTGTCGGCCGCGTCACATATCGAAATCGTCGGCGAAGCAGCCGACACCTATGGCCTGGCCGAACTACTCGACTCCTGCGCGTGCGACGTGGTCGTGTCGGACATCAGCATGCCCGGCATCGACGGCGGCAGTAATGCGGTTTCGTTTCTGCGCCGCGTGTTGCGAGGCCAGCCTCATCCTTGCATCGTCGTGCTGACGATGATTTGCCATGCGCACATGCTGTCCGGGCTGTTGCATATCGGCGTGGGCGCAATCGTCGACAAGCGCGACGTCGCCACTGCGTTGATCGACGCGATCGAAGCCGGCATGGCCGGCCACGTCTATCTGTCGGAGCAGGCGCGCACCGCGATGGAGGTAGCGGATACACCCGTGCAGCTTCGCGCCGGCATTTTGAGCGCACGCGAGTGGGAGGTTTTTCAATTGTATGTGCAGGGCCTCGCCGTTCACGAAATCGCGGTCCGTTTGCAGCGCAGCGGCAAGACCATCAGCACGCAGAAGCGCAGCGCGATGCGCAAGCTAGGCCTTGAGACGGAATCCGACCTGATCGATTACGCGCGACAGATTGGCTTGACCTGAGGTCCGGCCGAGATTCTGAGGCCGGTCCTCTGACGGTTATCACGGTGTCCAAATTTAGGACTCTGCTGATTGGATTGACGGCGTTGCCATTTCATAGTTCTGAGTTCAGTGCGGGGCTGTTTTCCATTCACGTGACGAACGTAATTATTTCGTCATGCTGAATGGAAGTGTCGCGAAGAATTCAGGCCGACGTCTTACTGTAATCGTGTATTGCCGTCTGCCTTGTCCGGAAGAATTGGGAGACGGCATGGTCGCGCTAGGTAAGCGGTTGTTTGTAGAGGGCGTCGGGACGGCATGGCTGGTGTTCATCGGCTGCGGTAGCGTTGTGTTGAGCACTGGCGCGGTTCAGCAAGGGTATGGCGTGCTCGAGGTGTCGTCGGCATTTGGACTCGCGCTCGCTACAGCCGGCTACCTATTCGGCGGCATATCCGGCGCGCATTTCAATCCGGCTGTCACCGTGGGCTTCACGGCCGCGCAGCGTTTTCCGGTCAGGGACCTGGTGCCCTATATCGCTGCCCAGCTTCTGGGGGCGACCGCGGCGGCGGCGCTGCTTGTTTACGTCGCGAGTGGTCGCCCCGGTTTCGCGCTGGGCGCTAGCGAGTTCGCCGCCAACGGTTTTGGCGAACATTCCCCCGCCGACTATCCATTGCACTCGGCGCTGGTCGTCGAGTTCGTGCTCTCGTTCGCCTTTGTCATGTCGAGCCTCATGGTCGCGGCTCGCCACCACTTGGTGTCAATCGCGCCGCTGGTTGTGGGCGCGTGCCTGATGCTCGTTTATCTGGTGTCGATTCCGGTCACCAACGGTTCGGTCAATCCCGCCCGTTCTACCGCCCAGGCGTTGTTCGTTGGCGATTGGGCGCTGGATCAGCTCTGGTTGTTCTGGGCCGCGCCTATGTCCGGCGGCGTTGTGGCCGGCATCCTGTTTTCATTTCTGCACCGCAAATCAGACCCGCCGGCTGACGCGCTCGCCGGTCGCCAGAGCGAATCCGCGTGAGCGGCAACCTCGATTCTCGGATGGCGTTGCTCGTCCGTGTTCGGCAAGGTAGTGCGTTGAGGCGTGGACTCCGGCGCCTGGGGTTGGCCCTGCTAGTCCTTTTCTTCTGCGGCATCGCGCACGCTGCGGCTGTCGCCCAGCCGTCCGGCGAGGCATCACGCCCTCAAGCCGCAAACCCCACTCCCACCAGACTGACCGTCGGTGTGCTTGCCAGCAACTGGCGACCGTTCGAGGCGCTAGAAGGAGGCCGGCTCACTGGCATGAGCGTCGACTATTTGCGTGCGCTGGTTGGGCCGGACGTCGTCATCGAAGCCAAGGCTTTTCCCGACATGCCGCAACTGCTCGCCGCTGCGTGCGCGGGCCAGGTCGATCTGTTGATGAGCCTTGCGCGCACGCCTGAACGCGAGCGTTGCCTGCGATTTACCGTGCCGTATTTCCACTCCTCCATATCAGCCGTGGTTCGCCGGGACGGTGAGGGCTACGGGACCGCATCGCAGCTTGGCGCGGCGCGCATCGCCATCGAGAAAGGTTTTGCACTGGAGCGTTCAGTGCGCGAGCGCTTTCCGCGTGCTGAGATCAACGCGTTTGCAACCACTCACGCCGCACTTGCCGCGATTGTTCGGGGCGATGCCGACGCTTACCTTGGTTTTACCCCGGCCGTGCAATACGCATTGGCCACTCACGAGTTCCGTAGCCTGAGCATCGCGTTCGAGGAGGGCAGCAAAATTGCGGATCTGCGCTTCGGCGTTCCGCGCGGTCGGACTGCGCTGCGCGATCAACTCGATCGGGCGCTTGCATCGCTCGACCCGGCTGACGATGCGGCGCTGCGCGTGCGCTGGCTACCCGGCAACTTCGACGCCGGGCCGGTGACCGGTGCGCCGCGTCTGGTGCTCACCTCGCAGGAGCAAGCGTGGCTTCGGTCATTGCCGCCGCTGCCGGTGGGTTTCGATAGCACCTGGCCACCCTTCAGCTATGTCGACGACGCCGGGCATCCGGCCGGCGTCGCTGCAGACCATCTGGCGTATCTGAGCCGCACGCTCGGCGTGACGTTCAGCCGCGCTTCCACCGCGGATTGGCCTGCCATTATCGCCGCCTTTCAACGCGGCGAGCTGGCCATGCTGGCCACCGCTTCCAGCAATGATCCGCGCCTCAAAAGCGCGCAGCACACCCGCGCGTACGAGAGCTATCCGCTGGTCATTGTCGGGCGCGAAGACGAGCCGGCCGCGCGTGCGCTCGGCGACTTCGCGTCGCGCCGCATTGTCGTTTCGTCGCATGTCGCCGGGTCGGTGCCGCATGCGCTCGACCACATTCCCCCGAACCATATCGCGATCGCGCCCAGTCTCGACGACGCGCTGGCCATGGTCGCGGCAGGCGAGGCGGACGTCCTGGTAGGCAACGTGGCCGCCGTCGACGTCGTGCTGAAGCGCCGCTATGTCGGCGTGCTCAAGATTCTCGGCACGGTCGGTGAATCCGACGCGCTCAACTTCGCCGTGCGCGCGGACCTGAGTCCGCTTGCCGGGCTGATCAATCGCGCGTTGCTGGCCATGCCGCCGGCGGAAAAGCAACGCATCAGGCAGAAATGGGTCACTGGTAGTGCCACGGGCGCGGGCATCTGGAGCGTGACCGCGCTGCGTCTGCTGCCGTTGCTGATCGGCATCGGCATTGTTTTGCTTGTCACGCTGCGTGCCTGTCTGTTGTTGCAGCGGGAGGTCAGGCTGCGCAAGAAAACGGAGCGCGATCTTGCGCTGCAACTGAGCTTCCAGGAAACCATGATGAAGATGGTGCCCTATCCGCTGGTTGCGAAGGACCTCGACGGCCGGTATATCGCCGTCAATCAGGCCTATGAGGAAGCCTGCGGCATGCGCCGCGAAGCGGTGGTTGGCCGCACCACGAAGGACGTGCAGAGTTGGGGCGAGGCCAACAGCCACATCCTCGACGAGATGACTCGCGAGATGCTCAACGGTCGCGAAACGGCGCAGGCGGAGCTGCAGTTCGTGCGTAGCGCCGGCGACGTGCGGCACGGCCTGTTCTGGACCAGCACCTGCCGCGGCAGCGACGGTAAACCGGTTTGCGTCCTCGGCACCATGGTCGACATCACCGATATCCGGCGGGCCGAAATGCTCGCTCGCGAAACCGAGCGCCGTCTTTTCGATGTAACGCGCTCGTTGCCGGCCGTGGTGTTTCAACTGCGCCGTACGGCCGACGGCGTGTACTCGTTTCCATATATCGGCGGCGACACGCGGTTGCTGCTGGGCGGTAGCGCCGTGATCAAACGCGATCAGGTCGATTTCAAGCGCGTTTGCGAGCAGGACCGGCCGCTCGTGATCGCCCAGCTGGAGCACTCGGCGCGCTGCGAAACGCCGGTGCATATGGAGTTTCGCTTCAAAAGCGAAGGCGATCTCAAGTGGGTACGCGCCGAGTTGGTCCCGCGACGGGAAGGTGCCGGCAGCGTTGTGTGGAGCGGGTACTGGGTGGACGCCAGCGTGGAGCACGCGCGCTCCGACGAACTGGCGCGGGCGCGCGACGTCGCCGAAGCGGCTTCGCGCGCCAAAGACGATTTCTTCGCGATGATGAGCCACGAAATCCGCACACCGATGAACGGCGTGCTCGGTCTCGTCGAGGTGCTGGAACGCACGCCGCTCAACGCCGATCAAGGCGAGATGCTGAGCATGATTCACGAGTCGGCGGGCGCGCTGCTGCAGATTCTCGACGACCTGCTCGATTACTCGAAAATCGAAGCGGGTCGACTGACGATCGAAGCCGAGCCCATCGACATACGTGAACTGGTCGACAACGCGGTTGGCCTGTTGGCGGGTCGCGCGCACGAAAAAGGTTTGAAGGTGCGAGTCGATATCGCCGCGGAAGTCGCCGCGACCTTGCGGGGCGACAGCGTGCGCTTCCGGCAGATTCTGTTCAACCTGCTCGGCAACGCGATCAAGTTCACGCCGTCCGGCGAGGTCGACGTGGGGGTGTCGGTTGTCGAGCAAACCGGCGGCGCCCAAACGCTCGAGGTGACGGTCGAGGACACCGGCATCGGCATTGCGCCTGAGGTCCAGGCGCGGCTCTTCGAACCTTTCGTGCAAGCCGAATCGTCGACCACGCGCCGCTTTGGCGGCACGGGCCTCGGTTTGACGATCTGCCGCAAGTTGATCGATCTGATGGGCGGCTCGCTCGCACTGCACAGCGAGCCCGGCCGCGGCACGCGGATGACCGTGCGGCTCAGGATGCCGGTCGAGGCACAGCGTTATTCGGTCAGCGCGTTGCGCGGCAAGCGCGGTGTCGTCGCCACCAGCGACGCGCGGGTCGGTCAGGCCTTGATGCATTTCGGCGAGGCGCTGGGACTCGAACTGCGTCGCTTTGCTCCGGATGCGCCGGAACTGCGCGACCGCGCGGTGCTGGCCGGCGTGGATCTGCTGTTCGCGAGCGAGGACGTGACGTTTCCCGAAGACGTCATGCCGCGTTCCCGCATCGTCAGTCTGACTGAGAAGCCGAAGCCGACGGGCTATCGCATCATCGACAACAACGTGCGCGTCAGCATCAATCCCATTTCGTGGCGCGGGCTGGGCGCCGCGTGTGCTGCAGCGGTGACCGGGTTGCCGTCGGTGGTGCCGCGTTTGGGCGGCATGCCGCGTACGCCTGAGGGCGGCGCGGCGATTCCCGATCGCGAACGCGCCATCGCGAGTGGCCGGCTGATCCTGGTCGCTGAAGACCATCCCGTCAACCAGGAGTTGATCCGCCATCAGCTGGCTCTGCTCGGTTTCGCCTGCGACGTCGCGAACGACGGCGCTGAGGCCCTGGCCGCGCTTGAGCACACGACCTACGGCTGCCTGATCACCGATTGCCACATGCCGAACCTGTCCGGCTATGAACTCACGCGGCGCGTTCGTGAGCAGGAGGCGGGCGGTGCTTATCGATTGCCGATTCTGGGTATCACGGCAAACACCGCGCCTGAAGACCTGAATTTGTGTCGCGAAGCCGGGATGGACGACAGCCTGGTAAAGCCGACCCGGCTCGCCACACTGCGCGATTATCTGAGCCGCTGGTTCGGCACGGACAGTACGCGACAAGCTGCGCCCGCAGAGGCGGTCGGCACGGCGGCCGCCGCCGGCGTCGGTGTTGTCACGGCGCGCGCCGCCGAGCCGTTTATCCCAGTCGATCTGAGTTACATGACGCAACTCTGGGGAAGCGAGTCGACCGTCAAGGCACTGCTTGATTCGTTCGTTTCCTCGGTGCGCGAAGATATGGCGTCGTTGTTGCCGCTGCTCGAACGCGTCGAAACTGAGCGTGTGCGCGAATGGGTGCACCGGGTGGCGGGGGCGGCGAGCGTGCTGCAATACCCGCCGTTGCTGAATGCGCTCGACGCGTACCGTCTCGTTATTGGCGTTGAATCAGCCGAGCGAGTGCGTCTCCATGGACTCACGCTGATCGACAAATGCAGTGCCATGCTCGACGGTATCGAGCAGCAGGCGGCGTTGCTCGCTTGAGATTTGCCGCGCGGTGCAGCGGCGATCGCCTCGTCGGCCCATGCAATTGCCCGCGCGAATCCAGCAGAATCCGGAAACGAGCGGGAAAAATAGACGAAAAAAAACGCGGCCGAAGCCGCGTTAAAGATTTGGAGACATCCCTCGATGAAGGAGTCACTTCTCGCAACCGGAAGCATAGCCGGGATGACGCGATTCATTCACTACAAAAAGCGCAATTAACTGTTTGAAGAAATCGAAGAAAGCGTTGATAGCTGTTCTGTCGGCGGCGGGTTCGGCGAATGAATCGGCGTAGTCGACGCGTCAATTGCGGCCGTTGGTCGCTCAATCAGACATGTCGCCGGAGCATATCAGTCAGGCTCCAGATCGAAATTCACTTCACAAAAAAGTCGGCGTGCAGCGATAGCTACGCACAACTACGAAGTCCACACCGCGCGCCAGGTTGAAGCGGGCAGCGTGAACCGCATGGCTGTATCGACCGCATGCAACAGAAAGCGGTCTACCGCGAGTACACGCCGTCTAACGCAAACGCCTGCAGGGAAATTGCACTAGTATGTGGTGGCTCCGCACGCAGCCGAACCGTCGGTGCGGCGGTGCATCAAGTCCGGAGAAGACCATGATTACGCTGCGAAAATTGAATCTGGCTGTGGTGTTGTGGGCATTGGCGTCGGGCGCTGCCTTCGCCGATACGGTAGCGCTGAAGGCGGATCTCGAGCCTTCAAGCGAAGTGCCTCCGCGTGTGAGTCACGGACACGGCATGCTGAACGCCACGTTCGACACGTCGACCAAATCCCTGCAGTGGACAGTCACCTACGAAGGCCTGAGCGGCCCGGCTACCGCCGCGCATTTCCACGGCCCCGCGCCGGTCGGACAGAACGCCAAGGTGCAGGTGCCGATCGACAAAGACGCGCTCGCGAGCCCGATCAAAGGATCGGCGGCGCTGAGCGAGCAACAGGTGACGGATCTGATGGCGGGGCAGTGGTACTTCAATGTTCATACCGCGCAGAACCCGACGGGCGAGATTCGCGGGCAGGTTTTACCGGCGAATTAAATTAGTCGGAAAGCTTGGCCGGTGGATGGATCGCGCGTTTTTGGGATTAGAAGGCCCCGTCCACCGGCGCCGTATCGAACGCACGTACCATGGCGGGACGCAAAAGAAGGAGTGTGTCCCCCATGAGCTGGCAAAGTGCACTCGCAACCTGGTACCTGCGCAGGCAGTTTCGTCCGGAAACCCTCAAACCGGGCATCAATGTCGAAAAAGCGCGTGCGCTGACCGCGAAGCGGGCCTGGTCGCCGCGCGTGCCGCGCGGCTGGCATCTGCGTGAGTTGTACGGGGCGGACGACACGCCCTTGCGCGGCGAATGGCTCGAGCCCGCCGGCGAGCCGCACGCAGCCCACATCAGCCCCACCGTGCTCTTCTGCCATGGCGGCGGCTACTACTTCTGTTCACCGAAAACACATCGCTCGATCGTATTCGGCCTCGCGACGCGGGCCAACGCGGCGGTGTTTTCGCTCGACTATCGACTCGCTCCCGAACATCGCTTTCCCGCCGCACTCGACGACGCCACCGCGGCCTATCGTCAATTGCTCGCGGATGGCATCGCGCCCGAGTCGATCGTGATTGCCGGCGACTCAGCCGGCGGCGGCCTCGCGCTGGCCACGCTGGTGGCGTTACGCGACGCGGGCGATCCGATGCCGGCAGGTGGCCTGTTGTTCTCGCCATGGACCGATCTGGCCGCGACCGGCGCCAGCATTCGCAGCAACGACGGCCTCGACCCGATGTTCAGCGGCCAGGCGATCGCGCCGGCCGCGCAACTCTATCTCGGCGAGACACACGCTACCCACCCGCATGCGTCGCCGGTCTATGCCGACCTGCACGGCTTGCCGCCTCTCTTCATGATGGCCGGCAGCACCGAGGTGTTGCTCGACGATTCGCAGCGCGTAGCCGATAACGCGCGCGCGGCGGGCGTCGACTGTGAATTCGAGGTGTGGAACAAGATGCCGCACGTCTGGCCGATCTTCGCGCCGTTCATTCCCGAAGCCAATCGTGCGCTCGACCGTTCGGCCGCTTTCGTGCGGCGCGTGACGAGTCGCGCCGCAGGTGCGAATCAGCCGTCGAGTGCGATGTCGATGGTTTGATAAGCGGCTTCGATGGTTTCCTGACCGTACTGCCGCTCCAGCCGCCGCACGGTGAAGTGCCCGTGCGCGACCTGCTGGAAATGGTCGATGAACACCGTATTGACCATGGCGCCGAGCACCGCGCCGATCGCGGGAATCGATTTCGCGGCGATCTGTTCGCTGACCTGCACCGAAAAGCGCGCGGCAATCGTATTGAGCAGGCGCAGCAAGGCCGCCGAGCCGTGCGCGGTGAATCCCTTGGTGGCGATTTCCGACGACGCCTTCGACACCGCCTGCGCCAGCGCGCCGCGCATGATGAAGTAGCCGAAGTCGGCGTCGTCGTCGGCGGTGGACGTGCCACCCATGCCGAGCACCGTCAGGCACTGCAACTGCGTGTCGATCGAGCTTAGATCCTCGCCCTCGCTACGCGCGATGTCGCAGATCGAGCGGAACATCAGCGTGGTCGTGACCGGCAACTCGACCGGCAGCGCGAACAGCCCGAACGCGCCGCCGGCCGCGCCGGTGGTCGCCACGGCGAACTTGTGCAGCAGGTTGCTCGGCCGGTCGGGCACGATCAGCGGCGTCGCGTCCCGCCGCCCGAGCGTGCGCAACGCGATCGACAGGCATTTGCGCAACGCCAGCTCCGTTGCATCGGTGACCTTTTCGTTGGCGAAGGCCGGCATGCGCGACATCAGCTTTTCGAGCGGCGAGCCGACGATGCTGGCCAGTTTCATCGCCAGCGCGGGGCTCTCCAGCTCGTGTTTCGCGCGCCGCAGCGCGTTCAGATCTTCATCCGATAAGGATTGTGCTGCGAGCGAACTCGGCTCCATGTGCCTCCCTGGCGTCATGTTGGATTCATTCTTCAGTCGATTGTCGCTACGGTAAACCGTGGCGACACGTCCCATTTAGAGCACGAGCTGGTGGTATGATTCCCAATCATTTGACGAGTCAACTGTTGCTCTATCAAAAATGGCTGTCCATACCGCGGCCCACCACTCGAGTGGGCAAGTTTTACCGTTCCGTGAATCGCTTCTGGCGATGCTCGGCATCTCCTTCGTCACGATGCTCGTGGCGCTCGATCAGACCGTGGTCGGCACCGCGCTGCCCACCATCGTCTCGGAACTCAAAGGGTTCGAACTCTACGCGTGGGTCGCCACGTCGTATCTGCTGACCTCGGTGATTACCGTGCCGATCTTCGGCCGTCTCGGCGATTATTACGGACGCAAGCCGTTCGTGATCGCCTCGATCGTGGTGTTCACGGGCGCCTCCGTACTGTGTGGTGCCGCCAACAGCATGATGTTCCTCGTGCTCGCGCGTGGGCTACAGGGCATTGGCGGCGGCATGCTGGTCGGCACCGCTTTCGCGTGCATTCCCGATCTGTTTCCCGATTCCGTGGTGCGTTTGCGCTGGCAGGTGCTGATGAGCTCGGCATTCGGTATCGCTAACGCGGTGGGGCCGTCGCTCGGCGGCTTCCTCACGCAGTACTACGGCTGGCGTTCGGTCTTCTACGTGAATCTGCCCGTCGGGCTGCTGTCGCTGTTTTTCGTCTGGCGCTTTCTGCCGCACCTCCGGCACGTCGAGCATAAAGGCAAGATGCGGCTCGATTGGCCCGGCGCCGTGCTGATCGCGGTGGCGCTTGGCTCGCTGCAATTGTTCGTCGAGTTACTGCCGAAGCATGGCGTCACGTTGAGCGCGCTGGCGCTGCTCGCGTTGAGCGTCGCCTCGGCCTACGCGCTGTGGCAGTGGGAAAAGCGCTGCCCGACAGCGATCCTGCCCGTCGACATGTTCCGCAACCGCAGTCTGGCCGCGCTCTTCACGCTTGCCGTGCTGGGCGGTTTCTCGATGTTCTCGCTGCTGTTCTACGCGCCGTTGCTGTTCCAGGGCGGTTTCGGCATGTCGCCGAAAGAAGCGGGGCTCGTCATCACGCCGCTGGTGGTGTTCATCACGATCGGCAGTATCGCGAACGGGCGCATCGTGTCGCGCGTGCGCAATCCGAATCTGATGCTGTACATCGGCTTTGCGCTTCTCGCGCTTGCCTGTCTCGGCGTGGTCGTCGCGACGCGCGCCATGCCGCAATGGCTGCTGATGACGTTCATGGTGATCGGCGGGCTGGGTCTCGGTTTCGTGATGCCGAACCTGACGATCTTCGCGCAGCAGACGGCCGGCCGCGAACACCTCGGTATCGCCACCGCGCTGCTGCAGTCGCTGCGGATGATCGGCGGCATGCTTGGCACGGCGCTCACCGGCACGCTGGTCAGCCATATGTACGCGAGCGGCGTGCGCAGCGCGCTGGAAAACGATCACGCGTCGCAATGGTTCAGCGATCTTGGCGATCCGCAGATTCTGATCAATCGCGACGCGCAAACCACCTTGCTCAGCCAGTTGACGCACGCGGGCCACAACGGCGCCATGCTGCTGGAAAGCGCGCGTGAGGCGCTGGTCGCCGCGATTCATCTGGGGCTCGCGATGGCGGCGATCATCGCCGTGGTGTCGGTGTGGCAAAGCCGCCGTGTGCCGCCGGTCAAGCTTCAGCGCAAGCTGGAGCCGGTGATTCACGCGGATTGATTTTTTTAGACTTACCGGTTTACTGAAGATATGGAAGAACAGGATCACGTCGCCGTCATGCAGCAATTCGGCCGCACCTATCGGGCGTTCATGTCGGCGTTCGAGGCGCAGGTCGGTCATCCGCTGCCGCGCTGGCGCATTCTGCTTGCGCTGCATGACCAGGCCGGCGAATCGTCGCAGAAGCGGCTGGTGGAGCGCTTGCGGGTGGATCCGGGCGCGTTGACGCGGCAGTTGAAAACGCTCGAAGCGTTGGGCTGGATCGCGCGCAGCATGGACACGCGCGACAACCGCGTGACCAACGTGCGCCTGACCGAAGCGGGGCAGGCGGCGACGGAAGCCAGTTTGCCGCGCCGCAAGGCCTTCGTGCACGACACGATGGCGGCGCTGCCGGACGACGTTTTGGGCGCGCTGTCTGGCGCGTTGAAGATGCTCGAGGCGAGGATCGGGGAAGTCGTCGCAACAGGTAACGCTAACGCCGCTAACGCCGTTGACGCGAGCGCTACGCAATCAGCAGAAGCGGCGAACAGCGCAGCGTCGCGTTAAGACATCATCGGCGCGCTTCACATGCCTCGCAAAGCGCGCCGTTCAGAACACAATCAGAAGAACGTTTCGATCACTTCAGTCACGCGATACGCCGGATCGACCACCAGCACCTGACGCCACTTGTCGAACGTCAGGCACGGATGCGAAATGTCGAACGCGATCATGTCGCCCACTTTCAGATCGGCGCCGGCGGGAATCCGCAGATACGCGTGCTGATCCATCAAACCGAAAATCTCCCAGCCTTCGCTCGCCGCGACATCGCGCGGGGCTTCGTTGCCCGGACGGTAGTGGCGCGCCGGTTCCGGCATGCCCGCGTCGAACGCGGAGTCGCGCTTGCCGAGACCGATGATGGCGCGATCCGGCTCGGGAATCGACTGCACATACGCCCACAATTGCAGCGCGGGCAGCAAGCCTTCGCCCATTTTCTTCGCGACCGGATTACGCGCGAAGATGTCGGTCTGCGCTTTGCGATAAACGCCGACGTCATGCGTGAGGTAACAGCCGGGACGCAACACGACCTCGACCTTGCCGTCTTCCGACGCCTTCACGAATTCTTCCGCGACCACGTCGTACCACGCTGATCCTGCGCCCGACAACACCGCGGGTGTGCGCGCGAAGCGGCCTTCGTCGACCAGCGTGCGCGTAACGGCCACGGCGCTTTGCAGGAACTCGCGCACTTCCTGTTCTTCCTTCAGCACGCCCTCATACAACTCGACGCCGGCGAGCTTCAGCACGTCCGGATAACGCGCGATCGCGTCAAGCACCGCGTTGCGCTGCGCTTCGTCGCGCACGCCGGTGCGGCCGCCCGGCACGCCAAGTTCGAGCAGCACCTGCAACTGCTTATGAACCGACGTGAAGAACTCGCCCAACTGCTCGACGCCTTCGACCGAATCGACGAGGCAGAAGAATTCGAAATCCGGATCGCTCAGCAACTCCGCGACCATCATCATGTTGCGGCGGCCCACCAGTTGATTGGCCATCAGAATGCGCGACACGCCGCCGTGATACGCCGCGCGCACCTGGTGCGCGGTGGCGAGCGTGATGCCCCACGCGCCGGTGTCGAGCTGACGTCGAAACAGTTGCGGCGCCATGGTGGTCTTGCCGTGCGGCGCGAGCTTGACGCCATATTCCGCGACGAACGCCTGCATCCATTTCAGATTGTGTTCCACGCGATCCGCATACAGCACGGCAGCCGGCAGGCTCACGTCTTCATTCAACAGATTCCACTCGAGGCGTGCCGTGTCCGTGAGTTGGATGCTGGCGCCCGGAACCATGCCCAAGCCCTTGCTATAAGGATCAATCGTCGCGCCCTGATAGTTTGTAACTTTCATGTCTCCCTGCTCCATCGTCCAGTTAAATTGAATCAAAGTTGACTTTAGCATGTTACCGAAAGTACGATGATCGAAGAAATGTTATTTAGTACCACGGTTCGCCTCACAATCCGACGAAGGCTTTTTGTCAGCCTTCGGGCGTCATCCCACAGTCTGCAATGAACTCAACCGCCGAGCCGTTGACCTTCGATATCGTTGCGCGCATCGCCGAATGCGCGCCGGAACTGCGTTCGGCCGAGCGCAAGGTCGCCGCGCTGATTCTCGACGATCTGACGGGCGCGTCGCGCGCCAGCATCGGTGCGCTTGCGCAGCAGGCCGAGGTGAGCGTCGCGACCGTCACGCGCTTTGCCAAGGCAGTGGGCTGCCGCGACGTGCGGGAACTGAAACTGCGGCTCGCGCAGGCGGCCGCCGTCGGACAGCGCTTCCTGCAGCCTGGCGGCGCGAGCGACGCGCCCGAGCCGATCGCCACCCGCATCTTCGACGAATTGCAGAACGCGCTCGCGCATAACCATCAATTGTTGCGGCAGGCGCCGTTTAGCGACGCTGCCGCCGCGTTGCGTGCCGCACGGATGATCTACGTGTTCGGCATGGGCGGCGGCTCGACCGCGCTCGCCGACGAAATGCGCTTTCGTCTCGTGCGGCTCGGCCGGCCCGTTGCGACCTATCAGGACGGCTTGTTGCAGCGCATGGTCGCGAGCACGGTGTCGCGCGAGTGCGTGGTGATTGCGCTGTCCACTACCGGGCGTGTGCCCGAGATGGTCGAGAACTGCAAAATCGCGCGCAGCTACGGCGCGAGCGTGATCGCGTTGACCGCGCCGGCCTCGCCGCTCGCCAGACTCGCCGACTGGGTGATCCCGATCGTCGCTTTTGAAACCGATTTCATTTACAAGCCGTCGTCGTCGCGCTACGCGATGATGATGGCGCTCGATGTGCTCGTTACCGAACTCGCCGTCAGTCAGGGCGACGAGAGCCGCGAATTGCTGCGCCGCATGAAGCACGCGCTCGACGCGCATCGCGGCGGCGGCGATCGACAACCGTTAGGAGACTGATCCATGCACTCGCATCCCGAAGCCGCGGACACGCTGATCGTCGGCGCGCAACTGTATGACGGCACCGGCGCGCCGCCGGTGGAGCGCGATGTCGCGGTTCGCGACGGGCGCATCGTCGCGATCGGCAATCTGTCGAACTGGCTGGCCGAAGACGTGGTCGAGGCGAACGGGCGCGCGCTGGCGCCGGGTTTCATCGACGTTCACACGCACGACGACACGCACGTGATCCGCTCGCCGCAAATGCTGCCGAAGATCACGCAGGGCGTGACGACGGTGATCGTCGGCAATTGCGGGATCAGCGCGTCGCCGGTGGCGTTGAAGGGCGACCCGCCGGATCCGATGAATCTGCTCGGCGAGCGCGACGCGTTCCAGTATCCGACGTTCGCCGCTTACGTCGACGCTGTGAACGCGGCGCGCCCGGCGGTGAATGTCGGCGCGTTGATCGGGCACACGGCGTTGCGCAGCAATCAGATGGACCGGCTCGATCGCGCGGCGACGGCCGGGGAAATCGACGGCATGCGCGCGCAGCTCGAAGAGGCGTTGGCGAATGGCGCGCTGGGTCTGAGTTCAGGGCTCGCATATGGCTCGGCGTTTTCGGCGCCGACCGAAGAGGTGATGGCGTTGGCCGAACCGCTCGCCGCCGCCGGCGCGCTGTACACGACGCACATGCGCACCGAGTTCGACGCGATTCTCGACGCGATGGACGAAGCGTACCGGGTGGGTCGTCACGCGCATGTGCCGGTGGTGATTTCGCATTTGAAGTGCGCGGGGCCGTCGAACTGGGGGCGCAGCGAGGAAGTGCTGAAGTCGCTCGAAGGCGCGCGGCGTTTGCAGCCGATCGGTTGCGATTGTTATCCATACAACCGCAGCTCGTCGACGCTGGATGTGAAGCAGGTAACGGGCGATATCGACATCACGATTACGTGGTCGGAACCGCATCCGGAGATGGCGGGCAAGCTCGTCAAGGAAATCGCGGCGGAGTGGGGCGTTACGCAGCAGGAGGCGGGCAAGCGCTTGCAGCCGGCGGGTGCGGTGTATCACAACATGTCCGAGGACGACGTGCGGCGCATTCTCTCGCATCCCGCGACGATGGTCGGCTCGGACGGATTGCCGAACGATCCGCTGCCGCATCCGCGCTTGTGGGGAGCGTTTCCGCGTGTGCTCGGGCATTACGCGCGCGACGCCGGTTTGCTGCCGCTTGAAGAGGCGGTGCGCAAGATGACGGGTCTGTCCGCGCGCCGGTTTGGGTTGGCGGAGCGGGGCGAGGTGCATATCGGCTATCACGCGGATCTGGTGTTGTTCGATCCCGCGAAGGTGCGCGACGCGGCGACGTTTGAAAAGCCGCAGCAGGCGGCGGACGGGATCGACGCGGTTTGGGTGAATGGCGTGCTGACGTATCGCGATGGCGAAGTGACGGGGGAACGGGCGGGTCATTTCGTGGCGCGCGGCGCGGCGTCGAAGGGCGATGCGCAGGGCGCGTTTTGAGCGGTTTGTTTTTTCCGATTTTTTGGTTTTTCTGATTTTCTGATTGATGTGGCAGGTGGTCGTGTTTGCGCTGCGTGCCGGACTTTTTAAGGAGTGTGATGATGAAGCGTTATGGCGTTGAAGGCGGGAAGGGAACGGGTGGTCAACATATGCCGTTTGCTCGCGCGGTTGAAGCGGATGGCTGGTTGTTCGTTTCCGGACAGACTCCGATGGAGAATGGCGAAGTGATCAACGGCGGGATCGTCGAGCAATCGCACAAGGCGATTCAGAATGTGTTCGCGATTTTGAAGGAAGCCGGGTATGGGGCGGAGGATGTGGTCCGCTGTGGCGTTTGGCTGGATGATCCGCGGGATTTTGCTTCGTTTAATAAGGTTTTTCGCGAGTATTTTGGGGATAATCCGCCGGCGCGGGCTTGTGTGGTTTCTTCGATGGTGATTGATTGTCGGGTTGAAGTGGATTGCGTGGCTTATAAGAAGCCTGCGGCTTGATTGGGTTTGGTTTCGCTGTGTTTTGGTTTGGGTTGTTGGCCTTTCCTTGATTTGGTAGTGGTCTATTCGCGTTGCCCCTGTACGGGACAATGCTAATAGACCACCAAGAATGCAAGGAAAGGCCAACAACCAAAAAACCACACCCAAACCACAGAACAGACAAAACAAAAAATCAGAATTTTATTGCCGCGCCAACCGCATATTATCCGGCATCGGCAAATTATAGTTGGTGCGAAACGGATTAATATCCAGCCCACCGCGCCGCGTGTAGCGCGCATACACCGCGAGCTTGACCGGCTTGCAAGCCTTCAGCACATCAATAAAAATCCGCTCAACACACTGCTCATGAAACCCAGTGTGATTCCGATAAGAAATGATGTACCGCAACAACCCCGCATGATCGATCTGCGGCCCGACATAATGGATCTGCACCGTGCCCCAATCCGGTTGCCCAGTCACCGGACAATTCGACTTCAGCAGATTGGAAAACACCGTCTCCTCAACCGGCGCTTCATCGAGCGCGGCACTCAGTAACGAAGCATCCGGTTGATAAATATCGGTATCCAGATCCAACCGATCCAGCGACAACCCCTCAAACTCCTCCATCTGCAACTTGCCGAACTCATACGGCGCCGTCAGATGCACCGACACAGTCGCCCCGCACGAAGCAGACACGTCCCGCTTGATCGTGTCGCGCACCACCTCCATCGACTCAAACGCCGTCTGCGCAAATGAGCCGAGATACAGCTTGAACGACTTCGACTCGACGATATTCGGCGAATCCGCCGGCACGAAGAACGTCGCCACCGCGATCTGCGGCTTGCCGCGCGCATTCAGCCACGACAACTCATACGCGTTCCAGATGTCCGTGCCGAAAAACGGCAACTGCGCGCCAATGCCGATCGCCTCGCGCGCATTCTTGCGCGCAATCGGAAACAGCAACGAAGCGTCGTACTGTTCGGTGTAAGTGGAAGCCTTGCCCAGCGGTGATTGTTCGGGTGTCATGATGCGTTCACGATGCCACTCAGCACGTGCCCCGTCGCCGTCACGACGCGGGCCGATTCGCAATGGCCAATTTGGTCGTCGAAGAAAAAGTCCGGCTCGAATTCGCGCAAAAATGCGCTCTTGTCGAGGCCGCCGAGAAACATCGCTTCGTCGATTTCGATGTTCCACGCCATTAAAGTGCGGATCGCGCGCTCATGCGCAGGCGCCGAGCGCGCCGTCACCAATGCCGTACGAATATGCATCGGTGCAGCTTCATCCGCGAGTTTTTGCAGCCGGTGCAGTGCTTCGAGCAACGGCTTCAACGGACCGTCCGCGAGCGGCAGATCCTTGTTGTGAATCTCATGACCGAGGAATGCCTTCAGGCCGTCTTTCTGGAACACGCGCTCGGCTTCATCGGAAAACAGCACCGCGTCGCCGTCGAAGGCAATGCGGATTTCGTCCGGATACTTGCTCGCCATTTTCGCCGATTCGGGCAACACGCGCGCGGCAGGGAATCCGGCGGCCAGCGCGTCACGCACGTCGTCCTGATTCGCGGACAGAAACAGCGACGCGTTCAACGGCTTCAGATAGCCGAACGGCGCCCGCCCGCGAGTAAAAACGCCGCGCTCGATCGCAAGGCCATGTTCGCGGCACGAGTGAAACGCACGCAATCCGCTGATCGGATCGCTGCGCGACAAAATCACTACTTCCACGCGATGCCCGCCCGCGTTCAACGCTAGCAGCTTGCGAATCAGCGGAAACGCCACGCCGGGTTTGGCGGGCACGGTCAGCCGGTCGCGCTGCAGCGCTTCATACTGCTGAAGGTCGCCGTCCTCGTACACGCGGTTCTCTTCCTCGAAGTCGAACAGCGCGCGCGAAGAAATGGCCACTACCAGTTTGTCGACAAGCGTAAGAGCCATCTGCGTGTTTCGGTCCTAAAAGGTCAGGCGAGGAATAAGCGGTACACCGGGTTGTGCGTCTCTTCCCAGTTCGGATAACCCAGCGTGGCGAGAAACTGGTCGAACGTGGGGTTCTCGCTGTCGGGCACCTGAATACCGACCAGGATCGAGCTGTAGTCCGCGCCCTGATTTCGGTAATGGAACAGGCTGATATTCCAGTTCGGCGCCATCGATGACAGGAATTTCATCAGCGCGCCCGGCCGTTCGGGAAACTCGAAACGGAACAGACGTTCGTTGTGCGCGAGCGGCGAGCGGCCGCCGACCATGTAGCGGATGTGCTGCTTTGAGAGTTCATCGAAGGTCAAATCCACAGTCGCGAAGCCGTGCGCCTCGAATGCGCCCGCGATCTGCGCCGATTCGCTGCGATTGCGGATCTGCACGCCAACGAAAATGTGCGCGGAATTCGCATCCGCAATCCGGTAGTTGAATTCGGTGACGCTGCGGGTGCCGACCAGTTCGCAGAAGCGCCGGAAGCTGCCGCGCTCTTCCGGGATCGTCACCGCAAAAACCGCTTCGCGTGCTTCACCGACTTCGGCGCGCTCGGCGACGAAGCGCATGCGATCGAAGTTCATGTTCGCGCCCGACGTGATCGCGATCAGCGTCTGATTCTCGATGCCTTCGCGCTCGGCATATTGTTTCGCGCCGGCTACCGCGAGCGAGCCTGCGGGTTCGAGCACGCTGCGTGTGTCCTGGAACACATCCTTGATTGCGGCGCAGAGGGCGTCGGTGTTCACGAGCAGCACGTCGTCGAGATATTCGCTGCACAGGCGGAAGGTTTCTTCGCCCACCAGCTTCACCGCGGTGCCGTCCGAGAACAGACCCACTTCGCTCAGCGTGACGCGTTCACCCGCTTTCAGCGAAACGGCCATGGCGCACGAATCGTCGGTCTGCACGCCGATCACCTTGATCTCCGGGCGCACCGATTTGACATACGCAGCGACGCCCGCCGCGAGTCCACCGCCGCCGATCGGCACGAAGATCGCGTGAATCGGGCCCTGGTGCTGGCTGAGAATTTCCATCGCGACGGTACCCTGTCCAGCGATCACATACGGATCGTCGAACGGATGCACGAAGGTCAAGCCGCGCTCTTCCTGCAACTTCACCGCGTGGCCATAGGCGTCGCTGTACGACTCGCCGAACTGCACGATCTCGACGGTCGGGCCGCCATGCGAGCGCACTGCGTCGACCTTCAGTTGCGGCGTGGTCACCGGCACCACGATGATCGCCTTCACGCCCATGCGTGCCGCCGACAGCGCCACACCCTGCGCATGATTGCCCGCCGACGCGGTAATCACCCCACGCTGCAGCGCTTCCGCTGGAATGTGCGCCATCTTGTTGTACGCGCCGCGCACCTTGAACGAGAACACCGGCTGGTTGTCCTCGCGCTTCAGATAGACCGGATTGCGCAGACGCGCCGACAGATTCGGTGCGTGTTCGAGTTCGGTCTCGCGGGCCACGTCATAAACGCGCGCGGTCAGGGTTTTCTTCAGATAGTCGTGGGAAGCCATGCGGGTGGCGCGGTGCGCTTTGCGGGACGGGAAAGGGTCAATGATAGCGCCAACCGCGCAGGCTCTGGCCTTCCGCGAATGCGCCGCAAGCCTGTCCCCACGGCCCATCCGACCGTTCGGTCGGCAAATTTGCGGCCTCCGCACGAACGTCCGATTCATGACGAAAACGCGTGAAGCCCCGCCACCAACCCGATTTCAGCCGTCAACGCGTGGCGGGATCATGCGGTAGAATTCCATTTTGGAATAAGGATCGGAAGATGCACTGGCAGCCTCGGATCGCCCACTTGATGCCCGTCCCGCGTGAGTCTTGCCCCGCGGCGGAGCGTCTCGTCCGCCACGCACGATCGTGTAGCTAGAACCGAGCGCCGCGAAGCGATCGATGTGGGTCAGGCCGTCGGTTGTGCTTCGCTCCCCTAGAAGATTTCCAGCATTGCGCCCCACGCGCACCGTCAGCCGACGCCTCTTCGACGAGCGCGCCGGGCTGACCTACCGAGTCGTCCGAACATGAACGCACCTCAAGTTTTCGATCCGCACGGGGCCGCCACTGCGGTGGCCGCCGATCCTGAAGCGCGTCTGCGCGAAATTCCTTATAACTACACGTCGTTTTCCGACCGTGAAATCGTTATTCGCCTGTTAGGCGACGACGCCTGGGCGGTGCTCGCCGAATTGCGCGCTGAACGCCGCACCGGCCGCTCGGCACGGATGCTGTACGAAGTGCTCGGCGATATCTGGGTCGTGCGCCGCAATCCGTATCTGCAAGACGACATGCTCGACAATCCGAAGCGTCGCGCGCAGTTGATCGAAGCGTTGCATCACCGCCTCACCGAGATCGACAAGCGCCGTCGCGCGGATCTGACCGCGCACGGCGACGAAGCCGGCGTGGACCGCGCCGCGCGCGTCGATACGCTGGTGCAGGCCGCGCGCCGCGCGGTCGACGATTTCAAGAGCGAATTCCAGAAGACCTACGACCTGCGTCGTCGCGCGACCAAGGTGCTCGGCAAGGTCACGGAAAAAGACAACATCAAGTTCGACGGTTTGTCCCGCGTCTCGCATGTGACCGACGCGACCGACTGGCGCGTCGAATACCCGTTCGTCGTCTTGACGCCGGATACCGAAGCCGAAATCGCCGGCATGATCAAGGCGTGTTTCGAACTCGGTCTGACCGTGATTCCGCGCGGAGGCGGTACGGGTTACACCGGCGGCGCGGTGCCGCTCACGCCGTTCTCGGCCGTGATCAACACCGAAAAGCTCGAACAGCTCGGCGCGGTCGAGATGACCGAATTGCCGGGCGTCGACCGTAAAGTCGCAACGATTTTCTCCGGCGCGGGCGTGGTCACGCGTCGTGTGACCGAGGCGGCCGAACAGGCCGGCTTCGTGTTCGCGGTCGACCCGACTTCGCTGGACGCGTCGTGCGTCGGCGGCAACGTGGCGATGAACGCGGGCGGCAAGAAAGCAGTGTTGTGGGGCACGGCGCTCGACAATCTGGCCTGGTGGCGTATGGTCGACCCGGAAGGCAACTGGCTCGAAGTCACGCGTCTTGACCACAACATGGGCAAGATTCACGACATCGAAGTCGCGCGTTTCCGGCTCGACTGGTTCGACGGCAACTACGCGCCGGGCGAGAAGCTGCTGCGCACCGAGGCGCTCGACATCAAAGGCCGCGTGTTCCGTAAGGAAGGTCTCGGCAAGGACGTCACGGATAAATTCCTCGCCGGTTTGCCGGGCGTGCAGAAAGAAGGCTGCGACGGGCTGATCACGTCCGCGCGCTGGGTGCTGCACAAGATGCCCGCGCATACGCGCACCGTTTGCCTCGAATTCTTCGGCCAGGCGCGCGAAGCGATTCCGAGCATCGTCGAAATCAAGGATTACCTGTTCGAAACGTCGAAGCAGGGCGGCGCGATTCTCGCCGGTCTCGAACACCTCGACGAACGCTATCTGCGCGCGGTCGGCTACGCGACCAAGAGCAAGCGCAACGCGTTTCCGAAGATGGTGCTGATCGGCGACATCGTCGGCGACGATCCGGATGCGGTCGCGCAAGCCACGTCGGAAGTGGTGCGCATGGCCAACGGCAAGAGCGGCGAGGGCTTCGTTGCGGTTGCCGCCGAAGCGCGCAAGCGTTTCTGGCTCGACCGCAGCCGCACCGCCGCGATCGCCAAGCACACCAACGCGTTCAAGATCAACGAAGACGTGGTGATTCCGCTGAACCGGATGGGCGAGTACACGGACGGCATCGAGCGGATCAACATCGAGTTGTCGATCAAAAACAAGCTGCAACTGGTCGACGCGCTCGAAGCGTTCTTCAAGGCCGGCAAGCTGCCGCTCGGCAAGAGCGACGACGCGAATGAAATTCCGAGCGCGGAACTGCTCGAAGACCGTGTGCAGCAAGCGCTGGATCTGATGAAGCGCGTGCGTACCCGTTGGGAATTTCTGCGCGACAAGCTCGACCTGTCGGTGCGCGAGGCGCAGCATTATCTGGTCGGTCTCGGCTACGAAGCGCTGGCGGAGAAGTTCGCCGACCGCGCTGACGCGCAGCCGGACGCGACCGTGTTCCACATCACACAGGACCGGACGATCCGCGTGTCGTGGAAGCAGGAAATCCGCGCCGAATTGCGGCAGATCTTCAATGGCGGCGAATTCAAGCCGATCCTCGAAGAAGCCCAGGCGATCCACAAGAAGGTGCTGCGTGGCCGTGTGTTCGTCGCGCTGCACATGCACGCGGGCGACGGCAACGTCCACACCAACCTGCCGGTCAACTCCGACAACTACGAGATGCTGCAGGACGCCCACAAGGCGGTTGCACGCATCATGAAGCTGGCGCGTTCGCTCGACGGTGTGATTTCCGGCGAGCACGGCATCGGCATTACCAAGCTCGAATTCCTGACCGATGAAGAAATCGGCGAATTCCGCGCGTATAAGCAGCGCGTCGATCCGCACGGCCGCTTCAACGCGGGCAAGCTGCTCGAAGGCGCCGACCTGCGCAACGCCTACACGCCGAGCTTCGGCCTGATGGGCTACGAATCGCTGATCATGCAACAGTCCGACATCGGCGCGATTTCCGAGTCGATCAAAGACTGTTTGCGTTGCGGCAAGTGCAAGCCGGTGTGCGCGACCCACGTGCCGCGCGCGAACCTGTTGTACAGCCCGCGCAACAAGATTCTCGCTACCTCGTTGCTGGTCGAGGCGTTCCTGTACGAAGAGCAGACTCGCCGTGGCGTGTCGATCAAGCACTGGGACGAGTTCAACGACGTCGCCGATCACTGCACCGTCTGTCACAAATGCGTGACGCCGTGTCCGGTGAAAATCGACTTCGGCGACGTGACCATGAACATGCGCAACCTGCTGCGCAAGATGGGCAAGAAGAAGTTCAATCCGGGCAACGCGGCCGGCATGTTCTTCCTCAACGCAACCAATCCGCAGACCATCAACCTCGCGCGTACCGCGATGATGGGCGTCGGCTACAAGGCGCAGCGCCTCGGCAACGAAGTGCTGAAGAAGTTCACGAAGAAGCAGACGGCGCACCCGCCGGCAACCGTCGGCAAGCCGCCGGTCACGCAGCAGGTGATCCACTTCATGAACAAGAAGATGCCGGGCAATCTGCCGAAGAAAACCGCGCGCGCCTTGCTCGATATCGAGGACAACAAGATTGTCCCGATCATCCGCAATCCGAAAACGACCACGGCCGACACGGAAGCGGTGTTCTACTTCCCGGGCTGCGGTTCCGAGCGGCTGTTCTCGCAGGTGGGTCTCGCCACGCAAGCCATGTTGTGGGAAGCGGGCGTGCAAACCGTGCTGCCGCCGGGCTATCTGTGCTGCGGTTACCCGCAGCGCGGCTCGGGTCAGTTCGACAAGGCCGAGCAGATCGTCACGGATAACCGCGTGCTGTTCCACCGTGTGGCCAACACCTTGAACTACCTCGACATCAAGACGGTGGTGGTGTCGTGCGGCACGTGTTACGACCAGCTCGCCGGCTACGAATTCGACAAGATCTTCCCGGGCTGCCGGATCATCGACATTCACGAGTTCCTGCTGGAGAAGGGCATCAAGCTCGAAGGCGTGAACGGCGTGCGCTACATGTATCACGACCCGTGCCACTCGCCGATCAAGACGATCGACCCGGTCAAGCTGGTCAATCAGTTGATGGGTTCGGAGAAGGACGGCTACAAGATCGAGAAAAACGATCGCTGCTGCGGCGAATCCGGCACGCTCGCGGTGACGCGTCCCGACATTTCCACGCAGGTCCGCTTCCGCAAGGAAGAGGAGATGCGCAAGGGTGCGGCCAAGCTGCGCGGTATTCCGCTGGTGGCCGAAGCCGGCGCGAACGGGATCAATCCGGCCAATGCGTCGGCCGGCTCGGCGGGTGCGCCGGACGGCTCCGTGCTCAAGGCTGGTGACGGCCCGCAGCCGAACGGCGCCACCGAGGTGAAGATCCTCACCAGCTGCCCGTCCTGCCTGCAAGGGCTGTCGCGCTATAACGCCGACGCGGGCACCGAGGCGGACTACATCGTCGTCGAAATGGCACGCCACGTGCTCGGCGAAGACTGGATGTCCGACTACGTGCAACGGGCGAACAATGGCGGAATCGAGCGCGTGCTGGTTTAATGGCACGACTGACGATTCTTGCCTGAGGACGACGATGGACTGCGTTTTTTGCCGCGAAGACGGTGGCGATGTGCTGTGGCAGGACGACACCCTGCGTGTCGTCCTCGCCGACGAACATGATTACCCGGGCTTTTGCCGGGTGATCTGGAACAACCATGTGGCCGAATTTTCGGACCTCGCCGACGGCGACCGCGATCGCGTGATGAAGGCCGTGTATGCGGTTGAACGTGCGACGCGGCGCGTCATGCAGCCGGTCAAGGTGAATCTCGCGAGCCTCGGCAATCAGGTGCCGCACGTGCACTGGCACGTGATTCCGCGTTTTTCGAACGACGCGCATTTCCCGCTGCCCATCTGGGCGCCGCGTCAGCGCACGGTGTCCGAAGCGATGCTGTCGTCGCGCCGCGCGCAGGCTACGTTGCTGCGCGAAGCGGTGCGTCAGGAAATCGAACAGGCATTGGGTTGAGCGCTGAGCTCAACTTGCTGCGTCGCGCCAAGGCCTCTTCAGGGGCGCAAAGCTGGGACGGCGCGGCGTTTTCTTATGAGGCTCGATCATGAGCGGACTGACCCCCGATACACCTGTGCCGACCGGCGTGGTCGTGCATTCCAAATCGCGTGTGCTCGAATTGCAGTACGCAAACGGCGAAGCGTACCGGCTGCCGTTCGAGTTGTTGCGCGTGTATTCGCCGTCGGCGGAAGTGCAGGGCCACGGGCCCGGGCAGCAAACCCTGCAGACCGGCAAGCGGGACGTGACGATCACCATGATCGAAGGCGTCGGCAATTATGCGCTGCAGCCGACTTTCTCCGACGGGCACGGCACCGGCATCTATTCGTGGGACCAGTTGTACGACATGGCGGTGCATCAGGATGAACTCTGGGCCGCCTATCTCGCCAAACTGGAGGCAGCCGGCGTCGACCGGGATACGCCGATGATTCCATCCGGCGCTGCGCACGGGCACTGTCACTGATACGATTCGCCCTGATCGCCGCGCTGATGCGGCGCAACATTTCAGAATACGCGAAAGGACAAGCGCGATGAGCAAAACCCACTTCGGCTTTCAATCGGTCGACGAACAGGACAAAGCGCAGAAGGTGGCGGGCGTGTTCCATTCGGTTGCCGCCAACTACGACTTGATGAACGACCTGATGTCGGGCGGGATGCACCGGGCGTGGAAGCTGTTCACGGTCGCTCAGGCCAACGTGCGGCCGGGTTACAAGGTGCTCGACATCGCGGGCGGCACGGGCGATCTGTCGAAAGCCTTCGCGAAGCGGGCGGGCGAAACCGGCGAGGTCTGGCATACCGACATCAACGAATCGATGCTCCGCGTGGGCCGCGACCGGTTGCTGGACAAAGGGGTGATCACCCCGGCGCTGCTTTGCGACGCCGAGAAAATTCCCTTTCCGGACAACTACTTCGACGTGGTCACGGTGGCGTTCGGCTTGCGCAACATGACGCACAAGGATATCGCGCTGGCCGAAATGCGGCGCGTGCTGAAGCCGTCGGGGCGCCTGCTGGTGCTGGAGTTCTCGAAGGTGTGGGATCCGCTCAAAAAAGTCTACGACGTCTATTCTTTTAAGGTGTTGCCGTGGTTGGGCGAACGCTTTGCGAAGGACGCCGAGAGCTATCAATACCTGGCGGAATCGATCCGGATGCATCCGGACCAGGAAACTTTAAAAACAATGATGGAACAAGCGGGCCTGGACGGCGTCAAATATTACAATTTGTCAGCTGGCGTGGTAGCTTTACATGTGGGGACCAAATACTAGGGTTCCTAACCCATCGATTTTTAAAGGAAAGTACCAAAATGTCCGATTCAGGTGTGTTATCTCTCCGTAAGGTTAAGCGGTCGCTGGTGAGAAGAATCGGACTGATCGCGATGGTCGGTCTGATCATGGCCGGCTCCCTCGCTTCGCTCGATGCGGAAGCTCGCCGCATGGGCGGTGGCCGTAGTATTGGCCGTCAGTCGAACACGGTTCAGCAGCAATCCGCTCCCTCGTCGCCTTCCCAAAGCAATCAGGCCATGCAGCAGCGTGCGCAGCCGGCTCCGGCGCCTTCGCCGGCCGCCGCGGCCGCGCCTAATCGCTCGCGCTGGCTCGGGCCGATCGCCGGTCTGGCCGCCGGTCTGGGCATCGCCGCGTTGCTGTCGCACTTTGGTCTGGGCGGCGCGTTTGCCGGCGCCATGGCCAACATGATTGTGATTGCCGTGTTGGCCATGATCGGTATCTGGCTGGTCCGCCGCTTCATGAACCGCAAGCGCGACACGGGGCAACCGGCGTACGCCGGCGCTTCGCCGTCGCTGAACGCGGGCAACACCGGTTACGCGCCGCAGGAACCGCGCTACAGCGCGCCGCCCACCGGTTCGTATCTCGAGCCGCAAGGCAACCCGCTGAACACGCCGACCATCAACCCGGCACCGGCTGTACCGGCCGGTTTCGATTCGGACGCGTTCCTGCGTAACGCCAAGGTGTACTTCGTGCGACTCCAAGCCGCATGGGACGTCGGCAATACAGAAGACATCCGCGAATTCACGACGCCGGAAATGTTCGCCGAAGTGAAGGTGGATCTGTCCTCGCGCGGTTCGGAGTCGAACCAGACGGACATCGTCCAGTTGAACGCCGAGATGCTGGGCGTCGAAGAGCGCGCGAACGAGTACTTCGCGAGCGTGCGTTTCTCCGGCCTGATCCGCGAAGCGCCGGGTGCGGCCGCCGAGCCGTTCGTCGAAGTGTGGAATCTGTCGAAGGCGAATCGTGCGGGCGAAGGCTGGCTGTTGGCCGGTATCCAGCAGGTCGCGCAGCACTGACACCGCAGCGCGACAGCGTCGGGGCAACGCGGTTTGCCCTGACTTTGCACAAAGCGTTGGCCGTTCGGCATAGCAGGCCGCGAAGCGAACGGACGTTACAATAGGAACCCGCGCGGGCACGTCGCCCGCGCGGGTTTTTTCTTGCCACTTTCAATGACCCTCGCCGCCAAGCCCTTCGCTGCTGCTGTCAATCATCTGCTCGCCCGCGAATCGTGGGCTCGTGAGCGCCTCGCCCCTTACGCGGGCAAGACCGCCAGGCTGGCGTGCCCGCCGGTCGTGTTGACTTTGCTGGTGCAGCCCGACGGCTATCTTGGCGCGGTCGGCGAAACCGAGGCGCAACAGTTCGACGTGACGATCTCGGTGCCGTCCGACGCGTTGCCGGCCTTCGTGCAAGGCGGCCAGGCTGCCGTGATGAAGCACGTGAAGATCGAGGGCGACGCGGAGTTCGCCACGGTGATCGCCAAACTCGCCGAACATCTGCGCTGGGAACCGGAAGAGGATCTGGCTAAATTCATCGGCGACGGGCCGGCCTGGCGGGTGGCATCGGTCGTGCGTACGGTCGGCGAACACGTGCAGCGCACCGGGCGCAACCTGCTCGACACCGCCGCCGAATATCTGCTCGACGAGAATCCGCAACTGGTGCGCCGCGCCGCGCTCGACGATTTCAACGTCGAACTGGCGCGCGCGCGCGACGCGTTGGCGCGGGTCGAAAAACGCGTCGAGCGTCTTGAACAGAAGGTCGAAGCCCGCGGCGCCGATGCGCCGGGCGGCGCCGCCATGTCGCGCGGCACGCGCTAGTCAACGGGCACAACTATGCGTTTTCTGCGTTTTCTCAAGATTTTTTTCACGGTTATCCGCTTCGGTCTCGATGAGATGATGCTCGGTCGCATCAACGACCGGCGCGTGCGGTTGCTGCTGCGTATCGCCATGATCGGCCGCAAGTTCGACGCGCCGCCGGGCGTCCGTTTGCGGCTTGCGCTGGAAAGCCTCGGGCCGATCTTCGTGAAGTTCGGCCAGGTGCTGTCGACACGCCGCGACCTGTTGCCGGTCGATATCGCCAATGAATTGGCGAAGCTGCAGGATCAGGTGCCGCCATTCGATTCGGCGGTCGCGATCGGTTTGGTCGAGAGTGCGCTCGGTGCACCGGTCGACGTGTTGTTCGACGATTTCGAGCGGGTGCCGGTGGCGAGCGCGTCGATCGCGCAGGTGCACTTTGCGAAGGTGAAGGCCGGGCAGCACGCGGGCAAGGCCGTCGCGGTGAAGGTGCTGCGGCCGAACATGCTGCCGGTGATCGACTCCGATCTCGCGCTGCTGCGCGATATCGCCGTGTGGGCGGAACGCCTGTGGGCCGACGGCAAGCGTCTGAAGCCGCGGGAGGTGGTCGCCGAATTCGACAAATACCTGCACGACGAACTCGATCTGATGCGCGAGGCGGCCAACGGCAGCCAGTTGCGGCGCAACTTCGCCGGGCTCGATCTGCTGCTGGTGCCGGAAATGTATTGGGAGTTCTGCACGCCCACGGTGCTGGTCATGGAGCGCATGGTCGGCGTGCCCATCAGCCAGGTCGAAACGCTGCGCGCGGCGGGCGTGGATATTCCGAAGCTGGCGCGCGAAGGCGTCGAGATTTTCTTCACCCAGGTGTTCCGCGACGGTTTTTTTCACGCCGACATGCATCCGGGCAACATTCAGGTGAGTCTCGATCCGGCGCACTTCGGCCGCTATATCGCGCTCGACTTCGGCATCATCGGCGCGCTGTCGGACTTCGATAAAAACTATCTGGCGCAGAACTTCCTCGCGTTCTTCAAGCGCGACTACCATCGCGTCGCCACGCTGCATCTGGAGTCGGGTTGGGTGCCGCCCACCACGCGCGTCGAAGAACTCGAAAGCGCGATCCGCGCGGTCTGCGAGCCGTATTTCGACCGCGCGCTGAAAGATATTTCGCTCGGTCAGGTGCTGATGCGTTTGTTTTCCACGTCGCGCCGTTTCAACGTCGAGATTCAGCCGCAACTGGTGCTGCTGCAAAAGACCATGCTCAACGTGGAAGGCCTCGGCCGCTCGCTCGATCCTGAACTGGACTTGTGGAAGACCGCGAAGCCGTACCTCGAACGCTGGATGAACGAGCAGATCGGTCTGCGCGGCTGGTACGAACGGTTGAAGATCGAGGCGCCGCAGTGGAGCAAGACGCTGCCGCAGTTGCCGCGCCTGATTCATCACGTGCTGGCCGAGCGGCACGACAACAAGCACGGCGCGAACGACGACATGATTCGCCAGATCCTGCTCGAACAGAAGCGCACCAACCGTTTGCTGCAAGGCCTGCTGTTGTTCGGCGTGGCGGTCGGCGTCGGCGCGGTGCTGGCGCGAGCGTTTCTGGCGCTCGCGCATGGCGGTTGATTCAGACCTGATCCACGAGGTATTCGATGAGCGATCCGACCCAACCTGCCGTACCCGACTTCGCGACCCGCGACCCCAACTCGCCGGGGTTCTGGGACGAGCGCTTCGAGCGCGGCTTCATGCCTTGGGATCAGGCGAGCGTGCCGTCGGCGTTTCAGGCTTTCGCCGCTCGCCACCCAGGCGCGGCGGTGCTGATTCCTGGTTGCGGCAGCGCGTACGAGGCGCTCTGGCTGGCCGAGCGCGGCAACCCGGTTCGAGCGATCGATTTCTCGCCGGCCGCGGTTGCGGCGGCGCATGCGCAATTGGGTGCGCAGCACGCGCAGTTGGTGGAGCAGGCGGACTTCTTCACCTACGAGCCGCCGTTCGCGCCCGAGTGGATTTATGAGCGGGCTTTTCTCTGCGCGTTGCCGATTGCGCTCCGCGCCGACTACGCGCGACGCATGGCCGAACTCGTGCCCAACGGCGCGCAGCTTGCCGGTTTCTATTTCATCGGCGCGACGCCGAAAGGGCCGCCGTTCGGCATCGAACGCGCCGAGCTCGACGCGCTGCTCACGCCGTACTTCGAGCTGATCGAAGACGAAGCCGTGAACGATTCGATTCCGGTGTTCGCTGGACGTGAGCGCTGGCTAACCTGGCGTCGTCGCGGCTAAGTCCGCGCGTCCGCGTTCGGCGCGGAACATCGGCCGCCCTTGATTCGACCCTCGCCGCCCCCATTTACGCGTCCGGCGGCTGCGTCGGGCGCTCGTCCCCGAAAACCGGGGGAGAGACATCGTTTGCGGCTATAATTCAAGGCTTTGCAAGCGTTTACTAGATTTCAGTAGGGAAAAGATCATGCCGATCTACGCGTATCGTTGCGAGTCATGCGGCTTCGGGAAGGACGTGCTTCAGAAGATGAGCGATCCCCAGTTGACGCAGTGTCCCGAATGCGGGAAAGACACGTTTCGCAAGCAGGTGACTGCAGCGGGCTTTCAGTTGAAGGGCTCCGGCTGGTACGTCACCGATTTCCGCAATGGCAATAGCGGCGCGAAGGCGCCGGCCAAGCCCGACGCGAATGGCGCAGCCAATGGCGGCAGCGCCGAGAATGGCGCAGCTGCCGAAAACGGCGCCGCGAAATCCGACACGGCCCCAGCCGCTGGCGCAGCCGCCGCCGGGTCGTCGAATGCAGCCGCAACGCCGGCCGCGCCTGCTGCCGCACCGGCGGCGGCGCCGAGTTCGAGCGGTTCCGGCAGCGCCTAGTCGGACTGCCGCCCTGACGGGCGGCGCACACGCCGCGCGTCGGTCCTGGCCCGCGCGGCTTTCTGGCGGTACACATGACGACGAAAAAAACGACGCTCAAATCGGTGTTTCTGACTGGCCTGCTGGTGCTGGTGCCTCTGGCTATCACACTGTGGGTGCTCGGCCTGATCATCGGCACGATGGACCAGACGCTGTTGCTGCTGCCGAGTTCATGGCAGCCGGAGCGCGCGCTCGGCTTCCGTCTGCCGGGGCTCGGCGCGGTGCTCACGCTCGCTTTTATCTTTGTCGTCGGGCTGTTGACGCAGAACTTCATCGGGCAGAAGCTCGTGAAGTGGTGGGAAGTCGTGGTCGCACACATTCCGGTGGTCGGCCCGATCTACACCAGCGTCAAACAGGTGTCGGATACCTTGCTGTCGAGCAGCGGCAATGCGTTTCGCAAGGCGCTGCTGATCGAGTATCCGCGCCGCGGCTCCTATACGATTGCGTTTCTGACCGGAATTCCGGGCGGCGACGTGGTCAACCACCTGAAAGAAGATCACGTCAGCGTGTATGTGCCGACTACGCCGAACCCTACGTCCGGCTTCTTCCTGATGGTGCCCAAGAGCGAAGTGATCGAGCTCGACATGACGGTCGACGCGGCGCTCAAGTACATCGTCTCGATGGGCGTCGTGGCGCCGTCCGCGCCGCCGGCGCCGGTGCGCCGCACGACAGTCGAGCCTCCGCTGTAATGCCGGTGCGGGCGTTCATCGCCGCGCGCCGCTCAACCAATGCATAACGAAAGACAAACATCATGTCGATGAGATCTGAATACTGCGGTCTGGTGACCGAAGAACTGCTGGGCCAATCCGTCTCGCTGTGCGGCTGGGTAAGCCGCCGCCGCGACCATGGCGGCGTCATCTTCATCGACCTGCGCGATCGCGAAGGCCTGGTTCAGGTCGTCTGCGACCCGGACCGCGCGGAGATGTTCAAGACCGCCGAAGGCGTGCGCAATGAGTTCTGCGTGCAAATCAAGGGCGTGGTGCGTAACCGTCCGGAAGGCACCACGAACGCCACGCTGAAGAGCGGCAAGATCGAAGTGCTGTGCCACGAGCTGATCGTGCTGAACGCGTCGATTACGCCGCCGTTCCAGCTCGACGACGACAACCTGTCGGAAACCACGCGCCTCACGCATCGCGTGCTCGATCTGCGCCGTCCGCAGATGCAGCACAACCTGCGTCTGCGCTACCGCGTCGCGATCGAAGCGCGTAAGTACCTCGACGGCCAGGGTTTCATCGACATCGAAACGCCGATGCTCACCAAGAGCACGCCGGAAGGCGCGCGCGACTACCTCGTGCCGTCGCGTACGAACCCGGGTCAGTTCTTCGCGCTGCCGCAATCGCCGCAGTTGTTCAAGCAACTGCTGATGGTGGCGAACTTCGATCGCTATTACCAGATCGTCAAGTGCTTCCGCGACGAAGACCTGCGCGCCGACCGTCAGCCGGAATTCACGCAGATCGACTGTGAAACCTCGTTCCTGTCGGAACAGGAAATCCGCGACCTGTTCGAAGCGATGATCCGTCACATCTTCCAGGAAACGATCGGCGTCTCGCTGGACGAGAAGTTCCCGGTCATGCTGTATTCGGAAGCCATGCGCCGTTTCGGTTCGGACAAGCCCGACCTGCGCGTGAAGCTCGAATTCACGGACCTGACCGACGCCATGAAAGACGTCGACTTCAAGGTGTTCAGCACGCCGGCCAACACGAAAGACGGCCGCGTTGCGGCGATTCGCGTGCCGAAGGGCGGCGAGCTCTCGCGTGGCGATATCGACAGCTACACGGAATTCGTACGCATCTACGGCGCGAAGGGTCTGGCCTGGATCAAGGTCAACGAAGTCGCGAAGGGCCGTGACGGTCTGCAAAGCCCGATCGTCAAGAACCTGCACGACGAAGCGGTCAAGGCGATCATCGAGCGCACCGGCGCACAAGACGGCGACATCATTTTCTTCGCGGCGGATCGCGCGAAGGTGGTGAACGACAGCCTGGGCGCGCTGCGTCTGAAGATCGGCCATTCGGAATTCGGCAAGGCCAACGGTCTGGTCGAGTCCGGCTGGAAGCCGCTGTGGGTGATCGACTTCCCGATGTTCGAGTACGACGAGGAAGACAACCGCTACGTCGCCGCGCATCACCCGTTCACGAGCCCGAAGGACGAGCACCTCGAGTATCTGGAAACGGATCCGGCGCGCTGCCTCGCGAAGGCCTACGACATGGTGCTGAACGGCTGGGAAATCGGCGGCGGTTCGGTGCGTATCCACCGTGAAGAAGTGCAGAGCAAGGTGTTCCGCGCGCTGAAGATCAACGCGGAAGAAGCGCAAGCCAAGTTCGGCTTCCTGCTCGACGCGCTGCAATACGGCGCGCCGCCGCACGGCGGTATCGCCTTTGGTCTGGACCGCATCGTCACGATGATGGCCGGCGCCGATTCGATCCGCGACGTGATCGCGTTCCCGAAGACGCAACGCGCGCAGTGTCTGCTCACGCAGGCGCCGAGCGAAGTGGACGAGCGCCAGTTGCGCGAGTTGCACATTCGTGTGCGTACGCCGGAACCGAAGGTGTAAGTCAGCAGGTTCAAGCGTCGCCCGTGCTGTCCGGAAACGGCATCGCGCGGCGCGCGAAGCGGCAGGTCTATGACAGCCGCGATCAAACGAAACGAAAAAGGCGCAGAGGCAACTCCCAGCGCCTTTTTCGTTTTTTGCGTTACAGTCGCAGCAACAGCTTTCGACCGTCATCCGACATGTATCGCGCAGACGCTGCGCCCAGTTTCCACACCATGCCGAAACCGCCGAAGATTCCGCAATCCGTACTCGTCGTCATCCATACGCCCGCGCTCGAGGTGCTGCTGATCGAGCGCGCCGACCATGCCGGCTTCTGGCAATCGGTGACCGGTTCCAAAGATCAACTCGACGAAGCATTCGTCGACACCGCCGTGCGCGAAGTCGCCGAAGAGACCGGCATCGTGATCGGCGGCCGGCTCGTGCCGCAAAGCGCGTTGTTCGACTGGCAATATTCGATCGAATACGAGATTTACCCGGAGTTCCGGCATCGCTATGCCGAAGGCGTGATCCACAACACCGAGCACTGGTTCAGCGTGCAGGTGCCCGAGCAACTCAACGTGAGGCTGGCGCCGCGCGAGCACACCGCGTTTCTGTGGCTGCCTTATGAAGAAGCGGCGTCGCGCTGCTTTTCGTCGTCGAATGCGGATGCGATTCTGCAATTGCCGAAGCGGCTCGCCGGGCGTCACGCGACAGGTGCCGCGGCTGACGACGGCGAGCGTGACCAGTGAGCGTCGGCGGCGCGCGCCGTTTTGCCCGACTGCGGCAATCGCTGCTCGGCCGCCGTTACTGGCAGCGCTATCGCTTCACCAGCGGCAACGACGTCAAGCTGCTGCGTTCCGGCGATGAATTCTTCAGCGCGTTGGTCGCGCGCATCGATGCCGCGCAACACGACGTCGTGCTCGAAACCTACATCTTCTGTCATGACGACGCCGGCAAGGCGATCAGCGAGGCATTGCTGCGCGCGGCTTCGCGCGGTGTGAAGGTGCGCGTGATTACCGATGGCATCGGCACCGCGCGCCTGCCGATGTTCACCGAGTGGCCGTTGGCCGGCATCGACCATCGCATCTACAACCCGCATCTGTTCGGTCGCTTCGGCTTTTCGCGCACGCATCGCAAACTGGCCGTGATCGACGATCAGTTCGCCTATTGCGGCGGCATCAATATCGTCGACGACTACGAGAACGACGGCGAGCGGCTGCCTTACCGGCGCTGGGATTTCGCCGTCGAATTGCACGGACCGGTGGTCGCCGATGTGCGTCAGGCATTCGAGGTGCAATGGCGGCGGATCCGGCTCGGACACCGGCCGATCGAGTCGCTGGAGCCGGATCTCGGGCCGAAGGCGAGCGCGTCGCTCGGCAGTTTGCGGCGTCGCCGCCGGCGGCGCAACGAAGCTTTGTGGGCAGGCGGCCAACCGTGCGTGGCGTTTGTCGCGCGCGACAACCTGATCAACCGTCGCGCTATCGAGAAGGCTTATCTGACCGCGATCGGTCAGGCGCGCAGCGAAGTGCTGCTGGCCAACCCGTACTTCATGCCCGGCCGCAAGCTGCGTCGCGCGCTGGTGTTGGCGGCGCGGCGCGGGGTCGACGTGAAGCTGATTATCGGGCGCAAGGAGTTCAAGGCGCTCGATTACGCGGTGCCCTTTCTGTATCGCGCGTTGCTGAAGGCCGGCGTGCAGATCGCCGAGTACGAGAAGACGCTGCTGCACGGCAAGGTCGCGGTGGTGGACTCGAACTGGGCGACGGTCGGTTCGTCGAACCTCGACGCGTTGAGCCTGATGCTCAACAACGAAGCCAACGTGGTGCTGGTGAACGATCCCGCGATCGACGCGTTGCGCGAAGCGATTCTCGTCGCGTTCAAGGACTCGCGGCGTATCGACGAGGCGCATTACGACGCGCGGCCGGCCGGCGAGCGGGTACTCAACTGGCTTGCTTATACGACGTATCGGGCAGTGATGAAGGTGTTGACGGTGGGTGGGTACGACTGAACCCGAACTTGAGCCCGAGCGTGCGTCTCCGCGACGCACGCATGGATGCATGCCCTCACGTATAACCCCGTGCGTTTCAGACCGATCCTAAAGACTCTCCGTGAAGCGGCAAACATAATCTGCGCTCGATAAAAATCGACCGGCCGGATGCATGACACGCGTCGCCGATCTATCGACCTTCTTCACGCCCAGCAGCCGGTTCGACTGCGCACTCACGGCAAGCGGACCGGCCGCGTCACGGAGACGCCATTGCCCACTTCGCCAGCTGCATCCTCTACACAATCCGACGATCTTTCACGCCTTCACGACCACGCCGTGACGGCCTATCAAGCCGGCCGTTTCGACGAAGTCCAAGCGCTCGCCAATCGCATCCTCGAACACAACGCCGCACAAGTCGGCGCGCTGCATCTGCGAGGCCTGCTTGCGCTTGCATCGGGTCACACAGAAGCCGCCCGCGCCTGGCTCGAACGCGCGATCCAGATTCACCCCGAACCGGTCTTCTACAACACGCTCTACGCGATCCAGCTCAGGCTAGGCGACATCGCCGGGGCGTTCGACAGTCTGCGCCACGGGCTTGCGATCGGGCCGAACTTAGCGGCCTTGCACTACAACCTCGCGTTGACGCTGCAGCATCACGACTGTCTCGACGAAGCCGCCGTCAGTTATCGCCGCACGCTCGAACTCGACCCGGACAACTCGGCCGCGCATAACAATCTCGGGCGTATTTGCGGCGACCTCGGTGCTTTGGACGAAGCCGAGCGGCACTACCGCCGCGCGCTCGAATTGACGCCTGCGAATCTCATCGCGCGAAACAACCTGGCGATGGCTTTGCTGGCCACCGGCCGTTACGAAGAGGCGTGGCCGTATTTCGAAGACCGCTGGATCAGCTTCAGGCATGCCGACGGAACCCCGGCACGTGAGCCTGTGCAAGTGCCGCTGCCGCGATGGAGCGGCGAGGACCTGCGCCCTGGCATCGACAAGCCGATCAAACTGATCGCTCATGAAAGCCTGCTTGTCCTGGACGAACAGGGCTTCGGCGACAGCTTGCAGTTCGTCCGCTATTTGCCGCTGTTGCTTGAGCGGTTTTCCCTCGTCGGCTATGTCTGCCCGCTGGCATTGCGCCGTCTGTACGAGCAGTCTTTATGCTCCCGCTGGCCGGGCCTAACGCTGCTCGACGCCGTGCCGGCGGAGCTAAACGACTGGGATTGCTACTGTCCGCTGATGTCGCTGCCGATGGCGTTTCATACGCAAGTGAGCACGATCCCGGCCGAGTTGCCGTACCTGCGCGCCGATTCCAAACAGGCCGCCATCTGGCGCGCGCGACTGGAGGCGCTGCCAACCCGGCATCTACCGCGCGTGGGCATTGTGTGGGCGGGCGGTCATTCAGGCCTCGCCGTAGACCGTCTGCGCAGCCTCACCTTTGCGCAGATCGCGCCGCTGCTGGCGCTACCGCACATCCACTGGATCAGTCTGCAAAAGACAGACGACCCGTCCAAACGCGCCACGTCCACCTCGACCGTCGGCGCAGGCCTGAACCCCAACCCGCTAACCGACTGGACCGCCGACCTCGCGGAGTTCGCCGACACCGCCGCCTTGATCGCCAACCTCGACCTCGTGATTTCAGTCGACACTTCAGTCGCCCATCTCGCCGCGGCCATGGACAAACCCGTCTGGCTTCTCAACCGTTTCGCGGGTTGCTGGCGCTGGCTCCAGGGCCGCGACGACAGTCCCTGGTACGCCGGCCTGCGCCTCTTCACCCAACCGCGTCGAGGCGACTGGGACGACGTTCTGACGCGGGTCGCCAGTGCCCTCCAGCAGCGCTTCCCGCACGCCGCCGCCCCCCTCCAAAACCCGCACTGACTCGAATCCTTCTCGATTCCGGCCGACTTGCTGCATCATGTCGGCCGGCTGCGGCAATCGGAGAACGTGAGCACCTTCGCTAGCAACCTCGGTCTCAAGACAAAGGCCTGGCAAAGGCCTCTAAAAAATCTGATTCCTCTGATTGACGGATGCCGCAGAATTGGAACCTGGTTAGAAACCGGTTTCTAATAAAGTCCTTGTTTAGCGGGCGGCCGCCCACAATAATAGTACGGCCGTTCGATTTTCTTTCGGTCACATTAGAACGGTAAAAAGCTATGCGAAAAGGCGAACAAACGCGAGCCGCGATTCTCGAAGCAGCACTCGATCTGGCAAGCCGCGACGGACTGGAAGGTCTGACGATCGGGCTGCTGGCCGAGCGCATGCAGATGAGCAAAAGCGGTGTGTTCGCGCATTTCGGGTCGCGCGAGGATTTGCAGGTCGAAGTCGTGCGCGAATATCACCGTCGTTTCGAAGACGAGGTGTTCTTCCCGAGCTTGCGCGAGCCTCGTGGCTTGCCGCGCTTGCGCGCGATGATTTCCCGCTGGATCGAGAAGCGCATTCAGGAAGTCACGACCGGGTGCATCTACATCAGCGGCGCCGTCGAGTACGACGACCGCGCGGATAACCCGGTGCGTGAGCAACTGGTGTCGAGCGTGACGATCTGGCGTGCGGCACTCACGCGCGCAATTTCGCAGTCGATGGAAGAAGGGCATCTGCGTGCCGACACCGATCCGCAACTGATGCTGTTCGAACTGTATAGCTTCACGCTCGGTCTGCATCACGACGCACGCTTCCTGCACTTGCCGGACGCCGTGCGTCTCACGTGGGCCGCGCTGGAAAAATTGATTGTTTCGTATCAAAGCGAAAGCCGTTAGCAGAGCCGCCGAACCTCAAAAGATTCGCGGCGCAGAAAGTTCCGATCCACGGACTCCGCTAACAGCCTGGCTTCTTGTCAAACTTTGGAGAGAGTCATGGGACAGTACGCCGCGCCGCTGCGCGACATGCAATTCGTGTTGCACGAACTGCTTAACGTCGAAGCCGAAATCAAGCAGATGCCGAAGCACGCGGATCTCGATGTCGACACCATCAACGCGGTGCTCGAAGAGGCCGGCAAGTTCTGCTCCCAGGTGCTGTTCCCGCTCAATCACAGCGGCGACCAGGAAGGCTGCACGTACGTCGGCGACGGCGTGGTGACCACGCCGAAGGGTTTCAAGGAAGCGTACCAGCAGTACGTGGAAGCCGGCTGGCCCGCACTGGGCTGCGATCCGGAATACGGCGGCCAGGGTCTGCCGGCGTTCGTCAACAACGCGTTGTACGAGATGCTGAACTCGGCGAACCAGGCATGGACCATGTATCCGGGTCTGTCGCATGGCGCGTACGAATGTCTGCACGCGCACGGCACGCCTGAACTGCAAAAGACTTATCTGCCGAAGCTGGTCGCGGGCGTCTGGACCGGCACGATGTGTCTGACCGAACCGCATTGCGGCACCGACCTCGGCATTCTGCGCACCAAGGCCGAACCGAACAGCGACGGCTCGTACGCGATCAGCGGCACCAAGATTTTCATCTCCAGCGGCGAACACGATCTCGCGGAGAACATCGTTCATCTGGTGCTGGCGCGTCTGCCGGGCGCACCGAACGGCACCAAGGGTATTTCGCTGTTTATCGTGCCGAAGTTCGTGCCGAACGAAGCCGGTGAGCCGGGCGCGCGCAACGGCGTGAAGTGCGGTTCCATCGAACACAAGATGGGCATTCACGGCAACGCCACCTGCGTGATCAATCTCGACAACGCGCAGGGCTGGCTGGTCGGCGAGCCGAACAAGGGCTTGAACGCCATGTTCGTGATGATGAACGCCGCGCGCCTCGGCGTCGGCATGCAGAGTCTCGGCCTGACCGAAATCGGCTATCAGAACTCGCTGACGTACGCGAAAGAGCGTCTGCAGATGCGTTCGCTGACCGGCCCGAAGGCGCCGGAAAAAGCTGCCGATCCGATCATCGTGCATCCGGACGTGCGCCGCATGCTGCTCACGCAGAAGGCCTACGCCGAAGCCGCGCGTGCGTTCTCGTACTGGTCCGCGCTGCATATCGACAAGGAACTGTCGCACGCCGACGAAGCCGCGCGTAAAGACGCGGCCGACCTCGTCGCGCTGCTCACGCCGATCCTGAAGGCGTTCCTGTCGGACAACGCGTTCGAGAGCACCAACCACGCCATGCAGATTTACGGCGGCCACGGCTTCATCGCCGAGTGGGGCATGGAGCAGTACGTGCGCGACGCGCGTATCAACATGATCTACGAAGGCACCAACGCGATTCAGGCGCTCGACCTGCTCGGCCGCAAGATTCTCGGCGACATGGGCGCGAAGATGAAGAAGTTCGGCAAGCTGGTGTCGGAGTTCGTCGAAGCCGAAGGCATCAAGCCGGAAATGCAGGAGTTCATCAACCCGCTCGCCGATATCGGCGACAAGGTGCAGAAGCTGACGATGGAAATCGGCATGAAGGCCATGCAGAACCCGGACGAAGTCGGCGCCGCCGCCGTGCCGTATCTGCGTACCGTCGGCCACCTGGTGTTCTCGTACTTCTGGGCCCGCATGGCACGTGTCGCACTCGATAAAGAAGCGTCGGGCGATCCGTTCTACAAGGCCAAGCTCGCCACCGCGCGTTTCTACTTCGCGAAGCTGCTGCCGGAAACGGCCATGACGATCCGTCAGGCGCGCGCCGGTTCGAAGTCGATGATGGACGTCGACGAAGCGCTGTTCTAAAGCCACCTCACGACAGGCGCCGCGCGTAACGCGAGCGGCGCCTGTGTCAGCCACACATCCCATCGCGAAGCGTCCATCGAAGCTTCGCGACATCCGCATAACTCCCCGGAGGAACGACGTGAGCAATCTGATCATTCGCAAGGTAGCCGTGCTCGGCGCCGGCGTGATGGGCGCGCAGATCGCCGCGCACCTGATCAACGCCAAGGTGCCCGTGCTGCTGTTCGACCTGCCCGCTAAGGAAGGCCCGAAGAACGCGATCGCGCTGAAGGCGATCGAGAATCTGAAGAAGCTGTCGCCGGCGCCGTTCGGCGTGAAGGACGACGCGCAATACATCCAGCCGGCCAATTACGACGACGATATCGAGAAGCTCGCCGAATGCGACCTCGTGATCGAAGCGATCGCCGAACGGATGGACTGGAAGCACGACCTGTACAAGAAGGTCGCGCCGCACCTCGCACCGAACGCGATTTTCGCGACCAACACGTCGGGTCTGTCGATCACGTCGTTGTCGGAAGGTTTCCCGGATGAACTGAAGGCGCGCTTCTGCGGCGTGCACTTCTTCAATCCGCCGCGCTACATGCACCTGGTCGAACTGATCCCGACCGCGACGACGCGTCCGGAAATTCTCGATCAGCTCGAATCGTTCCTGACGAGCGTGGTCGGCAAGGGCGTCGTGCGCGCGAAGGACACGCCGAACTTCATCGCCAACCGCGTCGGTATTTTCTCGATCCTGGCGGTCGTGACCGAAGCCGCGAAATTCGGCCTGCGTTTCGACGAAGTGGACGATCTGACCGGCGCGCGTCTGGGCCGTGCGAAGTCCGCGACGTTCCGCACCGCCGACGTGGTCGGTCTGGACACGATGGCGCACGTCATCAAGACGATGCAGGACACGCTGAAGGACGACCCGTTCTTCCCGGTCTACGAAACGCCGGCCGTGCTGGCAGAACTGGTGAAGAAGGGCGCGCTCGGTCAGAAGACCGGCGCCGGTTTCTACAAGAAAGAAGGCAACGCGATCAAGGTGCTCGACCCGAAGACGGGCGAGTACGTGGACGGCGGCGCGAAGGCGGACGAACTGGTCAGCCGTATTCTGAAGCGCCCGGCGGCCGAGCGTCTGAAGCTGCTGCGTGAGTCGGAGCATCCGCAGGCGCAGTTCCTGTGGGCGATTTTCCGCGACGTGTATCACTACATCGGCGTGCATCTGGAATCGATCGCCGACAACGCGCGCGACGTCGATCTGGCGATCCGTTGGGGATTCGGCTGGAACGAAGGTCCGTTCGAAGGCTGGCAGACGGCCGGCTGGAAGCAGGTCGCCGAATGGGTGCAGGAAGATATCGCGGCAGGCAAGGCGCTGTCGAACGTGCCGCTGCCGTCGTGGGTGCTCGAAGGCCCGGTTGCTGACAAGGGCGGCGTGCATACGAATGAAGGTTCGTGGTCGCCGGCTTCGCAGACGTTCGTGCCGCGTTCCTCGCTGGGCGTGTACGACAAGCAGGTGTTCCGTGCACCGCTGGTCGGCGAAACCTCGGCCGATCCGAAGACCTACGGCAAGACGCTGTTCGAAACGGACGCCGTGCGCGCCTGGGTCGACGATCGCGCTGGCGAGAACGACGTGTTGATCGTGTCGTTCAAGAGCAAGATGAACACGATCGGACCGTCGGTGATCGACGGTTTGACGCAGGCTATCGAACTCGCCGAAAAGGACTACAAGGGTCTGGTGGTGTGGCAGCCCACGTCGCTGAAGCTCGGCACGCCGGGTGGTCCGTTCTCCGCCGGCGCCAACCTCGAAGAAGCGATGCCCGCGTTCATGATGGGCGGCGCGAAGGGTATCGAGCCGTTCGTCAAGAAATTCCAGCAGGGCATGCTGCGCGTGAAATACGCGAGCGTGCCGGTCATCTCGGCCGTGTCGGGTATTGCGCTCGGTGGCGGTTGCGAGCTGGCGCTGCATAGCGCGAAGCGGGTTGCGCATATCGAAAGCTATTTCGGTCTGGTGGAAGTCGGCGTCGGTCTCGTGCCGGCCGGCGGCGGCCTGAAGGAAGCGGCGCTGCGCGCGGCGGAAGCGGCGACGCAAGCCGGCGCGACCAACGACCTGCTGAAGTTCGTGCAGAAGTCGTTCGAAAACGCGGCGATGGCGAAGGTCTCGGCGTCCGCGCTCGACGCCCGCGCCATGGGTTACCTGAAGCCGTCCGACACGATCGTTTTCAACGTGTTCGAACTGCTCGACATCGCGAAGAAGGAAGCGCGCGCGCTGTCCGTGGCGGGTTACCGTCCGCCGCTGCGGGTTACGCAGGTGCCGGTGGCTGGCCGCTCGGCGATCGCGACCATCAAGGCTTCGCTCGTCAATATGCGCGACGGCCGCTTCATCAGCGAGCACGACTACCTGATCGCGAGCCGCATCGCTGAAGCGGTGTGCGGCGGCGATGTCGAAGCCGGCAGCCTCGTCGACGAAGAATGGCTGCTGCAACTCGAGCGTCGCGCGTTTGTCGACCTGCTCGGCACGCAGAAGACGCAGGAACGGATCATGGGCATGCTGCAAACCGGCAAGCCGGTTCGTAACTAAGCGGCAAACACGTGTATGGGGTGGGAGCAGACGCCAAAGCGCCGACTTCCACCGACAATGGAGCTAAAAATGTCAAAGCAATTGCAAGACGCATACATCGTCGCCGCGAGCCGCACGCCGATCGGCAAGGCGCCGCGCGGGATGTTCAAGAACACGCGCCCGGACGAACTGCTGGTTCACGCGATCCGGTCGGCCGTGGCGCAGGTGCCCGGCCTCGACACCAAAGTGATTGAAGACGCAATCATCGGCTGCGCGATTCCGGAAGCGGAACAAGGCCTGAACGTCGCGCGAATGGGCGCACTGCTGGCCGGCCTGCCGAACTCGGTCGGCGGCGTCACGGTGAACCGTTTCTGCGCGTCGGGCCTGACCGCGCTGGCCATGGCGGCGGACCGCATCCGCGTGGGTGAATCCGACGCGATGATCGCCGGCGGCTGCGAATCGATGAGCATGGTGCCGATGATGGGCAACAAGCCGTCCATGTCGCCGCACATCTTCGATCGTAGCGAAGACTTCGGCATTGCCTACGGCATGGGCCTGACGGCCGAGAAAGTCGCCGAACGCTGGAAGATCAGCCGCGAAGCGCAAGACGCGTTCTCGGTCGAATCGCACCGCCGCGCGATCGCCGCGCAGCAGTCCGGCGAGTTCAACGACGAAATCGCCGCGTACACGATTACCGAGCGTTTCCCCGATCTCGCCACCGGTGAAGTGAAGGTGAAGACGCGCGAAGTGTCGCTCGACGAAGGTCCGCGCGCGGAGACGACGCTGGAAGGCCTCGCCAAGCTGCGCACGGTGTTCGCGAACAAGGGTTCGGTCACGGCAGGCAACAGCTCGCAGACGTCGGACGGCGCGGGCGCGTTGATCGTCGTGTCGGAAAAGATGCTGAAGGAATTCAATCTGACGCCGCTCGCGCGCTTCGTCAGCTTCGCCGTGCGCGGCGTGCCGCCGGAAATCATGGGCATCGGTCCGAAGGAAGCGATTCCGGCCGCGCTGAAGGCCGCCGGCCTGAAGATCGACGACATCGACTGGATCGAGCTGAACGAAGCGTTCGCCGCGCAATCGCTGGCGGTGATTCAGGACCTCGGCCTGGATCCGTCGAAGATCAACCCGCTCGGCGGCGCGATCGCTCTCGGCCACCCGCTGGGCGCGACGGGCGCGATTCGTGCGTCGACGGTGGTGCATGGTCTGCGCCGCCGCAACTACAAGTACGGCATGGTGACGATGTGCGTCGGCACCGGCATGGGCGCTGCGGGCATCATCGAGCGTCTGTAAACCGGATAACGCCGGCGACCCCGGTGTTTGTACAGGTCCCCATGGGCACCCCTTAAGGACCGCGGAACGGTTCGCAGGCCGGCTGGCTTGCGAACCGTTTCCACATTCTCAGCAGGATCACGAGGAGAACAAGGAGATGACAATGGATATTCTGGTCGAGCGTGCCGACGGCGTGCTGACGATTTCCTTCAACCGGCCCGACAAGAAAAACGCGATCACGGCCGCGATGTATCAGACCATGGCCGACGCGCTGGTCGACGCGCAAGGCGACACCTCGGTGCGCGCGATTCTGATTCGCGGCAGCGCGAATATTTTCAGCGCCGGCAACGATCTCGAAGACTTCATGAAGACGCCGCCGATGGGCGAAGACGCGCCGGTGTTCCAGTTCCTGCGCGCGATCAGCTCGGCGGAGAAGCCGGTGGTGGCGTCGGTGGCGGGTCCGGCCGTGGGCATTGGGACGACGCTGCTGCTGCATTGCGATCTGGTTTATGCCGCCGATTCGGCCAGCTTTTCGCTGCCGTTCGCGCAACTCGGGCTGTGCCCGGAAGCGGCGTCGAGCTTGCTGCTGCAGCGCGTGGGCGGTTATCAGGCGGCGGCGGAAAAGCTGCTGCTCGGCGAAGCGTTCGACGTGACCGAAGCGCAACGCATGGGCTTTGTGAATCGCGTGTTGCCGGCGAGTGAAGTGGACGCGTTCGCTGCTGCGCAGGCTGCGAAGCTGGCGGCGTTGCCGGCTTCGTCACTGCGCGTGACGAAGAGTTTGATGAAGCGCGCGAGCCAGCAGGAACTGCAGACGCAGATGTCGGAAGAAGCCGTGCATTTCGGCAAGATGCTGCTCGCGCCGGAAGCGCGCGAAGCGTTCAAGGCGTTCTTCGAGAAGCGCAAGCCGGATTTCCGGGCGTTTCCGTAAGCGTTGTTGCAACGCGGGGACGCGGGGACGGCGACGCGCATAAAAGCGCCATCGCCCGACCCGCGCGCGTTATTCCGCGATCGAAAAACGTGCCGGACGCTTATGCGGCGCCGCCGGCCGTTTCACGCGCGCCGTTGCGCCGCGAATGAAAAGAATCGCGCAAAAGGCGACCATCGCCCAGATGCAGAGAATTACGGTCAAAGCACTCATTTCAGTTCTCGGAGTTGCGACATTGCCGCGATACGGCGATGAATTCCGCCTGGCCTTCCGGCTGCTCAATGTGTCGTAGGTTGGTCCGTGCCGTCGAGCAGAAGCTGGTCGATCAGGCTGGTAGAGATGGCGAGCTGCCGTTCGAGCGATGCCCGCGCCGCTTCCGCCGCCGCCGCATCGCCGCGCGCCACGGCTTGATGCGTCAGCGTGGCGAGCTGCAATACTTTCCCGGAGGAGCGGTGCAGGCCGTCCATCATGTCGGCATCGATACCCGACGGAAGCATCTGTTCGGACGTGAGCAGCTCGGGCAGATCAAGACCGAACGGACGATTTTTGGCGTGACGGGATGACATTTTCTGGCGGCTCTCTCGATTGGCACGATGCTAGTGTGAGCCGATCGGAGCGCATGTAATTCGCCGAAAAGAGGCCAGATTTGAAGTCAATCCCGTGGTGTGGGATGCCGATGCATGTCGGCACTTAACCCGGCGCTCAACCCGGCGCCGGCTGCAACGTGTCGTAATCGACGTAGCTCGTCTCGCGGCAGAAGCTGACCAGCCGCACGCCGGCCTTGCGGGCAATCGCAATGGCCAGCGACGACGGCGCCGAGATCGTCGCGACCATCGGCACATCGACGCGCGCCGCCTTGCGCACCAGCTCGTAGCTGGCGCGGCTCGACAGGAACACAAAACCCTCTTTCGTATCGACGCGATCCAGCACGAGCTGGCCGATCAGCTTGTCGAGCGCGTTATGACGGCCGACGTCCTCGAACGCGTAACGGATCGCGCCTGCCGCATCGCACCATGCGGCGGCGTGCAGGCCGCCGGTCAGCCGCGTCAGCGCCTGGTGTGCGGGCAGGTCGTGGGCGGCGCGGGCGATCGCGTCCGGGGCGAGCCGTTGCAGAAAGCCGGTGTCGGGCACCCGTTCCGGGTTCAGATCCAGCAGATCGATGCTTTCGATTCCGCAGACGCCGCAGCCGGTGCGCCCGGCGAGCGCGCGGCGCTTTTCCTTCAGCGCGACGAACGCCTGCTGCACCACCTGCAATTGCACTTCGGCATGCGGCAATTCGCCGTCGTCGTGCAGTTCGACTTCGATGTCGTGAATGTCGCTGCCGCGCGCCACGATGCCTTCCGAAATCGCGAAACCGACCGCGAACGCTTCCAGATCGCGCGGCGTACACATCATCACCGCGTGCGAAATACCGTTGAAGACGAGCGCGACCGGCCATTCCTGACCGACATGATCGGTGACGGTTTCCACCGCCGCGCCGCGATGCCGATGCACCTGACGCTCCACCGCGCCCGGTTGTCCGGCTGTTTCCAGTTCGTTCAAGCTCACTTGCTCCTCTACCTTGCCGCGTGCCGCTCTCGTGCCGTCACCGCGCGAATAAGGTTCTAAAATACCTCAAGCCGGGCTTGCATGTTGCCCGCTATCCACGAGGACACTGTCATGGGACTCAACGAAGCACCGCTTCTGTTCAACTTCGAGGTCGAGTCTTCGGAGAATTTCACGTTCATCCCGATGTCGGTTCGCTTCAACCTCGACCGTTTCGGCTTGCGTATCACGCTGGCGCAGTGGCAAATGCTGCCGCTCGAAGACCGCAAGCTGCTGGCGCGTTTTCCGGTCGACGACGACACGGAAATCGAACCGAATTTCGACCACGCGCTGTTCGAAATGCTGCGCACTCACGCCAATGTCGAGCCGGAGTGGTTCACGCCCGAGGAAGCGCCGCTCTGGCGCCGTACCGATAGCGTGCCGGAAGGCGTCACGCACCAGGCGGGATTAGCCGGTCTGACCGCGCCGAGCGTGGCGCGCTGGGCCGAACTCGATCCGTTCAAGCGTTACGTGCTCGCCAAGCTGTCGCGCAAACCGGAGGCCAATCACGACTTCGTGCCGGCCATGAAGGAATTTGGAGGGGGCGCCTAGCTGGCGGCGCGAAGTTGAGGGCGCCTGACCAGTGCACCTGACCGAAAACGCCGCGCCAGAACACGTCTGGCCGAAACCGCCTAACCGGCCGCGCCCGGATCCCACCGCGTGCCCGAAGTTGCCTATTTTTTCACCCACACCCTCAACCCGCTCCGAACCCTGCCGTTATCCATGGGTTGGCGTGTAAAAAAACTCGCATCGATGCGGCCTGACGCACCGAAAGCGACCGCGCGCTCCCGCCCTCGGAACGATCTGACGTTCGGAATCCATGAATTCTTTTTTATCGAAGCGGCTGCTGATCAATCTGGCAGTCGTCGCTGCCGCGGTCGGCGCGAACGCGTTCGTCGCTTATTCGCAGATTTGCGGTCAGCGCGATGCCGACGCGCGCATGCTGCGTTCGACCAGCGTGCGCGAGAACCTCGACGCCTACCAGACGGCGCTCGACGGCGGTCTCGCCACGCTCGGCCGCTTCGAGGCGACGGGGGAATCGGCGCCGGTCAGCGCGGCCAGCACGACGCGGGCGACGCTCGCCGCCCTTGAGCGCGACCTGCACAGCGAACTGGCCGGCGAACCGGCCATGCTCGACAAGCTGGCGAGACTGAGCGCCGACAGCCACGCGCTGCAACACGACATCGACGATGCGCTGTTGAAGAGCGCCAGCGCCGAGCCGAACGCGTCGCGTGCGTGGGCCGCGTCGACCTATACGCATCTCGGACTCGGGCTCGATCGCGTGGAAGCCGGTCTCGCGGCATTGCGCAGCGAGGAAAGCCACGCGCTGCAGACGTCGCTCTCGGCATCGGCCAGCGAAACCCAGCGCGCCATATTCCTGCTGATCGTCACCATGCTGGCCGGCAGCGCGCTGCTGATCTTCACCTTTGGCGCCCGCGAAAGCAGCGCCCGCGAAAAACTGCGCACCGTGCGTGCGCTCGGCCGCAACGACGAGCGTTTTCGCGGTCTGTTCGACGATCATCCGGTGCCGATGTACATCTTCGATCGCGAAACCATGCGGTTTCTCGCCGTCAATGCGGCCGCGATCCAGCAATACGGCTACGCCGAGAGCGAATTTCTCGGCATGACGATTCGCGCGATCCGGCCGAACGCGGAAATCGCGCGGCTCGAATCGCATCTGCAGCGCAGCGAAATGGCGCCGCGCGGCCGCACGATGGCCGGCATCTGGCATCACCGGCGCAAGGATGGGTCGACGATCAGCGCCGACATCTCGTATCACGCGCTGAACTTCATGGGCCGCGCCGCGTTTTTCGTGCTGGCCGACGACGTCACCGACCAGATCAACGCCGAAGCCGAAGCGCAGCGTTCGAACCAGATGCTCGAAGCGGTGATCGACAACATTCCGCAGCGCATTTTCTGGAAGGACCTGGAGTCGCGCTATCTCGGCTGCAATATGGCGTTCGCGCGCGACGCCGGGCTCGCCTATCCCGAGCAGGTAGTCGGTAAGAGCGACACCGACCTGCCGTGGCGCGCGTTCGCCGACCTGCTCAACGATCACGATAAGGAAGTGGTGAGCACGGGCGTGCCGAAGATGAGTTTCGAAGTCGATCTGGTGATCGACGGCGTGCATCGCACCACGGTCACGAGCAAGCTGCCGTTCACCGACGGCGACGGCCGCGTGATCGGCGTGCTCGGTTCGTACACCGACATCACCGAACGCAAGCGCGCCGATCTTGCGCTGCGCCTGCAAAGCCGTGCGCTCGACGCGAGCGTCAACGCGATTCTGATCACCGCGCCGTCGCCGACGGGCAATCTGATCGAATACGTGAACCCGGCGTTCATGCGTATCACCGGCTACGATCCCGCCGAAGTGATCGGCCACGATTGCCGCGTGCTCCAGCGCGACGACCGCGATCAGGAAGGCGTGGCGCTGATCCGTCAGGCGCTCGGCGCGAATCGCGAAGTCAGTGCGGTGGTGCGCAACTATCGCAAGGACGGCGCGCTGTTCTGGAATCAACTCTTCATCGCCCCAGTGCCGAATACGGACGGCGTGATCACGCATCACATCGGCGTGATCAACGACGTGACCGATCTGATGCGCTACCAGGAGCAGCTCGAATACCAGGCCAACTACGACAGCCTGACGCGCCTGCCGAACCGTAATCTACTGCGCGACCGCCTGCAGCATGCGCTAATCGTCGCGCAGCGGCAGCAAAAGGGCGTGGCGGTCGTGTTCATCGATCTGGACGGCTTCAAGAACGTCAACGACAGTCTCGGCCACAGCGTCGGCGACCGGCTGTTGAGCGTGGTCGCCGAGCGGCTCGCGCGCTGCACGCGCACCAGCGACACGGTGGCGCGCCACGGCGGCGACGAGTTCGTGATCGTGATGACCGACACCGTCGACGAACAATCGCTGATTGCGTGGATGGAACGCGTGCGCTTGTCGATTTCCGAGCCGGTGTGGCTCGACGGCACCGAGCTTTACGTGGGTTGCAGCATGGGCGCGAGCCTGTTCCCGCAAGACGGTGAAGACGCTGAAACACTGATGAAAAAGGCCGACCTCGCGATGTATCGCGCAAAGGACATGGGCCGCAACACCTTCCAGTTCTATCAGCCGGAGATGAACGCGAGCGCCGGTGCGCGTCTGAATCTGGAGCGGCGTCTGCGGCGCGCGCTGCGCGACAACGAATTCCTGCTGCACTACCAGCCGCAGGTGGACATTAGCAGCGGGCAGATCGTCGGCACCGAGGCGCTGGTGCGCTGGCTCGATCCGGAGGTGGGGCTGGTGCCGCCGTCGTCGTTCATTCCGCTTGCGGAAGAGAGTGGGCTGATCGGGCCGCTGTCCGAGTGGGTGCTGCGCGAGGCGTGCCGCCAGAACAAGGCCTGGCAGGACGAAGGCCTACCACCGACGCGGGTGTCGGTGAATCTGTCGGCGCGGGTGTTCCAGCAGCGCGATATCGCGAAGCTGGTGATGCAGGTGCTGGCCGAAACCGGTCTGGAGCCGCAGTACCTCGAACTCGAACTGACCGAGAGCACGATCATGCGCAACGCCGAAGAAGCGGTGTTGATGTTGAATGAGCTGCACGCGCTCGGCATTGGGCTTGCCATCGACGACTTCGGCACCGGCTATTCGAGTCTCAGCTATCTGAAGCGTTTTCCGGTGGACCGCTTGAAGATCGACCGCTCGTTCGTCTCCGACATCGGCGTGTCGGCCGATGACGAGACGATCACGTCGGCGATCATCGCGCTCGCCCATTCGCTGAAGTTGCAGGTGATCGCCGAGGGCGTGGAAACGTCGGCGCAACTCGACTTCCTGCGCGAGCGCGAGTGCGACGAAATGCAGGGGTTCTACTTCGCGAAGCCGATGGGAACGGAAGCGATCGCCAAATTGCTGCAGGGCGGGGCGCAGCGGGAACTGGCGACGGTTTGAGGCGCCGTTGCGCTAAGCGGTACGCGCGCGGGGTTGCGGATCGTCGGGCGCGACATTCGCCGGCATGCGCTCGGCCATGAAGTCGATAAACGCGCGCAGCCGCGGCGGCACGCTCGGTCCGTCCGGCCACACGATGCTCAGGTCGATCGCCCGGCCGACGTAGTCGTCGAGCACCGTGCAGAGCAGGCCGTCGCGCAGCGCTTGCCGCACCGAAAAATCCGGCACGCAGGCAATGCCCAGACCGCGCATCGCGAAACACGTGCGCGTCTCGATGTTGTTGCACACCATCGAAATCGGTAGCGTCACTTCGCGCTCGCCCGGCTCGCGGCGCAGCGGCCAGATTTCGAGCTTGCCGCTGTTCGGATAACGGTAGTGCAGACAGATATGGTTGGCGAGGTCGGCCGGTCGAAGCGGCTTGCCGTGCGCGGCGAAATAAGCCGGCGCACCGACCAGCGCCACACCGAACGAACCGATCTGGCGAGCGGCCAGCCGCGAATCGGCCAGTGTGCCGGTACGAACGACGACGTCGAAGCCTTCGTCGATCACGTCGACCACGCGGTCGGTGAAGTCCAGATCGAGTTCGATCTCCGGGTACGCCGCCATGAAATCGGCGAGCACCGGCAGCACCAGCGAGCCGACCAGCGGCAGACTCACGCGCAAACGGCCACGTGGTGCGCCGGCGCTTTGCGACAGTTCCAGTTGGGCGGCGTCGATTTCGGCGAGGATACGCCGGCAGCGTTCGAGGAACTGGATGCCGTCGGTCGTGAGCGTGATGCTGCGCGTGCTGCGATGAAAAAGCCGCACGCCAAGCTGTTCTTCGAGACGGGCGATGCGTTTGCCCACCGCCGACGCCGATACGCCGAGCAGCCGCCCGGCGGTGACGAAACTGCGCGTTTCCGCGACCTGCACGAATACCACGAACCCGCCGAGACTTTCCACCATTGCCTCCCATTCCGGACATTCCTGTCCGCAGAGTGAGGAACTGTATCCCAGTTTTTCTCCGCTGACCGGCTTCGTATGATGGTGCGTCCCCATTCAACGGAGCCGTCATGCAGCATGCAATCGAGGCAGTGAGCCGTTCCAGTTATTCCGCCGCGCTGTCGTCGCGGGTCGATGCGGTGCTGGACGCCGCGTTGGCGTCGCAACGACTGGTGGGCGGTGTTGTGCTGGTCGCGCTGCACGGCGAGACGGTCTATCGCCGTGCAGCGGGTCTGGCCGATCGTGAGCGTGCTCAGCCGATGCGCGACGACACGCTGTTCCGGCTCGCCTCCGTGTCGAAGCCGATCGTCTCGACCGCGGCGATGGTGCTGGTCGCCCAGCAGCGTCTCGGACTCGACGATATCGTCGCGCGTCATCTGCCCGAATTCACGCCGCGCGGACCGGACGGCGCGGCGGCCACTATCACCGTGCGGCAGTTGCTGACGCATACCGCCGGTCTCGGCTACCGTTTTCTCGAGGCCGATGAGCACGGCCCGTACGCGCTCGCGGGTGTGTCGGACGGGATGGATTGCTCGGGCGTCACGCTCGCCGAGAATCTGCGCCGGATCGCCGGCGTGCCGTTGCTGTTCGCGCCGGGTCAGTCGTGGACGTATTCGTTGGCCATCGACGTGCTAGGCGCGGTGATCGAGCGTGTGACCGGTTGGCCGTTGGAGCGGGCGGTGCGCGAGTTGGTGACGGCGCCGCTCGCGATGCACGACACGGCGTTTCACGCGCTCGACGAGGCGCGACTCGCGACGCCGTACGTGAACGACACGCCAGAGCCGCGACGGATGCGCGACCAGGATCGCGTCACACCGTTCGAAGGCGCGGTGGGTATCGACTTCGAACCGGCGCGCGCGCTCGATCGGACGGCGTTTCCGTCAGGCGGCGCGGGTATGGTGGGCTGCGCGGACGACGTGCTGCGCCTGCTCGACACATTGCGCGGTGGCGGAGCGCCTTTGTTGCCGCGCGCGCTCGTCGACGAGATGGGCCGTAATCAGACCGGGTCGATGGGACCACCCGATGCGCCGGGGTATGGCTTCGGTCTCGGCTTTTCAGTACTACGCGATCCGCTCGCCGCGAATTCGCCGGAGTCGCCCGGTACCTGGCGTTGGGGCGGCGCGTACGGCCATTCCTGGTTCGTCGACCGGGCGCGTGGGTTGAGTGTCGTCGCGCTCACCAACACGTTGTACGAAGGGATGTCGGGTGCATTCGTCAGCGCGTTGCGCGACGCGGTCTACGGCGTCGGTGCGGCGCCTCTTCAGACGGCGAGCCGGCCATGAGCGAATTCGACTCGACGCGGTCCGGTGGCGCACCGCGGCCAGCCCGAGCGGCCGGGCGTTTGCCGCTTTCCGGTTTGCTCGCGCTCGCCACCGCCGGCTTCATCACCATCCTGACCGAGGCGTTACCCGCCGGCCTGTTACGTGAAATGAGCGCGGATCTCGGGGTATCGGCCGCGCTGATCGGCCAGTTGGTCACCGTGTACGCGGCCGGCTCGCTGCTGTCGGCGATTCCGCTCGCCATCGCAACGCGGGGCTGGCGTCGTCGTCCGTTGCTGCTGACGGCCATTGCGGGATTCATCGTGGTCAACACGGTGACGACGCTCTCGACGCACTACACGCTCACGCTGATTGCGCGCTTCTTTGCCGGCGTGTCGGCGGGGCTCGTGTGGGCGCTGCTGGCGGGGCATGCGGCGCGTATGGCGCCGGCGCATCTGCAAGGTCGGGCGATCGCGCTGGCGATGACTGGCGCGCCGCTCGCGTTGTCGCTCGGTATCCCGCTCGGTACGCTGCTGGGCGCCTCGATCGGCTGGCGTTATACGTTCGGCGCGATGACGGTGGCGACGCTCGGCCTGCTCGTCTGGGTGCGCTGGCAAGTGCCTGATTTCGCCGGTCAGCCGGCGGCGCGCCGCACGACGTTGCGTGGCGTGCTGGCCTCGCCGGGGCTGAAGTCGGTGCTCGCCGTGATGTTCGCTTATGTGCTCGCGCACAACCTGCTCTATACGTACATTTCGCCGTTCCTTGCCTTCGCCGGCTTGCAGCAGCGTGTAGACGTCGTGCTGTTCGTGTTCGGCGCGGCCGCGTTGGCGAGCATCGCGATAGTCGGCGTGCTGGTGGACGCGCATCTGCGGCGGCTCACCCTGATCAGCGTCGTGCTGTTCGCGGCCGCCGTCGTGCTGCTGGGCGTCGCGAGTGAGACGCGGAGCGCGGTTTATACCGGGGTGGCCGTCTGGGGATTAGCGTTCGGCGGCGCCGCGACGCTATTTCAAACCGCCTCCGCGCGGGCCGCGGGCAACGGCGCCGACGTCGCGCAATCGATGATCGTCACCGTCTGGAATCTGGCGATCGCCGGCGGCGGCGCGTTGGGCGGCATGGCGATCGATCGCTACGGCCCGATCGCGCTGCCATGGGTCGCCGCCGCGTTGCTGATCGGGACGTTGTTATGGATCGGTGTCGCGGCTCGGCGCAGGCGTCGCGTACCAGCGGGCGGCACAACAGGTGGCGCAGCGGGTGGCACAACGGGTGGCACAGCAACGGCTTCGTGTCTCGGCGCGTGCAGTGAACCGTGAAGGCGTGCGTCGACCGTCACGGTGAGCTGGGCGTGAGTTGAGTCTTACACCGGCGGCGTGCTCACGAACACCGGCGAGACCTCCGCCAACGCGGAAAACGCTTTTAGATGCGGATACGCATCTTCGCTGACGATCTCCGGCAGCATCATCTGCGTGAAGCGCCACGCAACCGCCACGGTGATATCCGCCGCGTCGAAGCGATCGGTTTCGGTGGGCGGCGGCGTGGTGGCGAGATCCTTTTCGAGCGCGGCGTAAGCAGCGAGCAACTGCGAGCGCACGCGCTCGATCCACGGCTCGTGCTGTTTCTCCACTGGCCGCAGATTGCGCTCGTAGACGATCTGCACGGTCTTTTCGCTGGCGGCCAGCGCAAGGCCGGTGAGGTGGGCGGCGCGCAACGCGTCGTCCGGCCGCGACGGGAACAACCGCTGTTCCGCTCCGGCGAGCGTCGCCGCGTACTGAAGAATCGCCGTCGAGTCCATCACCACCTGGCCGTTATCGGCGATCAGCGTCGGCGCTTTGACGACCGGGTTGATCTTCGCGAACTGGTCGTAGGTGCTGAACACCGAAATCGATTCGTGTTCGAACTCGATCTTCAGCAATTTGAGGCAGATGGCGACCCGGCGCACGTAAGGCGAGTCGAGCATACCGATCAGTTTCATCTCATTCCCGTTAGAAGTTCTTTCATGGGCGTCCGAGGCGGCCGCGCTGGGCTAGTTTCAATGCCCGCGCAGATCAAGGCGCATCCAGTCGATAGATTAAGCATCTCCGCTCGCCAAAAAAAGCGACATTAATCGACGGTTTACGTCAGAATTTCTTACATGAAACCAATCCCGCCCTTAACCGCGCTGCGCTGCTTCGAAGCGGTCGCCCGTTTGGGCGGCGTCACCCAGGCCGCGCGCGAATTGCATGTCACGCACTCGGCGGTGAGCCAGCAGATCAAGGTGCTCGAGGACAGCATGGGCCTCGCGTTGTTTATTCGCGAGGCGCGCGGGCTGCGGCTGACCGAAGTGGGGCGTCTCTACGCGCTCGAAATCCGCACCGCGCTGCGCGACATCACGCACGCCACGCGTCGCGCGCAGGCGCGTCCGCAGGAAAGCGAACTGGTGATCGCGACCTTGCCGTCGTTCGCGCAGCATTGGCTCGTGCCGCGTCTCGCGAGTTTCCGCGCGGCGCATCCGTACTATCGGGTTCGTTTGCTGACGAGTCTGCAAGTCGAGGATTTGCGCCAGGGCGCGTGCGATGTCGGCATTCGAATGGGCCAGGGGCATTGGCCCGACGTCGCGCAGCAGAAGCTGTTCGACGACGAGATCGTCGCGGTCGCGGCGCCGCATTTCGCGCTCGCGCCGAACGGGCGCTTTCCGGTCACGGCCGAAGACGTGATGGCCTGTCCGCTGATCTCCAGCCCCGACACGCCTTGGACCGACTGGTGCCGCGCGGCCCAGGTCGCGGAGCCCGCGGACGAAGCGGTGGTGTTGTCGGCGAACGATTCGAACATCGTGATCGGCGCCGTGCTGATGGGGCAGGGCATCGCGCTCGAACGGCGCAGCCTGGTCGGCCATGCGCTGGCACGCGGCGAGCTCGTGCAGATCACCGGCATCCGCGTGCCCTATCGTTATCCCTACTGGCTCGTGTGGCAGCAACGCGAAATGCTCAATGCCCGGCAGGCCCATTTCGCGCAATGGATCGAAGGACAGGTCGACGTTTATCTGCGCGGCAACGGTTCCGCCTGAACGTCGATTCGCGTGCGTCAGCCCCGTGCTGTTGCGTGGAAACCGTTTTGCGGACGGGTTTCAGTCGGCTATATTCGGAGTTCCCAACTTAAGCTGCGTTGGGAACCGCGAAGCATCGATTCACGTGGCGTTGCGCCCACTCGTTGTCGCTGCTCGTACAAAGTCATGGGCGTTGCGCCGTCGTACAGATTGCCAATTCGACTGGAGAGAGAACAATGACGTCTTCACCTGCAAAGAAACTGAGTGTGTTGCTGGCATCGGTGGTACTGAGTGTGGCGTGCGCCGCACCGGCGTTCGCGCAAAGTGGCGGCAGCGGTGGCGCGGCGGGCGACGATTCGGATGCGGCCAAGCCCGTGGCCGCGTCGAAAGCGACCACCACGAAGGCCCAGCGCAAGGCCGCGCGCAAGCAGGCGCGTGCCAAGAAAAACGCCGAGTTGAAGAATCTGGAAGCCAACGGCTATAACCCGTCGCGCAACGATCCGAACTATCCGACCGACCTTCAGAACGCGCAGAAGAAGGCGGCTGCCGCAGCGGCGGCGAGCCAGTAAGCGGCCTCGGGGCGCGGTGGTTTTTCAGTAAAGCAGTAACGCGGTAAAGCGGAATGCAAACGAGGCGCCCAGGCGCCTCGTTTTCGTTCAGGTCCGCTGTTTAGCAGCGCGCGCAGCAGCGCGTGTTTATTCCCTCACCGGCAACGCGCGCGGACGGCGGTCGCTGTCAGTCGCGACGTAGGTCAGGAGCGCCTCGGTCACCTTCACGACTTCTTCGGTCAAGCTCATGCGCTGCGCGTAAACCTCGACCGACACCGTCACCGACGTGTTGCCCGTCTTGACGATATCCGCGTAAAAGCTCAACAGATCGCCGACGAAGACCGGCTGCTTGAACACGAACGAATTGACCGCGATGGTCGCCACTCTGCCGTTGGCGCGGCGGCTCGCCGGAATCGAGCCGGCAATGTCCACTTGCGCCATGATCCAGCCGCCGAACACGTCGCCGTGAACGTTCGCGTCCGACGGTTGCGGCACGACGCGCAGCGCGCAGGACTTTTGCGGGAGTTGAAGGAGATCGGTCATTGGGACACTCTTGAGAAACGGATGGGCCAGGTCGAGTGGACCGGCGGCGACGGTGTTCAGGGGCAATCTTGCCGGCGCCTCGCGGAAGCACGGCCCAACTGCGTGGCCAACGGATGACCGGCGGCCGGACTGCCCATGGAAAGCGGCGCCAGCCGGCTTCTGCGACAATATAAAGATCAGGAATTGTACGGGAAAGCGCCCAGCCGGGTCGCGCGACAAAAAGCAGTGTGCCGATCGATCGGCCTGCTGCGGTCGGCGCGCCGCTGCGAACTCCGGCCGTTCCATCCTCTCCCCAAGCCGACCTCCATGCGCCGCACGCCCTCGTCCGAACCCTCGCCGATCTCCACCCTGCCGCGCAACGACTGGCAGACCATTCTGTCGCTGCTGCCTTATCTCGCCACCTACAAATGGCGTGTCGCTTTCGCGCTGAGCTGCCTGATCGGCGCGAAAGTCGCCAACCTCGGCGTGCCGATCGTGATGAAGCGGATCGTCGACAGCCTCGCGTCGGTGCAGCATCTCACCGCGCTCGGCCGCGCGCATGATTCACCGGCTATCGTGCTGCTGGGCGGCGTTGGTTTGCTGGTGGTCGCGTATGCGGTGGTGCGGCTGTCCACGTCGCTATTTACCGAGCTGCGCGAGATTCTGTTCGCGAAGGTGACCGAGAGCGCGGTGCGGCAACTGGCGTTGAAAGTGTTCCGCCATCTGCACGCGCTGTCGCTGCGCTTCCATCTCGACCGGCAGACCGGCGGCATGTCGCGCGATATCGAACGCGGCACGCGCGGCATCACGCAACTGATCTCGTATTCGCTGTACAGCATTCTGCCGACGCTCGTCGAGGTTGGCCTCGTGCTCGGCTTTTTCGTCGTCAAATACGAGTGGTATTACGCGGTGGTCACGTTTATCGCGCTGGCCACGTACATCGTTTTCACGGTGAAGGTCACCGAGTGGCGCACGCATTTTCGCCGCACGATGAACGACCTCGATTCGAAGGCGAACTCGCGCGCGATCGATTCGCTGCTCAACTACGAGACCGTGAAGTACTTCGGCAACGAAGAGTGGGAAGCGAGCCGTTACGACGAAAATCTCAAGCGCTATCGCACGGCCGCGATCAAATCGCAGCGCTCGCTGTCGGCCCTGAATTTCGGCCAGCAGGCGATCATCGGCACGGGGCTCGTGTTCATTCTGTGGCGTGCGACTCAGGGCGTGATGGCGGGAAAGCTCACGCTCGGCGATCTGGTACTGATCAACACGTTCATGTTGCAGCTTTATATTCCGCTGAATTTTCTCGGCGTGGTGTATCGGGAATTGAAGCAGAGCCTTACCGACATGGACCGCATGTTCACGCTGCTCGGCGCTGCGCAGGAAGTGCCCGATGTTGAAGGCGCGCCCGCGCTGCAGGTGAGCGGCGCGCAGGTGCGCTTCGAGCGCGTGAACTTTGCGTATGAACCGGCGCGGCAGATTCTGCACGACGTGAGTTTCACGATTCCGGCGGGCACCACGACCGCGGTGGTGGGGCATAGCGGCTCGGGTAAATCGACGCTCGCGCGGCTGATGTTCCGCTTCTACGATCTGGACCGCGCGGCGGGCGGCGCGATCACTATCGACGGTCAGGATATTCGCGATGTCACGCAGGATTCACTGCGGGCGTCGATCGGGATCGTGCCGCAGGATACGGTGCTGTTCAACGATTCGATCTACTACAACATCGCGTATGGTCGGCCTTCTGCTACGCGCGAAGAAGTGATCGCGGCGGCGCGCGCGGCGCATATTCACGACTTCATCGAAGGACTGCCGAAGGGCTATGAAACGCCGGTCGGCGAGCGTGGCCTGAAGCTCTCGGGTGGCGAAAAGCAGCGCGTGGCGATTGCGCGGACCATTCTGAAGAATCCGCCGATCCTGCTGTTCGACGAAGCGACCTCCGCGCTCGATTCGCGCTCCGAACGCGCGATTCAGCACGAGCTCGATCAGATTGCCCGCGAGCGCACGACGCTGATCATCGCGCATCGGCTGTCGACGGTGGTGCACGCGCAGCAGATCATCGTGATGGACAAAGGACAAATCGTAGAGCGCGGCACGCACGCGGAATTACTGCGCGCGAACGGGTTGTTCGCGCAGATGTGGGCGTTGCAGCAGCAGCGCGTGGCGCACGCGCCGGAAGCGGTCGACGCGGTGGGGGCGGGCGAGAGCTGAGCGGCGCGGAGGCGAGCCTAGCGCTCGCTTTTCAACCGCAGGTCCAGCGCGCCAAGTTGAGCCGCCGTGCCGACGTTCTCCCACAAACCTTCATACAACTCGCCGCTCGCAAGCCCGCGCGAGATCGTGTCGCGGTAGTACGGCGACAGCGCGCGCCGCGTGCCGCGCGGCAGATCGCGGAACATCCGCGTGTCGTAGAGGGCGATGCTGCCGAACGTCAGGCGCGGCTGCGCGTCGAGCGACACCACTCCGTCGACCAGACCGAAATCACCGTCCGGATGAAAGACCGGATTCGGCACCATCACCAGATGCATGCCCGGCTCGGGCAACGTGCTGAGCCTGTCGGCCTGGGCATTCAGCGCGGCGTAGTCGAAATCGGCGTACACGTCGCCGGCGACGCCGACGAACACCTCGCCGCGGTCACCGTCTTTGTCGCCGTCTTCCAGTAACGGCAGCGCCTGCGCGATCGCGCCGGCCGTTTCGAGCGCTTCATGCTCGGCCGAGTAGCGCAATTCGACCTGCCAGCGCGAGCCATTGCCCAACACGGTCTCGAACTGCTCGCCGAGCCACGCGTGGTTGATCACGATGGTGCGAAAGCCGGCCTGCGCGAGCCGCTCGATCTGCCACACGATCAGCGGTTTGCCGCCCACTTCGAGCAACGGTTTCGGACAGGTGTCGGTCAGCGGACGCATGCGCTCGCCGCGGCCCGCGGCGAAAATCATCGCTTTCTTCACGGATGTCGTCATCGCTCAGAAGGTGTAGCCGACGTCATCCGCGCGGCCTTCGAGCTCGTCGAGCAGCTTCGCGAACGGACGCAGCGGCGCATAACGTTCCGCCACCTTGCGCGCATAGCCGATGAAACGCGGCAGATCTTTCATGTAATGCGCTTTGTTGTCGCGGTAGTTGATCCGGCAGAACAGCCCGAGCACCTTGATGTGGCGTTGCAGGCCCATCCATTCGAGCTGGCGGTAAAACTCACCGAAGTCGGGATCGACCGGCAGGCCGGCTTTTTTTGCCCGCTCCCAGTAGTACACGAAGCAATCCAGTTCGAACTCTTCGTCCCAGCCGAGGAACGCGTCGCGCAGCAACGACGCGACGTCGTACGTGATCGGACCGTACACGGCGTCCTGGAAGTCGAGTACGCCGGGGTTTGCCGTGCGGTTTGCAGCGCCGTTCGACCCAGTCGTGACTGCGGCGGCCGTGGCGACCATCAGATTGCGCGGCATGAAATCGCGCAGCATGAACACCTGCGGCTGCGCACGGGCGCTCGCGATCAGCAGCGCGAAGGTGCGGTCGAGCAGACCGCGCGTCTTTTCGTCGACCTCGCGACCCAGATGCCGGCCGATGAACCACTCCGGCATCAATTCCATCTCGCGGCGCAGGAACGCTTCGTCGAACGGCGGCAGCACGTCTTCGCGCGAGGTCAGTTGCCAGCGGATCAAGGCGTCGAGCGCGTCGCGCATCAGCGTGCGCGGACGGCGCGCGTCGTCCGCCTGCTGCGCGTCGGTCAGCGCGCCGAGGTACGAATCGGTGCCCAGATCGGTCACGAGCATGAAGCCGGCGTCGAAGTCGACCTCGAGCACGCGCGGTACGTTGACGTTGGCGGCCTCGAGCAACTGGGCGACCTGCACAAATTCGCGGCACTTTTCGGGGGGCGGCGCGTCGACGGCGATCAGCGTGCCGGTGCTTTCATCTTCCGCCGCCTTACCGGCGAGCCGGAAATAGCGCCGAAAACTGGCGTCGGACGAAGCCGGTGCGAGGGTATCGAGCTCGAGCGAATAGCCCGCTGCGTGGCGGTTCAGCCAGGCTTTGAGCAGGTCGAGACGGGGATCTTGGGTATCTTGGGAGGAGGGTAGCGTCATGAAAACCGGCGGCAAATTCTGAGGGGCAACGTCTTGCCATATAATACCCCACGACTTTTTTGACGCGACTCACGCCAGCTTTCGCGCGTTCCGCTTCACCGCCCGCCTCACCGTTCGAAAGATTGTTAATTGATGTGCAGCCCACTGTCACGGTCGGGGTGTGCAGGCGGTGGATCGTGACTGTAAAAGCTGGCGGATGGGCCGATTCGCCAAACGATACATGCCGCCTAGACAGCTTTCCCAAACGACTCCCTCTTGTGCCGTAGTGCCGCGCAAAAGGCGGCTCGTCGCGGCGTTGATCGCCGTTCCGGGCCTGATGCCCGCGCTTGCGCACGCCCAGCTGGTGGGGGAAGCCGCGCAGCCGCAACCGATCGACGCGCCCTGGGGCATGCAGCTCGCCCCGCAACTGGAAGAACATCCGCTGCTACAGGGGCAGAAGTCGGCCACCTTCGTGCTCGGTGACACGACCACCGGCACCACCGACCAGGACATGGCGGCCAAGGGCGCGGCCGAGATACGCCACAACACGATGGTGATCAAGGCCGACGCCCTGCATTACGATCAGGACACGGACATGGCCGACGCGTACGGCCAGGTCCATGTCAACAACAACGGCAACACCTTCGTCGGGCCTGAAGCGCACATGCGGCTGGATTCGAGCGAAGGTTTCATGACCGCGCCGAAGTACCACTTCAATGTGACCGGCGGCTCGGGCAGCGCGCAGCGTGTCGATCTGCTCGACAATGAGCGCTCGGTCTTCACGAAGGGCACCTATACCGCCTGCCAGTGCGCGGACGATCCGGCCTGGTACATCAAAGGCAGCGAGTTCGATTTCGACACCGGCGCGGACGAAGGCGTCGCGCATGACGGCGTGCTGTTCTTCCAGGGCGTGCCGGTGTTCGCGTCGCCGTGGCTGTCGTTCCCGCTCTCGGGCGAGCGGCGCAGCGGGGTTCTGCCGCCCACGTTCTCGCTGAGTTCGTCGAACGGCTTCGAACTGTCGGTGCCGTATTACTTCAACATCGCACCGAACCGCGATCTGACCATTACACCGCGTCTGATCTCCAAGCGCGGCGTGCAGTTGCAGTCGTCGTTCCGCTATCTGTCGCCCACGTATTCCGGTTCGATCACCGGCGAGTTCCTGCCGGACGACCGGCTGACCAAGACCAACCGCTACGCGCTGTACATCCAGCACAACCAGAACTTCGGCAACGGGTTCGGCGGCTACATCTACTACAACAAGGTTTCGGACAACACGTATCCGGAAGACCTGTCGTCGTCGGTCAGTCAGTTCATGAACGGCACCCAGCTCCTGTATCAACAGGAAGCCGGGTTGACGTACAACAACGGTCCGTGGTCGGTGCTCGCGCGCGAGCAGCACTGGCAGACGCTGACGCCGTCGATTGCGCCGTATGGCCGCGAGCCGCAGTTGAACGTGAAGTACGCGAAGTACAACATCGGCGGGTTCGATTACGGCGCGGAAGCCGATTACTCGAATTTCCGCATCACCACTGCGGACACGACGCAGGGTCAGCGGGTGATGTTCAACCCGTACCTGTCGTATTCGGTGGTCGGGCCGGGGTACTTCGTCACGCCGAAGGTGCAGTTGCACCTCGCGTCGTACGACCTGAACAACATCAGCAGCACCACGCCGGCCGGCACGCCGAAGAATTTCACCGAATCGATCCCGACCTTCACGTTCGACACGGGCCTGATTTTCGACCGCTCGGTGCGGATCTTCGGTGAGGATTACATCCAGACGCTGGAGCCGCGGCTGTACTACGTGTACACGCCGTATCGCAACCAGGCGTTCGCGCCGCTGTTCGATACCGCCGAATCCGATTTCGGGCTGGCGGAAATTTTCTCGCCGAACACCTTCGTCGGTAACGACCGGATCGCCGACGCGAACCGTCTGACCGCGGCCATCACCACGCGCTTCATCAACCCGGCCACGGGCGACGAACGCGCGCGTTTCGTGATCGCGCAGCAGTATTACTTCCAGGACCAGCGCGTCACGCTGTTGCCGACCCAGACCAGCACGCAGGCCACCCATTCGGACCTGATCGTGGGTGCGTCGCTCAAGCTCGGCGCCGGTTTCGCTTCGGAAACGGCGTTCCAATATAATGCCGACAACAACCAGCTGGTGAAGACGAGTGTTGGCTTCGGGTTCAGCCCGGCCAGCGGCAAGGTGATCAACGTCGCGTACCGTTATACCCGCGCGAACACCACGTTGGATAACACGCCGATCAATCAGGTGCTGGTTTCGGGGCAATGGCCGCTCACGCACCACGTGTACGGGGTGGCGAGGTTCAACTACGACCTGGGCGGAAAACGGATCGTCGACGGTCTGGTAGGCCTGCAATACGATGCCGACTGCTGGACGCTCGGCGCCGGGATCCAGCGCTACGCGAACGGTGTGAACACCTCGAATCAGAATCAGACGAGCACGCGGTTCCTCGCGCAGTTGACGTTCAAGGGCTTGTCGAGCGTCGACAATGGGTTGATGGCCGCGTTCCGCAACGGCGTGCAGGGCTATACGCCGTTGCCGCCGCCGCCGCCGCCGGAAGCGCGTTTCACCAATTACGAATGACGCGGTTCGGTCGCGATCGTTTTATAGAATGCGAAAAGACGGGCCAGGCGCGCCCGACATCATTGGAGTATCTGTGGCAATCATGAAAAAGCTTCGCTTGGCAACGCTTGCGGCCGGTCTCGCCGCCGCGGCGTCTTTCCTGTCGGTTGCGCCGGTTCAGGCGCAGGCGCTGGCCAGCAGCGGTAGCGGCCAGACGGTCGATACCATTGCCGCAGTGGTCAACAACGGTGTCATCACGCGGCGCGAGCTGGACGACCGCATGGGCCTGATCACGCGTCGGCTGAACCAGCAGAACGCGCCGGTCCCGCCGCTGGACCAGTTGCGCCAGCAGGTGCTCAACCAGATGGTGCTGGAACGCATCCAGTTGCAGAAGGCGAAAGAAGACGGCATCAACATCGACGACGCCGCCGTGCAGAAAACGCTCGAACGCCTCGCGCAATCGAACAACATGTCGCTCGAGATGTACCGCGCGCGGATCGAGGCGCAAGGCGTGCCTTGGACCACGTTCACGAACGACGCGCGCACCGAACTGACGCTCTCGCGTCTGCGCGAGAAAGAAGTGGACAGCAAGGTCGTGGTGTCGGACGCGGAAGTCGCGAACTACATCGCCAGTCAGCGTGGCCCGAACGCCGGCCTGCAGAGCGATCTGCATATGCAGCACATTTTCCTGAAGGCGCCGCTGAACGCGTCGGAAACCGACATCGAAGCGGCGCAGAAAAAGGCCCAGGCGTTGCTCGCCGAAGCCAAGGGCGGCGCGAACTTCGAAAAGCTCGCGAAGGCCAATTCGCAAGCGCCGGACGCGTCCAAAGGCGGCGATACCGGTTACCAGCAGCCTTCGAAGCTGCCGCCTGAGTTCGCGAAGGCCGCTTCCACGCTGCGCCCGGGCGAAATCAATCCGGACGTGATCCGCACCAGCGACGGTTTCGAAGTCGTGCGCCTGGTCGATCGCCGCGCCGGTCAGGGCTCGAGCTCGGATGCGCCGAAGCTGGTGCAGACGCATGTGCGCCACATTCTGCTGCGCGTCGGCGACGGTATGTCGGAGCCGCAAGCGCGCCAGAAGCTGCTCGAAATCAAGAACCAGATCGCCGCGGGCGGCGACTTCGCGAAGTTCGCGCACACCTACTCGCAAGACGGTTCGTCGTCGCAAGGCGGCGACCTCGGCTGGATCAGCCCGGGCGAGACGGTGCCGGAATTCGAGCGCGCAATGAACAACCTGCAGGACGGTCAGATCAGCGACCCGGTGCGCAGCGAGTACGGCTATCACCTGATCCAGGTGCTGGGCCGCCGCGACGCCGAAGGCTCGGTCGCGCAGCAGATGGATCTGGCGCGCCAGGCCATCGGTCAGCGCAAGGCCGAACAGGCTTACGCCGACTGGCTGCGTGAACTGCGCGACACCGCGTATGTGGAAGTGAAGCCCACGCTGGCGAGCGTGCAGTAATCGTCATGACAAACGCCGCCCAGTCCGCCGGCTTGCCGTTGCAGATCGCGATCACGACCGGCGAACCGGCCGGCGTCGGCCCTGAACTGACCGCGCAGGCTCTCGCCGGCGCGGCGACCCACTGGCCCGGCGCACAGTTCACCGTGCTGGGCGACGCGGCGTTGCTCGCCGAACGCGCGCACGCCGTGGGCGTCGACTGGAACGCGTTGCTGGCTGACGGCAAACGCGTGCGTATGCAGCACCAGCCGCTCGGCGTGCCGGTGCAGGCAGGCAAGCTGGACGCGGCCAACGGCCGCTACGTGCTCGACCTGCTCGACAGCGCGATCGACGGCGCGGTAGCCGGCGCCTTCGACGCGATCGTCACGGCGCCGCTGCAAAAAAGCACCATCAACGACGCCGGTGTGCCGTTCACCGGCCACACCGAATATCTGGCCGAGCGCACTCACACGCCGCGCGTGGTGATGATGCTGGCCGGCTCCGGCAAGCGTCCGCTGCGCGTCGCGCTCGCGACCACGCATCTGCCGCTCAAGGACGTGTCCGCAGCCTTGTCCGTCGACGGTATTGTCGAGACGCTGCGCATTATCGATCACGATCTGCGGCATCACTTCGGCTTGCCGGCGCCGCGTATTCTCGTGACGGGGCTGAACCCGCATGCGGGCGAAAACGGCTACCTGGGTCGCGAGGAAATCGAGGTCATCACGCCGGCGCTGAAACTCGCGAACGAGCAGGGCATCGACGCGCCCGGTCCGTATCCGGCCGACACGCTGTTTCAGCCGCGTTATCTGGAGCAGGCCGACTGCGTGCTGGCCATGTTCCACGATCAGGGCCTGCCGGTGCTGAAATACGCTACATTCGGCGAAGGCATCAATATCACGCTCGGCTTGCCGATTATCCGCACCTCGGTCGATCACGGCACCGCGCTCGATCTGGCCGGCACCGGCCGCGCCGACGCGGGCAGCCTGATCGCCGCGATCGACACGGCGGTGTCGATGGCGCAGCACCGCCGCGCGGGCTGATTCGGCGTCATTGCGCGGCTGGCCGCGCAATGGTTGCACGACTCGCCGCGCGCCTGCGGTGTTGCCTGAGGCTGGCGCGATTCGCGCCAGTTCCTTTTCTTCAAGCAGTTCTCTTTCTTTAGCGTTTCTTCGATGTCCACCAGCAGACAGCAACAGGGCCGGCACCAAGGTCATATCGCGCGCAAGCGTTTCGGTCAGAACTTTCTGGTCGACATGGGCGTGATCGATTCGATCGTCGACGTCATCCAGCCGCGACGCGGCGAGCGCATGGTCGAAATCGGGCCGGGCCTCGGCGCGCTCACCGAGCCGCTGATCGAGCGTCTGGCCACGCCGGAAGCGCCGTTGCACGCCGTTGAACTGGACCGCGATCTGATCGGCCGTCTGAAGACGAAATTCGGCGATCTGCTCGAACTGCACGCGGGCGACGCGCTCGCGTTCGACTTCGGTTCGCTGGCCGCGCCGGGTGAAAAAGCGTCGCTGCGGATTGTCGGCAATCTGCCGTACAACATTTCGAGCCCGCTACTGTTTCATCTGACCTCGTTCGCGCCTTGCGTGATCGATCAGCACTTCATGCTGCAGAACGAGGTGGTCGAGCGGATGGTGGCCGAGCCGGGCACGAAAGCATTCAGCCGTCTCTCGGTGATGCTGCAGTATCGCTACGTGATCGACAAGCAGCTCGACGTGCCGCCCGAGTCGTTCAATCCGCCACCCAAGGTGGATTCGGCGATCGTGCGGATGATTCCGTACGAGCAGAAGGAGCTGACGCCGGTCGACCAGCGCGTGCTCGGCGAAGTGGTGACGGCGGCGTTCTCGCAGCGCCGCAAGATGTTGCGCAATACGCTGGCCGCGTTTCGCGATTCAGTGGACTTCGAGGCGCTCGGCTTCGACCTGCAACGTCGCGCCGAAGACGTGTCGGTTGCCGAATACGTGCGCGTGGCGCAGATCGTCGCGGCGGCCAGGCCGTCGCAGCGTGCAGCGGCGAGCGACGGCGATGCCTCCTGAACCGTCGCGGCACGCTAGCGAGCTCAGGTCTACCTCGTTACGTCACCCGTCGCGCTGGCGCATTGACCAGCGCGATACCCACCAGCACCAGCGCCGCGGCCATCAGGAAGCGCAGGCTGAACGACTCACCGAGCAGCAGCACGCCGAAGCTCACGCCGAACAGCGGCGTGAGAAACGAAAACACCGACAGGCGCGACGCGATATAGCGCGTCAACAGCCAGAACCACACCAGATAGCTGACGAACGCGACGATCACGGCCTGATAGGCGAGGCTCATCAGCGCGAGCGGCGTGACGGTTTCGACGTGCGCCTCCCCGAGCCCGACCGCCAGCGCGAGCAACACCACCGCAGACACCGCCAATTGATAGAACAGCGTCTTGCTGGCGCTCGATTGAGCGAGACGCGTGGCGCGCACCACCACCGTGGTCGCGGCCCAGGCAACACCGGCCAGCACGCCGAGCGCGTCGCCGGCCATACCCTTCAGCGTTGAGGCTTGTGCGGCGTGGCTGTGCAGGAAGCCGTCCGCGAACGCCAGCGCCATGCCGGCGAACGCCACGAAAATACCGAACCACTGAATCCGCCGCATCCGCTCGCCTTCCACGAACCAGTGCAGGCCGAGCGCGGTGAAGCACGGCGCGGTGTACAGAAACACCGCCATGCGCGACGCGCTGGTCAGCGTCAGACCCAGAAAAATACACACGAATTCGGCGGCGAACAGCACGCCGGCGAGCAGGCCCGCGCTCAGCGTGCCGTCGTCGCGAAACAGCGGCGTGCCGCGCGAGCGCGCCCAGCCCCACACCAGCAAAGACGCGACCAGCGAACGCAAACCCGCCTGGAAGACCGGCGGCACCGCTGAATTCGTGCTTTTAATGGCAACCTGCTGGAGTCCCCAGATCGCGCACAAGCCGATCATGAGCAGGATCGCGAAGCTGTCGGGGGCGCGGCGCGCGGGCAAGGCGGTAGTGCTCATGGGCGATTTCGGACTGGTGAGGACAAGACGGGGAGAAGGCCGGTCAGTATCGGATCTCGGCGGGCATCGCGATAGTCGGCCGAATGGCTAGCCGAACGGATAAGTCGCGAGCGCCTGGCGGCGAATTCAGCGCGAAGCCGGGCTGAATTCAGATCATACGATAGCAAACCCACTGCTTCCGCCTGCCCATGACCCCACCGCCTACGCGTGCTTCTTACATCCCGCAAGCATTTTGCTGTCTTAACAACACTCCGCCGCGCTCACGTCAGACTAATTTCTTGCCGTTGCCGTTTCGCGCTAAGGTTCGACCACAAGCGTTTCGTCAGGATTTTCGTACGGGCCGCATCGACTGAATCGCCGCGCACCCGTCGCGCACCAGTCGATTCGCGCCGGCCAAAGCAGAAGAGTCTCATCCGCGCAAAGCGGAATCTGTACGAGGAGACGGTATGAAAAACGTAAGCAGGTGGACGGCAGCCCTGGTGCCCGCGGCCATCGCGTCATTCGGCTGTCAGATCGCGCAGGCGCAATCTAGCGTGACGCTGTACGGCGTGGTCGACGAAAGCGTGCGCTATCTGACGCATGCGAACACGGCCGGCGATTCATCGCTCGGATTGGGCAACGGCGGCATGACGCAGAGTCGCTGGGGTTTGAAGGGCGTTGAAGATCTCGGCGGCGGCTGGTCGACGTTTTTCAAGCTCGAAAACCGCATCTATATCAACACCGGTCAAAGCGATCCCACCTTGCCGTTTTTCAACGAAGCGCAGATCGGCGTGCGCTCGGCGTCGTACGGGCAGGTGATCATCGGGCGGCAATACAACGTGATGATCGAGGGGATTACCGTCGGCGGTTACGGCAGCAATTCCTGGATCCCCTACGATTTCAGCTTCCAGCCCGAAGTGACGATGACCGGCGGCATCTGGACCAGCAATCAGGTGCAGTATCAGGCGAGATACAACGGTTTCACGTTCGCGGCAGGCTACGCATTCGGCGGTAACGCGGGCAATTCGAACGGCAGTCAGATCGGCGCGGCCGCCGCGTATGGGCCGGCAGGCGGTCCGTTCAGCGTCGGCGCGGCGTACGAAGAGTCGAAGGATTCGGTCAACGGCGCGGCCGCGAAAGATTGGACCTTCGGCGGTTCGTACACGTGGAATCTGACGCGCTTTTCGGCGGGCTATATCGTCAATCAGAACGATGCGGGGTTTTCCAATTTCGCCAACGGGCCGTTCACCGCGCCCGAACTGACGGCGCTCAAATACACGGACTTTTCGCGGCGTCGCATGATTATGGGCGGCATCACGCAGCAGGTCGGCAACGTGTGGCACTTCGCCGCCAACGTCTGGCGCACGCTGCAGGACGGCAAGACGCATGCGCAGGACGGATCGGCCTGGCAATATCAACTGGTCGCGGACTACAACCTGTCGAAGCGTACGGACGTCTATCTGGAAGGCGATTACGCGGTCTATCGCGGCGATCTGATCGGCGCGCAACTGCAAGGGGTGAACAGTATCGGGCTCGCGCAGAAGGGCACGCAGATCGGGTTGATGGCGGGGATCCGGCATCAGTTTTGAAATGGGCGGTTCGGATTGCGCTGATTCGGAACGGGCCGCCCGGAGTCACCAACTCCAGCGCACCCCAAGATTGCCCTCGACGCTGCTGCGGTGCTCGCCATTCACATTCGTCGTGTAACTCGCGGCCGCGAACACGCTGCCGCGCGCGCTCAGATGCGCGACGACCCCCATGCCGAATTGAGCCGCCGTCGCCGCGACATTCGACGGAATCACCGTGCTGCCCGCGTAAGTCACGCTGTCGGTGCCATTGAAATAGCGCCACAAATTCGCCCGCAAATACGGTTGCCATTGCACGCCAGCGCCTTCGAACGCGCCTTGCAGACGCAAGCCGAGTCGTCCCACGAAGCCATTGGCCGAGTGAAACGAGACGCTCGAAACGCCGTCGTTGAGATCGTCGATCGATGCATGCTGCCAGATCAATTGCATCTGCGGTTCGAGGCTCAGATTCGCACGCAACGGAATCGGCAGACCGGCTTCGAGCGACGTCGTGATCGCGTGACCATGCGTGCTCGCGCCGAGGCCCTGATTCGACATCGGATCGAGCGTCAGCGCGCTGCCCATGGCGACTGCATCGGTGTACCAGCCGCCCGGACCGATGTGCGTCCAGTACGCGCCGACGCTGTACGCGTTGATCGCCAGATGCCCGGCCGACAGATCGGGAAAGCCGAGCGCGAAGCCGTTCACATCGCCTTGCGCACGAGCGAAGCCCAGGAAAAAACCGTAGTGGTTGCGATGACCGCTCGCGCTGCGATCGGCGTAGAGATCGTGGCCAACTTGCACGCCGCTGATGGTGCCGCTGAAATCCGGGCTTGCGCCGCCGCTGCTGGTTTGCGATGTGTGCTCGCCCCAGACGCGTGCCCATGCGGCGGGCAGCGGGCCGCTTTCGTCGAGCATTGACTGTTCGCCCTGGCGGTCGTGGAAGGTGCCGATCTGCGCGATGCCGAGTTCGCGCGTGAGCACGGGGACTGCTGCGTAGACGGGGACTTCCATTCGATAGAGCGGTGTGGGGGCGGCGCCTGCGGGCGGTGGGGTCGGTAGGGCTGGTGTGCCAGGCGCTGCGATTGGGCCGGCGGCGGACTCGGGCGTGGGCGTGGGTGTTGGAGTTGGTGTTGGTGTTGGAGTTGGAGTTGGCGTCGGCGCCGCCGCCAGACTCGAACGCAAATACCAGTTATCCCCTGTCCCCGCACTCACTCCGCCTTTGAACAGGTAGTACGTATAAGCGCCGGCCATCAACGGTCGCGGCAACGTGAACGCGCTAGCGGTCGTCGTCGCCCCATTGGTGGCCTGCACCACGAGAATCCCATCAGTGAGCGTGGCGCCGCCGTTGCCGCCCACGTTAGTCACGCCCAGCGTCGTACTCCCCGACCCCACCCCCTGCGCGATCACCAGCTTGCCGCTCGGTGAACCGTCGCCGCCGAGCACGCTTTGCAGCAGCAGCCGTCCATTGAGCCCGGTGTAGTTGCCATCGATCACCAGCACGGCCTGCGTATTCGCGCCGCCGTTGGTCAGATCGAACGTGCCCGCATTGGTCACCGTGACGAGTTGTCCGGCGACCGCCGGCGCAATCGTCACCGCGCTCGCCAGCCCGCCCGCGAACAAGGTGCTGGTCGCGTCGACGTTGAGCGTGCCGGTCAGCGTGCCGCTATCGCCGAGCGTGAGTCCCTGACTGTCCAGCGTCAACTGGCTGCCGTTGATCACATTGACGGTTTCCCAATCGATAAAGCGGCTCACGCCGCTCGCGGACGTGCGATCGAACGTCAGCAGATCGTTGCCGGGGCCGCCGTCGAAGCTCGGCACGCCGCTCAGATTCGCGTCAGTGAGGTTGGTGAGCGTGGCGGTGTCGTCGCCTGCGCTGAAGCGCACGAAGCCCGTGACGGTGCCGCCGCTCCAGTTGAACGTGTCGTTGCCGCTGTCGGTCCAGATCGCGCGGCCGTTGCCGCCCGCGATGGTGCCGGTGTTGTTGATGACGATATTGAACGTGCCGATGGAACTGATCGCCTGACTCGTCGCCGCGACGATCGAACCGCTGTTGTTGATCGTCGCACCGGCATTCGCGAAAGCGATCGCGTTGATCGCGCCGGAGATCGTGCCGGCGTTGTTGAACGTGCCGCCGCCATTGGCGACGATCGCGTTGGCTTGCTGGCTGACGATGCTCGCGCCGGCCGCGTTGTTCAGCGTGACGTTGCCGGAGAAGATCGCGCCGGCGCCCCCCACGCCCTGTGCGGTGATTGAGCCGGTATTCGTGACGACGCCCGGCGCCGTATCCGACGACACGATGCCATGGGCGTCCGCGCCGGAAACGTCGATCGTGCCGTGGTTGACGATCACGTTGTTGCCGGGACCGCCGACCGCATTGCCGTTCGTCCGTATGCCATACGATCCCGCGCCGGTGGTCGTGATCGTGCCGTTATTGACGAGCGTGTCGTTGTTCGTCAACGCGGCCATGCCGGGTGAACTGGCGCCGGTGGTAGCGAGCGTGCCGTTGTTGGTCAAGGTGCCGCCGCCGGGACTCTGGAAATCGTGCATCGCTGCCGATTCATCGCCGCTCGTGCGGATCACGCCGGTGGTGTCGTTCAACATCGTGACCGCGGCGGCGTCGTTGTACATGCCCTCCGACTCGACGCCGCTCGTCGTGATGCTGCCGCGGTTGACCAGCACGTTCTGACCTGAGCCGCCGCTCGCGCCATGCGCGGACATTGCATCAAAGGTATCGCCGCTGCCGTTCAACGTGCCGAGATTGGTCACGGTGCTGCCGTCGCGCACGAGAATGACATTGTTGCCATTGATATCGAGTTCCGCGCCGGTCTGCACGTTGACCGTGACGTTGGTGCTGCCCGCTGCGGCAGTGACACTCGTAGTGGACGGATTCGGCATGCTGCCGGTGCAGGTGACGGTTTGTCCGCCGACCGGATTGACGTTGTCGCAAGCCGCGAACGCGGGGTCGCAAGGCAGCAGAATGGCGAGCCCGATGGTGGACGACAGCGCTTCGAGCAGACGAGCCGGCGCGAGCCGGTAGCCCGGACGACACATAGGACGATCCTCCTGTCGAACAGGCCTGATTCTTTCCTGCTGGTCCGCCCGTTCCTGAGCCGTCCCCTCGATTTTTGCGTCCGGACGGTTCAGGAAGAATGGATTGTCAGATGAAAATAGTCAACCTGCGCGAGGACCTCATTGAGCACGCCAGTGAGTATGCCAATGAGCCCGCCGCGCCTGATCCGCGCGCTGCAGCGCAGCGTGATTCCGGGTACATTGACGGTCTCGTTTTATCACCCAACAGGGAGTGCACCATGCGCCTGCTTCACACCATGCTTCGGGTCGGCGACCTGGATCGTTCGATCGCCTTCTACACCGAGATGCTCGGCATGAAACTGCTGCGCCGCGACGATTATCCGGACGGCAAATTCACGCTGGCGTTCGTCGGCTACACGGACGAACGCGACGGCACGGTCCTCGAACTCACGCACAACTGGGACACGCCGTCGTACGACCTCGGCAGCGGCTTCGGGCACCTCGCCGTCGAAGTCGATGACGCCTACGCCGCGTGCGACAAAATCAAGGCGCAAGGCGGCACGGTCGTGCGCGAAGCCGGCCCGATGAAACACGGCACCACGGTGATAGCGTTCGTTACGGATCCGGACGGCTACAAGATCGAGTTCATTCAGAAGAAGAAATAACGTCGACGGCAGGGCGAGATTCCATAATGAATAACAGCAATCCCTACTTCAAAGAACTCGACGAGATCCACGTCGAAATCGCGGCGCTGTTCGACGGCTCGGCGGACGAAGGCGCGCTGCAGCGAATCATGGCGCGCTTCACGCCGCAATTCACGCTGGTCATGACGTCCGGCAATGCGCTCGATTACGCCGGCACGCAAGAAGTATTCGCGAAGCTGCGCGGCGCGCGTCCGGGCTCGCAAATCACGATCCGCGACATGGAGATCGTCGCCGACTATGCGTCGGGCGCGGTGGTGAAATACCGCGAGTATCAGCGCGACGGTGCGGGCAACGCGAACGTGCGGCGCTCCACGGCGGTGATGGAACTCGACGCGCATGGCAAGGTGATGTGGCGTCATCTGCAGGAAACCTTCTGCACGGAGTGAGCCAGCGTTCGTCCTGGCGGCTCAAAAGAAAAAACGGCGCTTCATGATGAAGCGCCGTTTTCGTCTCAAGCTCGCAAGCCGTCTAAAAAAGTCTCGCTACAACGTAGGCAACAATTCCGGCGGATGCGACTTCAGCGTCTGCCGTGCCTCGCGGAATTCCGGAAAAATCGATTCCACCGTTTGCCAGAAGCGCGGGCTGTGATTCATCTCACGCAAATGCGCGAGCTCGTGCGCGACGACATAGTCGATGATGGACAGCGGAAAGTGAATCAGCCGCCAGTTCAGGCGAATCTTGCCGTCGCTCGAACAACTGCCCCAGCGCGTCGCCGCTGAAGACAGCGCATACGTGCGATAGCTGACGCCCAGCTTCTCCGAATAAATCGCGAGACGCTCACCGAACAGACGCTTCGCTTCGCCTTGCAGCCAGCCTTGCACGCGGTCCTTGATCTGTTGCGGATCGGCCTGCAACGGCAGCGGCACTTGCAACGCCGAATCGCTCGCGCTGAACTGAAGCGTGCCTTGCGGCGAGCCGAGTATCACGCGCACCGGCCGGCCGAGATACGGCACTTCGGCTCCGTCTTTCCAATCGACCTTCGGCAACGCACGCTGTTCGACACGCGTTTGCCATTCGATCAGCTTCGCGAAAATCCAGCGCTGCTTTTCGGTGATCGCGGTTTCGATATCGGCGAGCGTGACCCAACGCGGTGCGGTGATCGTCAGACCCGTGCTGTCGATCGCAAAGCCGATCGAGCGGCGCGCCGAACGCTTGAGCGCGTAATGCAGCGTGCGTGAACCGACGACGAGGCTGCGCAATTTGCTGCCATCTGGCGCGAGCAGTCCAGCGGATTGCGGCGTGCCCGACGCACTCCCGGCAGAACCGGAAGAAGGCGCGGAAGGTGAAGGGGACGACGACGTCGACCCCGGCTCGGCGAAGAGCGGGAGATCGAGTTGCCGGTTATCGAGCGCCGCAGCGGGCTGCGACGTAGGAGACTTCTGCATCGGTTTCGGCTTCGCGCTAATACGCCTTCGAGGGCGTGGGCGCGTCAGATTGGTGCGGCGGCGGAACGGCTTTCCGTCGCGCTGTACGCGGTAGGATCGATGCGACGCATTTCAGTTTCGATCCACTGTTCGACGCGCGCGTTCACTTCTTCGGGCGTGAGCCCCGTCGTGTCGATCGGCTTGCCGATCGACACTGTGACTATACCCGCATATTTAAGAAACGAGTTGCGCGGCCACAGTCGTCCGGCGTTATGCGCGATCGGTACGACCGGTGCGCCGGTCGCGACCGCGAAGCGCGCGCCACCGGTTTTGTATTTGCCTTGCGTGCCGCTGCGCGTGCGTGTGCCTTCCGGAAACATGATGACCCACGCGCCTTCGGCCATGCGTGCCTTGCCTTGCTTGATGACGGACTCGAACGCGTACTTGCCTTCCTTGCGATCGATATGAACCATCTTCAGCAAACCGAGCGCCCAGCCGAAGAACGGCACGTACAGCAGTTCGCGCTTGAACACGTAGCACAGCGGCCGCGGCATCAGCGCCGGAAACGCCACCGTTTCCCACGCCGATTGATGCTTGGACAACAGCACGGCGGGACCGTTGGGCAGGTTCTCGAAGCCTTCTATGTTGTAGCGAATGCCGTTGAGCCAGCGCGCCACGTGCAGGGTCGACTTGCACCAGCCCGCGGCCATCCAGTAGCGCTTGTCGGCGCGCATGAACGGAAACGCGATGAAGCACGCGCACGCGTACGGCACCGTGTACAGAACGAGGTAGATCAGCAGCAGCAGAGAACGAATGAAGCGCATCGGCGTGGTCGGTGAGGGTTGGAAACGCGCATGGCGCGCGTCACTCTTGAGCGTCGGCGAGGAAGTCGAGTGCGAAGGCGCGCAGGTCGTCATGCACGCGCGTGCCTTCGGGCAGGCCGCCGGCTGCGAGCGTTTTGCGGCCCTTGCCGGTCAGCACCAGATGGGTTGGATGACCGAGCGCCGCGCCCGCTTGCAGATCGCGCATCGCATCGCCCACCACGGGCGTGTGCGGCGGATCGACCTCGAAGCGCTCGGCGATCATCTTCAGCATGCCGGGCTTCGGCTTGCGGCACTCGCAATGATCTTCCGCCGTGTGCGGGCAGAAGAACACCGCGTCGATGCGCCCGCCGACCGCCGCCGCCAGGCGATGCATCTTGAGATGCATCGCGTTGAGCGCGTTCATATCGAACAGACCGCGGCCAATGCCTGACTGGTTGGTGGCGATCGCCACGCGATAACCGGCCTGGTTCAGCCGCGCGATCGCTTCGAGCGAACCGGGCAGCGGCACCCATTCGTCCGGCGACTTGATGAACGCGTCGGAGTCGACGTTGATTACGCCGTCGCGGTCCAGGATCACCACTTTTTTGGTCGGCATGGCGCGGGGCTCAGGCAGCGAGTCGGGAAATGTCGGCGACGCAATTCATCTGCTGATGCAGTGCGCCGAGCAAGGCCAGACGGTTGGCGCGCAACGCCGGATCTTCGGCGTTGACCATCACGTCGTTGAAGAACGTGTCCACCGGTTCGCGCAACGCGGCAAGCGCGGTCAGCGCGCCCGTGTAGTCGCGTGCGGCGAGTTGCGATTGCACGCGCGGCGCGACCTGCTCGAGCTGCGCATGCAGGGCCTTTTCCGCCGCCTCGACGAGCAGTGTGACCTGCACGCCGCCGGTAGTGGCCACGCCATCCGACTTCTTCAGGATGTTCGAAATACGCTTGTTAGCCGCCGCGAGCGAAGCCGCTTCCGGCAGCAACGCGAACTCGCGCACCGCGTCCAGACGCGCGACGATGTCGTCGAGGCGCGTGGGATTCAGCGCCAGCACCGCGTCGATTTCGCCCGGCGCGTAGCCGCGTTCACGCAGCAGACCGCGCAGGCGGTCCATGCTGAACTCGTAAATGGCTTGCGTCGAATCGGCGACGTTCGGCACCGCGGCGAATTGCGCATAAGCGGCGCGTAGCAATTCGACGAAGTCGACCGGCAGTTGCTTCTCGACCAGAATGCGCAGCACGCCGAGCGCGTGACGGCGCAGCGCGAACGGGTCTTTCTCGCCGGTGGGTTGCAGGCCGATACCCCAGATGCCGACCAGCGTTTCGAGCTTGTCGGCCAGCGCGACGACGGTGCCGGTCGCGGTGGCGGGCAACGCGTCGCCGGAGAAACGCGGCTGATAGTGTTCCGAGCATGCGAGCGCGACTTCTTCCGGCTCGCCGTCGTGACGCGCGTAGTACGTGCCCATCGTGCCTTGCAGCTCGGGGAATTCGCCGACCATGTCGGTGATCAGGTCAGCCTTGGCCAGACGCGCGGCACGCTGTGCGAGCGCGATGTCGGCGCCGGTCAGCGCGGCAATCGCACCGGCCAGACCTTCCACACGTTCGACGCGTTGCAGCGCCGAGCCCAGCTTGTTGTGATACACGACGTTCGCGAGCAGCGGCACGCGATCCGCGAGCGGTTTCTTCTTGTCCTGCTCGAAGAAGAACTTCGCGTCGGCCAGACGCGGACGCACTACGCGCTCGTTGCCTTCGATGATATCGCCCGGCGTAGCCGTTTCGATGTTCGACACGATCAGGAAGCGCGAACGCAGCTTGCCGTTCGCATCGGTCAGCGCGAAATATTTCTGGTTGGTCTGCATGGTGAGGATCAGGCATTCCTGCGGCACTTGCAGGAATTCGTCCTCGAACTTGCAGGCGTACACCACTGGCCATTCGACCAGCGAGGTCACTTCGTCCAGCAGCGAATCCGGCATCACCACCTGGTCGCCGTCGGCTTGCGCGAGCAGATGCGTGCGGATGGTCGCCTTGCGGTCGGCGAAGTTCGCGACCACATGGGCTTTGTGCAACAGCGTGTCAGCGTACGAATCGGCGTGCTGGATCTGTACGAAACCTTCGGACAGAAAGCGATGGCCGAGCGTGGTGTCGTCGGCGTCGATGCCGAGCGCGCTCACCGGCACAACCTGATCGCCGTGCAGGACCGTGAGACGCTGTGCGGGCCGCACGAACTGAATGTTCGTGCCGTCCGGACGCTGATACGTCATGACCTTCGGAATCGGCAACTTCGACACGGCTAGCGCTTCGTCCAGCGCGGCTTGCAGGCCGTCGGCGAGCGTAGCGCCCGGCGCGGCATAGCGCAGGAAAAATGCTTCGGCCTTGCCGTCTTGTGCGCGTTCGAGATCGCTCACCGAGAAATCGGGGAAGCCGAGCGCCGCGAGTTTCTTCGCGAGCGGCGCGGTGGGCTGACCGTCTTTGTCCAAGGCGACGGACACCGGCAGCACTTTTTCACGCACCTGTTTTTCCGGCGCGACGGCGCGCACGTTCTTGATCGTGACGGCGAGGCGGCGCGGCGTCGCATAACGTTCGAACGACAGTTCGCCTTCGATCAGGTCGCGCGCCGCGAGGCGCTGCGCAATGCCTTCGGCGAACGCGTCGCCGAGACGCGCGAGCGCTTTCGGCGGCAGTTCTTCGGTCAGCAGTTCGACGAGCAGGGTAGCTTGGTGGGGTTGAGTCATGTCTGGGTGTTCTCGTCAGTCCGGATCGATCTTGCGTTCGACTTTCAGCGGCGGCGCCCACGCGGGCATCGCGGCGTCCTGCTCGTCGGTCGTGAGGCCGGGCACGCCGTGCACCGGATTGCCGAGCATCGGGAAGCCGAGCTTTTCGCGCGAATCGTAGTAAGCCTGTGCGACCAGCTTCGACAGCGTGCGGATACGGCCGATGTAGGCCGCGCGTTCCGTGACCGAAATCGCGCCACGCGCGTCGAGCAGGTTGAACGTGTGGCCGGCCTTCAGCACCAGCTCATAAGCGGGCAGCGCGATCTGCGCTTCCATCATGCGCTTGGCTTCCGCTTCGTAGCTGTTGAAGATCGAGAACAGCAGCTCGACGTTCGCGTGCTCGAAGTTGTAGGCGGACTGTTCAACTTCGTTCTGGTGATACACGTCGCCGTACGTGAGGCGACGAATTTCCGGGCCGTTCGGGCCTTGTTCTTCCCACTCGGTCCAGACCAGGTCGTAGATGTTCTCGACCTTCTGCAGATACATGGCGAGACGTTCGAGACCGTAAGTGATTTCGCCGAGCGCCGGCTTGCAATCCAGACCGCCCACTTGCTGGAAGTAGGTGAACTGGGTCACTTCCATGCCGTTCAGCCACACTTCCCAGCCGAGGCCCCACGCGCCGAGCGTGGGATTTTCCCAGTCGTCTTCGACGAAGCGCACGTCGTTCTGCTTCAGGTCGAAGCCGAGCGCTTCGAGCGAGCCGAGGTACAGGTCGAGGATGTTTTCCGGCGCCGGCTTGAGCACCACCTGGTACTGGTAGTAATGCTGCAGACGGTTTGGGTTCTGGCCGTAACGGCCGTCTTTCGGACGGCGCGACGGTTGCACGTAGGCGGCTCGCCACGGTTCGGGGCCGATCGCGCGCAGGAACGTATGAACGTGGGACGTGCCCGCGCCGACTTCCATGTCGATCGGCTGGAGCAACGCGCAACCCTGCTTGTCCCAGTAGGACTGCATTGTCAGGATGATTTGCTGAAACGTGAGCATGAAGTGCCTTTCGGGCATGAGGCCGCGCCGCAAACGCCGGAGCGCGCGAGGTGGCCGTGGAGCGAAGTGCTAAACCGTAGATTTTAACGGAAAGGGAGGGGGGTGTCCGTTTTGCGGGGTCGGACGGGACTGGCGGCACTCTTCAAATGATAAAGGACCGCTTCGGGCGGTCCTTTATCGTTACGACGCGGGTGGTCGGTCAGCCGGTTGTCATGCGCATGCCTTGGGGCAATCGGCTCCGCATCGTGCTCACGTCGCCGCCAACTCCACCTTCGGCGAGAACGAATCGCTCTGCGCCACCGGCCAGTATTTCTCGAACAGCGAGTAACGGTAATTGCCGTTCACCAGATCGTTCGGTTCCAGATACTTCAGCAGATCCGACATCAATCGCACCTCATGCGACGACACACGCCGCACGATGTGATGCGCGCGCAGTTCCGCCGGATGCTTCAACCCCGCGGCCTGAATGATTTCCTTCAGCGCGTGCAGCGTGTTGTGATGGAAGTTGAACACGCGATCGGCCTTGTCCGGCACGACCAGCGCGCGTTGACGCACCGGGTCCTGCGTCGCGACGCCGGTCGGGCAGCGGCCCGTGTGGCAGGTTTGCGCCTGAATGCAGCCCACCGCGAACATGAAGCCGCGCGCCGCATTCACCCAGTCCGCGCCGATCGCCAGCGTGCGCGTAATGTCGAACGCAGTGATCATCTTGCCGCTCGCGCCGAGGCGAATGCGCTGCCGCAAGCCAATCCCGACCAGCGTGTTATGGACCAGCAGCAAGCCTTCCTGCAGCGGCACGCCGACGTGATCGGTGAACTCCAGCGGCGCCGCGCCGGTGCCGCCTTCCGCGCCGTCCACGACGATGAAGTCCGGCAAAATGCCCGTTTCCAGCATTGCCTTCGCGATGCCGAAAAATTCCCACGGGTGTCCAATGCACAGCTTGAATCCAGTCGGCTTGCCGCCCGACAGCGTGCGCAAACGGTCCACGAATTCGAGCAGCCCGCGCGGCGTCGAAAACTCCGAGTGCGTGGCCGGCGAGATGCAGTCGCGGCCCATCGGAACACCACGCGTCTCGGCAATTTCCGGTGTGATCTTGGCGGCCGGCAGCACGCCGCCGTGCCCCGGTTTCGCACCTTGCGAGAGCTTCACCTCGATCATCTTCACTTGCGGCTCGGCGGCCTGCTTCGCGAATTTCTCCGCGCTGAACGTGCCGTCGTCGTTACGGCAGCCGAAGTAGCCCGACGCGATTTCCCAGATGATGTCGCCGCCATGCTCGCGGTGATACTTCGACATGGAGCCTTCGCCGGTGTCGTGCGCGAAGTTGCCTTTCTTCGCACCGAGGTTCAGCGCCATGATCGCGTTCGCCGACAGCGAGCCGAAGCTCATCGCCGAGACGTTGAAGATCGACATCGAATACGGTTTCGCGCGGTCCGGTCCGACCACGACGCGGAAGTCGTGATTCTCGAGCGTGGTGGGCGCGAGCGAGTGGCTGATCCATTCGTGCGCGACCGCTTTGACGTCGAGTTCGGTGCCGTACGGGCGGCTATCCACGTCGTTCTTCGCGCGCTGATAGACGATGCTGCGCTGGGCCCGCGAGAACGGTTTTTCGTCGGTATCGCCTTCGACGAAATACTGACGGATTTCCGGGCGGATGAATTCGAACAGGAAGCGGAAATGCCCCCACAGCGGATAGTTGCGCAGAATCGCGTGACGCTGCTGCGTCAGGTCGAACAGGCCGAGCGCGACGAGCGCCAGCGGCACGACCAGCCAGAACCAGGAAATGTGTTGTGTCGCGCCGAGCGCCGCGCAGACGGCGAGCAGCACGACTGCGCACCACATGGCCAGATAACGTCGAGAAAACATGGGGACTCCAGTGCAGTGGGGATCGTCACGGCGGGATCGCCAGCGCTGTCGGCGCAGGCGGAACCGCCGCGAAAGGGAACGAACGACTGCTTGTTATGGTGAAGCTAGCTGCGGCTGTTTGAGCGCATCGCTCAGCGGGCACTCAGCAGCGCCGCTTTCTGCGGCTGACGTGCCACCGGCTGCCCGGTCACCGCATGTTCGATGATGCCGCCGCCGAGGCAAACGTCGCCATCGTAAAGCACCGCGGATTGCCCCGGTGTGACAGCCCACTGCGCATCCGCGAAATTCAGCTCGAACAGGCCGGTCCCGACGTTTGCGTTGCCGAACGTGCAGGCCGCGTCCGCTTGCCGGTAACGGGTCTTCGCTCCGCACGCGAAGCCGTCCGCCGGCGGCTCGCCCGCGACCCAGCTCGTATTGCCCGCGCTGAGCGTATGGCTCAGCAGCCACGAGTGATCGTGCCCTTGCGCGACGTACAGCGTGTTCGACGGAATGTCCTTGCCGGCCACGAACCAGGGTTCGCCGCTGCCTTCCTTGCTGCCGCCGAGACCAATGCCCTTGCGTTGCCCGAACGTGTAGAACGCGAGGCCGATGTGTTCGCCGACCACTTTGCCGTCCGTCGTTTTCATCGGACCGGGTTGGGTGGGCAGATAGCGGTTCAGGAAGTCGCGGAACGGCCGTTCGCCGATGAAGCAGATGCCGGTCGAGTCTTTCTTCTTCGCATTCGGCAGCGCGATCTGTTCGGCGATTTCGCGGACCTTGGTCTTCGGGATTTCACCCAAAGGAAACAGCGTCTTCGACAATTGCGCCTGATTCAGCCGATGCAGAAAGTACGACTGGTCTTTCGTATGGTCGAACGCTTTCAGCAGTTCGAAGCGGCCGTCGTTCTCGCGCACGCGGGCATAGTGGCCGGTCGCGATGGTTTCCGCGCCGAGCGACATGGCGTGATCGAGGAAGGCCTTGAATTTGATTTCGGCATTGCACAGCACGTCCGGATTCGGCGTGCGGCCGGCCGAGTATTCGCGCAGAAATTCGGCGAACACGCGGTCTTTGTATTCGGCGGCGAAGTTGACCGCTTCGACGTCGATGCCGATCAGATCCGCCACCGACACCACGTCGATCCAGTCCTGGCGCGTCGAGCAGTATTCGCTGTCGTCGTCGTCTTCCCAGTTTTTCATGAACAGGCCGACCACGTCGTAGCCCTGTTCTTTCAGCAGCCACGCGGTAACCGACGAATCGACGCCGCCCGACATGCCTACTACGACTTTCTGCTTGCTCATAAGATGCTCACTGGGTGCTGCGGGACTTCATGGGATGGTGGGTCGGCCGCTCGTGACGGCTACCGTTTTTGCCCGACCGAATGCGTGTGCACGAAATCGAGCGGAAAACGCCGGCCCGCGAGGTAATCGTCGACGCACTGCATGACCAGCGGCGTGCGATGCCGCTCGGGACACGCGCGCAATTCGTCGGCGCTCATCCACAGCGTGCGGACAATGTCGGGGTCGAGCGCGCGCGCCGGGTCCGGTTCGCCGCTCGTGCCGCAGTAGGTGAAGCGCAGATAGGTCACGCCTTCGCTACCGGGCCGCTCGAAATGCGTCATGTACATGCCAACCAGCGCCTCGGGCGCGAACGGGTGGGCGGTTTCTTCGAGCGTTTCGCGGATCACCGCGTCCAGCAGCGTTTCTCCCGCCTCCAGATGGCCGGCGGGCTGGTTCAGGCGCAGGCCGTCGACGGTATGTTCCTCGACCAGCAGGAACCGCCCGTCACGCTCGACAATGGCCGCAACGGTGACGTGCGGCAGCCAGGATTCCGGATTCATGGGTGCGCATTTTACCGTTTATGGGCCTGGGCTGCCGGGAAGCGGGTGGGGAGTGGCTGGGTCGCCGACCGGCGTCCAGTCGTGGCAATGGGTCGCGCCGGCAAGACGGCGGCCCTGCCCGCGCGTCGCGGCACGATGCGGCCCGCATCCGTACAAGCCCCCGCATTGTCCCCGATTTCGACGCGGCTTCGGTTTCGGTTAAAGTGGGGCGTTAGCCGTTGCACTTGCAAGCCGGCGTGCCTCGTCGGCCGAACTGTCGTCAGTCAAACAGGAAGTCGAGGAGGAACAAAGATGCACATCGGAGTGCCAGCCGAGACGCGCGCGCACGAAACCCGCGTCGCCGCGACGCCCGAAACGGTCAAGAAGTATGTGACCCAGGGCCACCGGGTCACGATCCAGAGCGGCGCCGGTACCGGCGCAAGCTTTCCTGACGAAGCCTTTACGGCCGCCGGCGCTGAAATCGTCGACGCCGCTACGGCATTCGCCGCCGACCTCGTTCTCAAAGTCCAGTCTCCCACCGACGCCGAACTGCCGCTGCTCAAGCGCGGCGCGACGCTGGTCGGCATGCTCGATCCGTTTAACGCCGAAAACTCGGCCAAACTGGCTGCGGCCGGCGTGACCGCGTTCGCTCTGGAAGCCGCGCCGCGCACCACGCGCGCGCAGAGCCTCGACGTGCTGTCGTCGCAGGCGAACATCGCCGGGTATAAGGCGGTGTTGCTGGCGGCGACGCTTTATCCGCGCTTCATGCCGATGCTGATGACGGCCGCCGGCACCGTGAAAGCGGCACGCGTGCTGATTCTCGGCGCGGGTGTCGCCGGTTTGCAGGCGATCGCGACCGCCAAGCGCCTGGGTGCGGTGATCGAAGCGTCGGACGTGCGGCCGGCCGTGAAGGAGCAGATCGAATCGCTCGGCGCCAAGTTTCTCGACGTGCCTTATGAAACCGACGAAGAGCGCGAAGCCGCGCAAGGCGTCGGCGGCTATGCGCGGCCGATGCCGCCGTCGTGGCTCGCGCGGCAGTCAGCTTTAGTTCATGAGCGCGCGAAGCAGGCCGACGTGGTGATCTCCACCGCGCTGATTCCGGGCCGCGCCGCGCCGACGCTGATCTCGGTCGACACCGTGCAGGCGATGAAACCCGGCTCCGTGCTGGTCGACCTTGCCGCCGGACGCGGCGCCGAGTACGAAGGCCAGCGTGGCGGCAACTGCCCGCTGACCGTCGCGGATCAGGTGGTCGTCAAACATGGCGTGCAGATCGTCGGCTATACGAATCTGGCGTCGATGGTGCCTGCCGATGCGTCGTCTCTTTACGCGCGCAACCTGCTCGACTTCCTGAAGCTGATCGTCACGAAGGAAGGCACGTTGAATATCGATCTCGCGGACGACATCGTCGCGGCCACGCTGCTGGCCCGCGACGGCGAAGTTACGCGCAAGACCTAGCAACGAGTTGCATGGGACCGAAGTAAGCGCTAAAGCGCTAACTCCGGTCGACATAGGAGAACACCGATGGAAGTCATCAACCACACCGTCATCAACCTGATCATCTTCGTGCTGGCGATCTACGTCGGCTACCACGTCGTCTGGAACGTCACGCCCGCGCTGCACACGCCGCTGATGGCCGTGACCAATGCGATCTCGGCGATCGTGATCGTCGGCGCGATGCTCGCCGCTGGCTTGACGGTCGGCGATACGGGCAAGTTCTTCGGCACGCTCGCCGTCGGGCTCGCGGCGGTCAACGTGTTCGGCGGCTTTCTCGTCACGAGGCGAATGCTGGAGATGTTCCGCAAGAAAGAGCCGAAGAAGCTCGTTGCAGCCAAGACGGCCAAGGAGAACGCGTAATGAGTCTGAACGTCGTCACGCTGCTTTATCTGGTTGCGTCCGTCTGTTTCATTCAGGCGCTCAAGGGGCTGTCGAATCCGAAGACGGCGCGCATTGGCAATACCTTCGGCATGGTCGGGATGGCGATCGCGATCGTCACGACTCTCGCGCTGATCGTCAAGCAGGCGAATGCGCTTGGCTCGAATCTCGGGTTGGGGCTCGGTTTGCTGCTGGTCGCGTTGGTGATCGGCGGCGCGATCGGCGCGTTCGTCGCCGCGCGCGTCGAGATGACCAAGATGCCGGAACTGGTCGCGGCCATGCACTCGCTGATCGGTCTCGCCGCCGTGTGTATTGCGTATGCGGTGGTGTCGGAGCCGTCGGCGTTTGGTCTCGTCGATCCGGACAACATGACGCCGGGTTTCCTGCCGTATGGCAATCGCGTCGAGTTGTTTATCGGCACGTTCGTCGGCGCGATTACGTTCTCCGGTTCGGTGATCGCGTTCGGCAAGCTGTCGGGGAAATACAAGTTCCGGTTGTTTCAGGGCGCGCCGGTTGTGTATGGCGGCCAGCATCTGATCAACCTGATGCTCGCACTCGCGATGCTCGGCTTCGGCGTCATCTTCTTCCTCACGCAGTCGTGGCTGCCGTTCATCATCATGACGCTCATCGCGTTCGTGCTCGGCGTGCTGATCATCATCCCGATCGGCGGCGCGGATATGCCGGTGGTCGTGTCGATGCTGAACTCGTATTCGGGTTGGGCGGCGGCGGGCATCGGCTTCTCGCTGAACAATCCGATGCTGATTATCGCGGGCTCGCTGGTGGGGTCGTCGGGCGCGATTCTGTCGTACATCATGTGCCGCGCGATGAACCGCTCGTTCTTCAATGTGATTCTCGGCGGCTTCGGTAACGAAGCGGGCGCGGCGGCGGCGGGTGGGTCGGCGGAACAGCGTCCGGTGAAATCCGGTTCGGCCGATGATGCGTCGTTCATGCTCGGCAATGCTGAGACGGTCGTGATCGTGCCGGGTTATGGCCTCGCAGTGGCGCGCGCGCAGCATGCGTTGAAGGAGTTGACCGACAAGCTGGTCGAGAAGGGTATCGATGTGAAGTACGCGATTCACCCGGTGGCCGGACGGATGCCGGGGCACATGAATGTGCTGCTCGCGGAAGCCGAAGTGCCGTACGACATGGTGTTCGAAATGGACGACATCAACGGCGAGTTCGGTCAGGTCGATGTGGTGCTGGTGCTCGGCGCGAACGACGTGGTGAACCCGGCCGCGAAGACCGATCCGAAGTCGGTGATTGCGGGGATGCCGATTATCGAGGCGTATAAGGCGCGCACGGTCATCGTGAACAAACGGTCGATGGCGGCGGGTTATGCCGGGCTCGACAACGATCTGTTCTATATGGACAAGACGATGATGGTGTTCGGGGATGCGAAGAAGGTGATCGAGGATATGGTGAAGGCGGTGGAATAAACCGGCGTGGTGAATTCGCGGCCTGCCAGGCGAGGGGCTGCGAATTCGCCTTTAGTCCCTTTCTACCGCGGCTTCGCATTCACATGCCGCATCAAATCCGCCAACCTCTTCCCTTCCTGATCCGGATACTGTTCGAGCATCTGAAGGTTCTGCATCTTCTCCAGGCTGAAATTGCGAAAGTCGCTGCGCAACTCGCACCACGCGCCCAGCGTCCAGCGCGCGCCCCAATACGCGAGCGCAAGCGGCCACACGCGCCGCTCGCTCGCCGCGCCACTCGCATCGGTATAAGCAAACCCCACCACATGCCGCGTGTCGATCGCGCGATGCAGCGCGTCGAGCTGCGTCGAGAAATCCCCTTTAATGTGAAACGACGGCGCGAACACAGCGAGCCGCTCGAGCGCCGCGCGTTTATCGGCCGGCATGGCAGAAGCGATCTTCGCCAGCGCGCCACGCGCGCCGCTCGCGAAGCCTGAGCCGCCCCACGATTCGAGCATGCGCGCGCCGGCGGCGAGCGCGGCGAGTTCGTCCGCAGTGAAGGTGAGTGGCGGCAGACTCGCCGCGCGGCTCAGACGGTAGCCAATGCCCGCTTCGCCTTCAATCGGCACACCCGACAGTTGCAGATCGCGCACGTCGCGATAGACCGTGCGTAGCGAAATATTGAGCCAGTCGGCGAGTTGTTGCGCGGTGGTCAGACGCCGTCCGCGCAGCAGTTCGGCGATCTGGAACAGGCGGTCGGCGCGGCGCGTCATCGTGGGTGATTGGTAGAAGAGGACGGGAACGGTCCCGCGATGATAGCGCCGCATGCCGTGCCCCGGTCAGCGTTTTGGCGGCTCCCGCACGCACGTCTGCGGGCGGAGGCGTTGCGTTGCGCTTTAACCGTTGGTCCGCGAATGCAGACCGAGGCGGTTGCCTTCCGTATCGGTGAAGAACGCGATGTAGCCGATATCCTGCGGCAGCTTGATCACCGGACCGTCGGTCCTGCCACCGGCCTGCTCGACGCGCGCGAGCACCGTGTCGACGTTCGGTTGTGCGTTCAGATAGACGAGCACGCCGTCGTCGGTCGGCTTCATGGCCGGATTGTGGACGATCGCGCCGCCCGTGGCCGGCTCTTCGTAGCCGAAGATGGCGATCGGACGGCCGCCGACTTCCTGCACGTTCAGTTTGACGTCGAACGTGGTTTCGTAAAAGCGGACAGCGCGATCGAAATCGACGGACGGGATTTCGAACCAGGCAACAACCTTGGATGCGTTGGACATGTCACTCTCCTGTGGATGGCGGGTAAGCCGTGCAAAGCGCCGGATGGCGTGAGAAGGAGTGTGCGGGGGTGCTACTGACAGCGTGGTGTCAGTAGGGTGTGGCAGCAGCACCCACAAAATGTCGACGAAAAAAAACCGCGGAGCCGAGTCCGCGGTTTTTTAACATCCCATTCGTTTTACAGCGAGCGGTTGAAACCGTTGCCTCACTCCGCCGGCGTATCGCTCTGCTGCGGCCGTTGCCGCACGCTGCCCGCGATCAGGTCGAAGCGGAACAACCGGCATTCGAGCGCGCCATTAAAAAGCGGCGTTTTGGTCGATTCGCGCAAACGCAACTGACCCGGCAACTTGCGATCCGACGTCAGGATGAACGCATGCCAGCCGGTGAAGCGCTGCTTCAGCGCGTCGCCGAGCAACTGGAAGAACTCGCTATCCGGCGCTTCTTCCTGAGCGCGATGGAAACTGTCGTCTTCGCGGGGCTCACGATTGGCGCGGCCTTCGCGGATCTCGCCGCGCGCATTGCGACCACGCACTTCGATCCGCTCGCCGTACGGCGGATTGGCGACCAGAATGCCCGCGTCCGACGACGGCGAGGTCATGCCGCGCGCGTCGACCTGTTTAAGCGGGATGTTCGGCAAGCCGGCGCGCTCGAAGTTGGCGCGCGCCTTGTCGAGCATGTCGCCGGAAATATCGCTGCCGAAGATCTGCAGATCGGCGCGCGAGCTGCGCCCGGCGTGCTTTGCGTCGAGCGCGGCGGCCTTCAGCGGCTGCCAGGTCTTGGCTTCGAACTGCTTGAGCCTCTCGAAACCGAAGCGGCGCTCCGCGCCCGGCGCGATGTTCAACGCGACTTGCGCGGCTTCCGCGAGGAACGTGCCGCTGCCGCACATCGGGTCATACAGCGGCGTACCGGCGTTCCAGCCGGTCAGACGCAGGATGCCCGCCGCCAGGTTCTCACGCAGCGGCGCCGCGCCCTTGTCGAGGCGCCAGCCGCGTTTGAAGAGCGGATCGCCGGAGGTGTCGAGGTAAAGCGTGCACTCGGTGGCCGTGAGGAACGCGAACACGCGTACGTCGGGCGTGGCGGTGTCGATGCTCGGCCGGTCGCCGCTGACTTCGCGCAGACGGTCGCAGATCGCGTCCTTGACGCGCAGTGTGGTGAATTCCAGGCTGCGCAGCGGCGATTTGATCGCGGTGACGTCCACGCGCAGCGTTTCTTTGGCTGAGAACCACTGTTCCCAACGCTGCTCGAGCGCCAGCGCGTAAATATCCTGCTCGCTGCGATACGGACGATGCGCGATCTTCAGCAGCACGCGGCTCGCGAGTCGCGAATGCAGGTTGGCGGCCATGCCGGCAGCCCAGCCTCCGCGGAAATGCACGCCGCCCGGCACTTGAGCGCCGGCCACGAACTGCGCGCCGTTGATGTGCCTGGCGGCGATCTCGGCGAGTTCGGCCGCGAGCGAAGCTTCAAGGCCGCGTGGGCAAGGGAGGAAGAAATCGAAGGACATTGAGGTTGCCGGAAGGCGTTAGATAAGGCGCCATTGTACGCGGTCGGGGTGGGCGGCCCGCGCGATTGCGTGGCGGGCCGGGCTGAGACGGCCTGCCGAACCGCCGCCGCCCGTACGCGGTCGGCTGAGCCGCCTCGTGCGATGGCATGGCGGCTCGACCTGAAACGGCCCACCGAGCCACCGCCGGCCGCGGACTTACTTGCTTTCGGGCGCGGTTTTCGTCGGCCAGAACAGTTCCTGCGGACGCTGAAACACCCGCTGCCAGATCGCGCCACGCAGCGAGCGCACCGCGTTGCGCCGCAGATCGCGCGACCGGACGGCCATGTAGAACGCGAGCGCGAAGCTTACGGCCACGTTGAGGATGGCCATGCTGCCGACCCCCGCCACGGCCCACCAGAGTTCCGGCAGCTTCAACGCGTCCTTGCCGAGCACGCCGAGCGCGACACCGATCGAGCCGGCGCTGAGCGTCACGTGACGCACTTCGAAGGTGAAGGCGAACGCGGTGAGGATCGCCGGGACGAGCCCCAACATCAGACCCAGCGTGATATTGCCGACAACGCCTGCCACGTTCGAGCGGCAAGCCTGCGCGAGACGCGCCGCGCCCGCTGCGCCGAGCGTCAGGCGCAGACGCCGGTTGTAGGCGAGCGCATCGCCGACGCGATGCAGGACGAACCAGTTGTCCGCCCAACCGGCGATCAGGCTGGACGACCACAGCAGCACGCCGGTCAACGCGGCGTAGAAGGGCGTGGGTCCGATCAGCGAGAAGGAATGCAGCGTGGCGTGGGCCTTCTCCGGCGAGATGATGTTGGCGTTGAAGAGCGTGTGCCAGAGCAACTGCACGCCGAAGCAGACGGGGAACACGAGCAGCACGTTGCCGAGGACGGCGGCGGCCTGCGTGCGCATCAGCGCCATCACCGAACTCACGAAGCTGTCGACGCCGGCCGGCGTGCCGGTGCCGTCGAGTTCGCGGGCGAGGGTCGGCGCGGTCATGGCCGGTTGTTTGGTGGCGAGCGAGAAGTGCAGGAAGTGCATCAGCAGGAAGCTGGCGGCGTAGTTGATACCGGCCAGCAGGCCTTCGAGCATGGCTTGCAGATGCACGCCGGTGATGGCGAATTTCACGCAGACCGTGACGACGGTGACGAGTCCGCCGCCGGCGGCCATGCGCAGCATCTTCAGATACTCGGCGCGATCGCGGGCGATGTAGTGTTCGCCGGTGTCGGCGCTGTACTCGACGACTTTGCGCGCTAGCAGCGAGAAATTGCTGCGCACCAGATGCGCGACGCTTTGGCTCGCGTGATTCGCGTTGACGAGTTCGGCGGTGAGGCGTGCGCCGGCGTGCGGGTCGTCTTGCGCCATCCATGCGTTGAGCAGATGCTCGGCGCGCACGATGCGCATGCGCATCCGCTCGACCTGGAACACGATGTCGACGCTGACGCCGTTTCGGTAGAGATGGGCGAAGACTTTGTCGGTGGCGCTGCGGCATTCGTCGAGCAGCAGGCGCAGGTAGTTGACTTCGTGCAGAAGCTTGTCTTGCGGTTCGCCTGCGGCGACGGATTGATGCGCGGCTTCGACGGCTAGCATCGCGCGGGTGAGGCGGTAGAACGGTTGCTTTTCCATCGCGATGCGGACGTCGCTGGTTTCGCGGGTGTCAACTTCGCCGATGCGGCTGCGGACGATTTGCGATAGGCCGGTTGAGCTGATCTGGCAGGTCAGGTTGTGCAGGGCGGCTAGCAGGTCGAGGGAGAACGGGGTGGTGTTCTGTGTTTCGGTTTCGTCGGGTTCGTAGTCGAAGAGCGCTCGGATGCGGACCAATAGGTCGGTGGGGAGCGTGGCGATCCAGTCGGCATCGTGTTCTGAACTGAACATCAGCGTGACGATCGCGGTCAGGTCGCGGCGGTTTGGCGCGGGTGGGATCAGCGAGGCTTCGAGGCGCTCGAAGAGGGCGCCGAAGAAGCCTGAGTGCACGGGCATGCCGGCGTCGCAGAGTAAGGAGAGGCCGTCGCTTTCGCGTAATAGCGCTCGCAGGATGCCCGCGACATTTGCCTTCCAGGTGGGGTTGCGGTCCAGGACGTGCAGTAAGTAGCGGATTCTTGTGTGGGCTGGGTTGGAGCGGGGTGTTGCTGGCGTTGCTGTTGCCTGTTCTGTTGTTTGTTCCGTTGTCGCGTCGTTGGTGGTCTGCTGCACTTCGCGGCCGCGACGGATCCAGTGGGCGAGTTCGATCAACCATTCGCTGCGGTCCGCGTACGGGGCGGATTTGTTCGCTATCGCAAGGAGTGCGTCTAGCTGGTGGCCGCCGTCGCGGGAGGCTCGCCATTTTTTTAGTAAGCGGGTTAGCGTGGTGAGCATGTTTTTTTTGCTGTCCTACTCGGTGGGGCCTGCGGGGCGGTGCGCTGCCGCGGCTGTTTGCTGTCTTCTGTTTGCTGGTAGGTGGGAGGATATTGCATGTTCGGCCGGCTATGGTTAGCGTTTTGCAGAATTTTGCGGTTGCGGGGCACTAGGCTCCTCGATGGTTCGCTTGCTGCGTTGGCCTTTCCTTGCTTTCTTAGTGGTCTATTAGCGTTGCCCCTGTGCGGGGCGGCACTCACTTTTCTTTGCCTGCCGCAAAGCAAAGTAAGCAAAAGAAAGCGGCTCACACCGTTAGCTCATAAGCGGGTCCCCCGCGCAGTCACGGTAGTGGTGCATCTGGAATCTGTGTTCTCGCACATTCCGCGCTCGTGACACAGCAGTCATTCTTCCGGCGACGCTGCGCGCGCCGTCGCGGTCGTTCACGCACGGCCCCTGCTAAGCGGGGCCCTCGCACAGTTGCGGTAGTGGCTCATCTGGAAGCTGTGCTCTCGCACACTCCACGTAAGTGACACAGCAGTCATTCTTCCGGCGGCGCTGCGCGCGCCGTGGCGGTTGTTCATGCACTGCCCCTGCTAATCGGATTCCTCGCGCAGCGGCGGTAGTGGTGCATCTGGAATCTGTGTTCTCGCGCATTCCACGCTCGTGGCTCAGCAGTCATTTTTCCGGCGGCGCTGCGCGCGCCGTCGCGGTCGTTCACGCACGGCCCCTGCTAAGCGGGTCCCTCGCGCAGTCGCGGTAGTGGCTCATCTGGAATCTGTGTTCTCGCACATTCCGCGTTGGTGACGCAGCAGTCATTCCCCCCGCCTCGCGCTGCGCGCTCGCCGGAACGGCCTGCGCGAATCGTCACCTCGTTCTTCTCGCAGCCGTGCGCACCGTGACAAGCCTTCAATTACGCGCATCGATGCGTGAGCGGTGCCGTTCGGTCCGCATCATGTGCTCGTCGTGAGTGACGCAAATCCGATCAGCATCACTGATTGCTTGGAACTCTGACAAGCGCATTCGGAAATTTCGGAAATGAGGGCGGCGTGCACTTTTTAGCCCGCGCAGGTGATCACTCGTCAGGTGGTACGTCTTAGACTTGCTTTGTCGTGCGCGTCACGACAAACGGGTTTAGCAGCCTGTATCACGTAGGACCTCGCGCGTTTGCGGAAGCAGATGTGTGGTCGTCTATGCAAGTCCTTTTCATTGGGCGGGCCTTGTCGGGGGAGCCTCACGGCTCACCGGTGATTGGTTCTACGTGCCGGTCTGCTAAACCCGTCAATGTGCCCGCTCACCCAGATTTTTCAAGCGAGTGTCGGGCGATCCAGGTCAGCAATTGGAGATCGCACATGAGTAGATCCGTCAAGAATTCTCGAACCGTTTCGCGCGCGCCTGTTGACGCCATGCAGTATGAAAAACTTGCGCTGTCTGCCAGCAGATTGGTTGATCGGCAGATCACCCAGTTGAACAACCTGATAACGCTGGCGACCTCGATATACAAGAGTCCGGCCGTAACGGTCGACGAAAGATATCGTCAGCGAACATTGCTGGGATTATTGATCGACACGGGAGAGGAATACCGGCGAGAGATCGAGGCTGACCAGGAGTTGTACAGCGTCATCGCGCTTGATGCGAAGGGAACACCTCAAACCTGCCTCACGGCGCGTCACGCGAGGAAGCTGCTGGCCAGGTCCGCAGGTGAGGCATCCAGCAATGACGAAAGCACTCGTGCAACCAGGGCGACGCCGAACAACCGCGTTTGCTTCAAGGTTTCACGTCGCACGACGCTGACGCACTGACGGGAATGCCGCTGAGCGTGGGCGCTGCAAGAGAAGCAGAGGCGAGAGATGCGACTGCCCGCGTCTTTCTCGTCGCGACTCCCGTCTTTCAGATGTCGAACAGTCGAGGGCTTCTGAAATTCTACGTGCTGGCCGCGCCTTCTGGCGGCACAAACTGAGCTGCCTGATTGTTTGTCTTGATGCCGTCTATTGCTATCGCGCGGTTCTTTTCCGCTGGATATGAGGCGTATTGAGTGTCTAGTTTGGACAGCGACTGTACGTGGTGACGAGAGATCTGACGGAGTAGTGAAACGCTTTTCAGGAAAGCAGAAGATGAGTGAAAAACCGGTGTTAGCTGAGCGGCCGAGAATGTTTGAAGATGCGCCTCTGACGATTGCGGAGTTTTGTGAGCGCTATAGGATCAGCAAAGACATTTACTATCGTTTGCGCGCGAAGGGTGAGACACCGCGAGAAACGCGGCTGAGTCCGCGGCGTGCGGTGATCTTGATTGCGTCTCTGCGGGAGTGGGAGCGTCGCAAGCTTGAGGAAGATCGGAAATTGTGAGTCGGCAAAGCGCAGATCCGAGCCCGGAGCCCAAGCGTACCAACGCATGTGTCGAACGAAAAAACGCACCGCGATCAAGTAGTACTTGAATGACCGCGACGGCGCGCGCAGCGCCGTCGGAAGAATGACTGCTGTGTCACGAACGCGGAGTGCGCGAGAACACAGATTCCAGATGAGCCACTACCGCCGCTGCGCGAGGGCCCCGCTTAGCAGGGGCGGTGCGTGAACAACCGCGACGGCGCGCGCAGCGCCGCCGGAAGAATGACTGCTGTGTCACGAACGCGGAATGTGCGAGAGCACAGATTCCAGATGCACCAGTACCGGAACTGTGCGGGGGACCCACTTATGAGCTAGCGGTGTGAGCCGCTTTCTTTTGCTTACTTTGCTTTGCGGCAGGCAAAGAAAAGTGAGTGCCGCCCCGCATAGGGGCAACGCTAATAGACCACTAAGAAAGCAAGGAAAGGCCAACCCCGCAAGCGAGCAACCGAAAGCGCCGCGCAGGCAAAAAGGCCCAACCATCACCCTCCAGCAGCAACAGTCCCCGGCTCAGAAGGACAACCCGGCACAACAACAGCGCCGACAGCGTTCTTACCAGCCCCAGCCCCAGCCCCAGTCCCAGTCCCAGTCCCAGTCCCAGTCCCACGACTCTGCGAAGCAACAGACCCAGCCCCAGAAGCCGCAACCATACTCCGCACAGCAGCAGCCACCTGCAAAGAAACCTGCATCAAGGCTTTCCGATGCCCATCAACCAGCGAGTCATAGCCCCCGCCAACGGGCTCACTAACAACACTCCGACAGGTCATCACCGCATTACTCCGCACGGCCCGCACACTCCAGACGGCGTCGATCAACGCATGCGATCCAGGCCAGGACTCGAACCTCTGCACATTCAAGCTAACCCGATAAACCGCAGCCGAATCCGACCTGGCCGTCCCATACACATCAATCGTATTGAGCTGCTGCGTAAGGCTAGTCGACAAAGCCCGCCGAATCTCATCCCCCGGCAGTGAAGCCCACCGCTCATCCTCAAGCACCTTCACCTGAGTCGGCCCGGTCTGCACGACCATCTGATTCTTGGCGACCTGCGGCGGCACATCGACCGGCGCGACCTCGATCAACCAGGCCGGCGTAGCCGAAGAAGTCCGCGCGCTAATCGCCGCAACGTCCCCCGCCGACCCATCCACCCCCAGCGTATAAAACCGGCTAGACGGCGACGAACACGCCGCCACCACCATCACACCGGCCAAAGCGCCGACAAAAACCGCACCGCGCACAAGCCCGCGCGTCGAGCGGGGGAGCCGGTCAAACATCATGGTTTATCTCCTGTTTTACCGCGCAACAGCGACTCGGGATGACGCTCCAGATAATCCGACAGCGCATTCAGCGACTGCAACGTCCGCGTCAATTCCTGCAACGCCTGATGCACATCCGACTGCAACGGCGAATCCTGCTGCAACGTCGCCTCAGCCGTCCCAAACGTCTGCTTCGCCGCCGCCAACGTATCGCGCGCTTGCGGCACGACTTCCGTATCGAGTCGCGTGAACAACTGATCGGCGTTCTTCAGCGCGCTGTTCAGGTTGTTGCCGATCTGATCGAACGGCACCTTATCGAGCTTCTTCGCGATATCGGCCACCTGCAGTTGCAACTCGTCGAGCGTGTTCGGAATCGTCGGCAGTTCGAGCGGATCGCTTGCCACGTCGACGGTTGCCGGCGCCGCCTTCGGGAAGATATCCAGCGCCACATACAACTGGCTCGTAATCAGATTGCCGGTGCGCAACTGGCCGCGCAAACCATGCTTGACCAACTGTTGCAGCAGCGTCTGACCGGCGAGCGTGCCCGGCGTCGGCGCGGTTTCGCGGAAGCGCTTGCCAAGGCGATCCGGGTACAGATTCATCGTCACCGGCATCGTGAAGCTACGCGTCTTCGGATCGTAGTCGATGTTGATGTTGGTCACCTGCCCCAGCACGATGCCGCGGAAATCGACCGGCGCGCCGACCGACAGCCCACGCAGCGACTGGTTGAAGTTCATCACCACCCGCAACGGCACGCCGTCCGGTTCACGCATCGCGTCCGCTTCGTCGGAACCGAGGCGGAACGTCATGTTGTTCGGCGCCTGCGCGCCCACGCCTTGGCCCGGCGGCGACTGGAACGACAAACCGCCGACGATCACCGTCGCCAGCGACTGCGTATTCAGCTTGAAGCCGCTGGAATCGAGCCGCAGATCGACGCCGCTCGCATGCCACCAGCGCGAGTTGGTGCCGACGTACTGGTCGAACGGCGCGGACACGAACACCTGCATCGTCACGCCGGTGCCGTCCTTATCCAGCGAGAAGCCGACCACCTGGCCGACCTGCACGCGTCGATAGAAAATCGGCGAGCCGATGTCGATCGAGCCGAGCGAGTCGCCGTGCAGGATGAACTGGTGGCCCTTCTGGTCGCCGGTGATCGGCGGCGGCGTTTCAAGACCGACGAAGCTCTTCTCGGCATCCGGCGAATGGCCCGCATCCGCGCCGATATACGCGCCGGAAAGCAGCGTGGTCAGCCCCGACACCCCGCTCGCGCCAATTCGCGGCCGCACCACCCAGAAGCGCGAATCCTTGGCGGCGAAGTCTTCGCCTTCCTTGGTCAACTGCACCTGCACCAGCACGTGCGACAAATCCTTCGACAGCGTGATGGTCTTCACCGAGCCGACGTCGACGTCCTTGTACTTGACCTTGGTCTTGCCGGGCTCGAGGCCTTCGGCGCTGATGAAGCTGATCGTGATGGTCGGACCTTTCTCGGTCACCGACTTGATCACGAGCGCGATGCCGATCAGCGCGGCGATCAGCGGAATCACCCAGACGAGCGAAGGCAGCCAGCGGCTGCGCGGCTCGATGTCGGGGTCCGGGAGTTGGGGCGGCAGCTTCGGTCCGTTCGAATCGTTGCGCGGCGCATCATCGGAAGCGGGCGTCGGTCCTTGCGGGCTAGTCATGATCGGGGTCCTGAGGTTTTTTAGTACGGCTTTCCACGTTGTCCCAGATGAGCCGTGGATCGAATTGCATCGATGCCAGCATGGTCAGAATCACCACCGAACCGAAAGCGATCGCGCCCGGTCCGGCCGTAATGACGGCAAGCGATTTGAAGCGCACCAGCGCCACGGTCAGCGTGACGACGAACACGTCGAGCATCGACCAACGGCCGATCCGCTCGACCATCCGGTAGAGCACGGTGCGTTGCTCGGGCCGCCAGCGCGAACGGCGCTGCGCGGTGACGGTGAGCAGCACGAGCACGCTCAGCTTGAGCATCGGCACCATGATGCTGGCGATAAACACGATCACCGCGAGCGGCCAGTCGCCCGACGTCCAGAAGTACACGACGCCGCTCATGATGGTGTCGTCTTCGGAACCGAGCAGCGAAGCGGTGTGCATGACCGGCAGCAGGTTCGCGGGAATATACAGCAGCGCGGCGGCGATCAACAGCGCCCATGTGCGCATCAGGCTGTCCGGGTTGCGCGAATGCAGGCGCGCGCCGCAGCGTCCGCAATGCTGCGGCGTGACGGAACGGATGCGCGGCTCGACCCGGCCGCATGCATGGCAACTCACCAGACCCGCGCGTTTCGCGGAGATGTATTTCATCGCGGGCTCATCCTTGACGCGGCTCAGGCGGCACGCCTGGCGGCAATCCGGCACGTGCCGTGGGGTGATCCGCGGGGTGGTCCGCCGGGTGATCCGCGTCCCGTATCTCGGGCGGCGCGGGCGGGCCGGCCTGCGCATTAAGCTGGGCCGCGGCGCTATCGGCGGAAGTGCGCGGCAGCGGACGCTGGCTGCGATCGCCGAGTTCGTCGGCGAGGTCCCATAGAATGCGCGGATCGAACGTGACGACCACCGCGAACATCAGCGTCAGCACGCCGAACGCGAACAGCGCGGCTTCGGGAATCACGCGCGCGAGGCTCACCATCTTCACGATCGTGATCAGCACACCGAGCATGAACACTTCGATCATGCCCCACGGACGCACGAACTGGATCGCGCGCAACACCCGGTTGAAGCCGGCGGGCACATACCCGGCGCGCAACGGGATCAGCACATAGAGCAGCGCAAGCAACTCGGTGAGCGGAAACAGAATGGTCGAGCAGAACACCATGACCGCGACGATCTGCATGTCCTCGCCCCACAGCGCCATCAGCGCGCCGAACAGCGTGGTCTGCGAGGTAATGCCGTTGGTTTCCAGTTCGACGATCGGGAAGCCCTGCGCGATCAGGAAGGTGATCAGCGCGGCCAGCGTCATCGCGCTGATTTTGTCGAGCTTGCGCGAGACGCCGCGATAGAGCGTCGCGCCGCAGCGCGGACAGCGCGCGGATGTGCGCCCCACAAGCCGTGGCTTGCGGAACAGCGTATCGCATTCATGGCACGCGATCAGATTGTCTTGTTCCATACGGCAGAGGGCTAACGGTGAAGGGGAGCGAGACTATGCCGGTTTTTTATGGCGAGGCTGACAAAATGGGTGCAGCAATAGTACCAAACGCGCTCCCGCGTCGCATCGGCCGTTGCGTGGGAGGCCGCCGGGCGGGCTTTGCAGCGGTGCCGGCAGCGGTTTATTCATGCAGTTTCATATTGAATTCGCATCCTTCTGACACTCTCCGTCCCTTATTGTTCAATACGGGGTGCATCTGCACCGGAAGCCCGGCGCCTTCGCCTGTTCATCGGCACTTCATAACCCGCAGCCAGCTTTTTGCGCTTGGGGTAGCATGCGGCCTTGGCGTACGCCGCAGCCGGTTCGTTCGGGCGGTGCGCGCCGATGCCATTCGCAGCGACGCCGGGAACAATCGGGCGGGTTGCGCCGTTTACCTCTCTTAGCTTGCGTCGACCTGTCATGGCACTCAATCCTTCATTCGCTGGCCGGGAGTCGTACACGCGGACCGCCATCGCCTTTCACTGGCTGATCGCGCTGCTGATCGTGTGCGGCTTCGCGCTCGGCTGGGTGATGACCGACATTCCCGGCTTCACGCCCACCAAGCTGCGCTACTTCTCGTGGCACAAGTGGATCGGCGTGACGGTGTTCGCGCTCGCCGTGCTGCGCATCCTGTGGCGCGCCACGCACGCCGCCCCGCCGATGCCGCGCCGCATGCCGGCCTGGCAGCGCGGCGCCGCGCATCTCGTGCATCTGCTGCTGTATGTGCTGATGATCGCGATTCCCGCCTCCGGCTATCTGTACAGCTCGGCCGCCAATGTGCCGGTGGTCTACCTCGGGCTGATTCCGCTGCCGCGTCTGATCGCGCCGGATCCGCATCTGAAGGAACTGCTGAAGACCGTCCATATCACGCTGAATTACACCTTGCTCGTGCTGGTCGCGCTGCACGTCGTGGCTGCGCTCAAGCATCAATGGCTGGACCGCGACGGTCTGTTGTCGCGCATGCTCCCTTTCCTCAAATAAGGATAAACATGAAGGTCTCGTTTTATCGCTACATGCTCGCCGCCTTCGCCGCGGCTTCGCTGACCGCGGCCGGCAGCGCGCTCGCTCAGGTCAACGTCGCGAAGAGCACGGTGACGGCCACCTCGAAGCAGATGAACGTGCCGGTGGAAGGCAAGTTCGGTAAATTCACCGCGCAGGTCAAGTTCGATCCGGCCAAACCGGCCGAGGGCAGCGCGCAGTTCACTATCGACGTGGGCAGCTACGATCTCGGCGACGAGAGCTACAACGACCAGGTCCGCGGGAAAGACTGGTTCGATGCGAAGACCTATCCGAGCGCCACGTTCGTCTCCAGCGCGATTGCGCCGGCCGGCGGCAACCAGTTCAAGGTGACCGGCAAGCTGACCATCAAGGGCAAATCGCAGACGGTCGTCGTGCCGGTGACGGTGACGCAGCAGGGCGGCCAGCAGGTCTTCGACGGCTTGCTGCCGATCAAGCGCTCGCAGTTCGACATCGGCACGGGCGAGTGGAAGGATACGTCGGTCGTCGCCGACGACGTGGTCATCAAGTTTCATATCGTTGCGGCACGCAAGTGAGCTTCGCTTCGTGAAGTTCACGGTCTAACAAGAACCTAGGAGCATGAATTGAAAACATCTCTGTTGATCGCCGTCGGCGCGCTGGCTTCTGCTTTCTCGGTCGGCGCTTTCGCGGCCGATACCTATCAGCTCGACCCGACGCACACGTATCCGAGCTTCGAGGCCGATCACTTCGGCGGTCTGTCGGTGTGGCGCGGCAAGTTCACCAAGAGCTCGGGCACGGTCACGCTCGACCGCGCGGCGAAAACCGGCACGGTGGACGTGACGGTCGATCCCGCCTCGGTCGAAACCGGTAACACGAAGCTCGACGAGCATCTGAAAACGGATGCGTTCTTCGACGTCGCGAAGTATCCGGCGGTGACCTATAAAGGCACGGACATCAAGTTCGACGGCGACAAGCCGGTTCAGGTGATTGGTAGCCTGACGATGCACGGCGTCACCAAGCCGCTGAATCTGACGATCGATTCGTTCAAGTGCATGCAGCATCCGGTGCTCAAGCGCGAAGTGTGCGGCGTGGAAGCGAGCGCGCATTTCAGCCGCGCCGATTACGGCATGGATTTCGGCACGAAGTACGGCTTCAATATGGATACGAAGCTGCATATCCAGTCCGAAGGCATCAAGCAGTAACCGGCGAGTCACTCGCCGGCAACCCGCAAGCAGTTCGCACTGGCGTCACAGCACGCCGCTGCGGCGCAGCAAAAAAACCGCTTCGTTCGCTTCGGCGACGCAGCGGTTTTTTATTGCCCGCGACGAACGCTGCAAGCCTTATACGACGGGCATCGGGAAATTGCCGCTCGCTTCGGTTTATTTTTTCGGGTACATAGAGCGCTGGCACCGAATTGGTTGTGCGCGCATCCAGTCGGGCAAGTTCGGGCAAGATCGGAAATCAGGCCTACATTAATAATATTTCGCGCGAACTGGAGATCTGCATGAACGCAACGACAGCAGCAAGCCTCTCGGGGAGCCGGCAGAATTCGTGGCGCGCGGTAGTCGCGGCCTCGATTGGCAACGCATTGGAATGGTTCGACCTGGTGGTGTACGGTTTCTTCGCGGTGATTATCGCGAAGCTGTTTTTTCCGGCTGGTAACGATACGGTTTCGCTGCTGCTCACGCTCGGCACGTTCGGCGTGTCGTTCTTCATGCGGCCGCTCGGCGCAATCGTGATCGGCGCCTACGCCGACCGCGCGGGGCGCAAGGCGGCGCTGACGCTGTCGATCCTGTTGATGATGGGCGGCACGCTGATCATCGCGATTCTGCCGACCTACCAGAGCATTGGCCTGGCCGCGCCGGTGATCCTCGTGCTGGCGCGTCTGATGCAGGGTTTCTCGGCGGGCGGCGAGTTCGGCAGCGCGACGGCGTTTCTCGCGGAACACGTGCCGGGGCGGCGCGGGTTTTTCGCGAGCTGGCAGGTGGCGAGCCAGGGGCTCACCACGTTGCTGGCCGCGGGCTTCGGCGTGCTGTTGACCGGCAAGCTGTCGCCGGACCAGATGGCGTCGTGGGGATGGCGCGTGCCGTTCTTCTTCGGCCTGCTGATCGGGCCGGTGGCCTGGTACATCCGCACCAAGCTCGACGAAACGCCGGAGTTTCTCGCGGCGGAAACTACTACGACACCGCTGCGCGACACTTTCGCGAATCAGAAGCTGCGGCTGCTGATTGCGATCGGCGTGGTGGTGCTCGGCACGGTATCGACGTATCTGGTGCTGTTCATGCCGACGTTCGGTGTGAAGCAGTTGGGTCTTTCGCCGTCGGTTGCGTTCTCGGCGATTGCGCTGACCGGTTTGATCCAGATGGTGTTCTCGCCGATGGTCGGGCATCTGTCGGACCGGCATGGACGCACCACGATCATGCTGACCTCGGCGCTGTTGCTGCTTATCCTGATCAATCCCGCGTTCGTGTATCTGGTCGCGCATCCGACGTTCGGCACGTTGATCGCGATGCAGGTCGTGTTCGGCTTTCTGATGACGGGCTACTTTGCCGCGCTGCCGGGTTTGCTGTCGGAGATGTTTCCGGTGCAGACGCGCACGACCGGTATGTCGCTCGCTTATAACGTCGCGGTGACGATCTTCGGCGGCTTTGGGCCGTTCATCATCGCGTGGTTGATCAACGTCACGGGGTCGAAGACGGCGCCCAGCTTCTACATGATTTTTGCCGCGGCGATCAGTCTGGTGGCGTTGATGGCGGCGCGTCGCAAGCTGGGTTTCCGCTAGAGCGATAGTTTCGCGATCAGCAGCATCAGCGTCTTCAGCACCTTCAGCGCGGTAAACGAAAAAGGCCGGTTCGCGAGAACCGGCCTTCTGCTTGGTACTTCAGCTTTACAACAACAACCCGATCAGACTTGCGCGCCTGCGTTCGGGTCGTTCGGATCGGCGCGGTCCTTCTTGTCCTTCAGCAGGTCTTCGCGCTTCACGCCGAACCACATGGCGAGCGCCGCGGCGACGAACACCGACGAGTAGATACCGAATAGAATACCGACCGTCAGCGCGAGCGCGAAGTAGTGCAGCGTCGGACCGCCGAACAGGAACATCGACAGCACCATCATCTGCGTACAGCCGTGCGTGATGACGGTTCGCGACATCGTGCTCGTGATCGCGTGGTTGATCACTTCGATCACCGTCATCTTGCGTTCGCGGCGGAAGGTCTCGCGAATCCGGTCGAAAATAACCACCGATTCGTTCACCGAGTAGCCGAGCACGGCGAGCACGGCGGCCAGCACCGACAGCGAGAACTCCCACTGGAAGAACGCGAAGAAGCCGAGAATGATGATCACGTCGTGCAAGTTCGCGATCACGCCGGCAATGGCGTACTTCCATTCGAAGCGGAACGACAGGTAGATCACGATGCCGACCACCACGCACGCGAGCGCGAGCAGACCGTCGGTGGCGAGTTCCTTGCCGACCTGCGGACCGACGAACTCGACGCGCTGCAACTGCACTTCAGGCGTGTCGGTTTTCAGTGCGCCCATTACCTGATCGCTCTGTTGCGCGGACGTGAAGCCCTGCTTGAGCGGCAGACGGATCAGCACGTCGCGCGAGGTGCCGAAGTTCTGCACCTGAGCGTCGGCATAACCGAGCTTGGCCAGGCTGGCGCGCACCGGTTCCAGCGGCGCGGCACCCGGATACTGCACTTCGACGACCGTACCGCCGGTGAACTCCACCGACAGATGCAGCCCGCGATGCAACAGGAAAAATACAGCGGCAACGAACGTCAGCAGCGAGATCGCGTTGAAAATCAACGCACGCTGCATAAACGGAACGTCTTTGCGAAAACGGAAAAATTCCATGGTCTAGTTCTCCGGGACTCAGCGGGATGAACCCGGTTTCTGCGGCGTGTTCTGCGTCGCGTTCGAAGCGTCCGCATTACGGCGGCGCACCGTCGGCTTGCCGGCCGCGCGTGCCTGCGCCGCGGCCGCTTTGCCCTTCGGCTTGGCGGTGACTGCGGCGACGGCTTGCGCGGTGTCGGTGTCGGCGTCTTCGCTACCGAGGTAAGCGGCCGCGCCTGCGGGCGCCGACTCCGGACGCCACACCTGACCGATGGCCAGCGACTTCAGCTTCTTCTTGCCGCCGTACCAGAGGTTCACGAGACCGCGCGAGAAGAACACGGCCGAGAACATTGACGTCAAGATGCCGATACAGTGAACCATCGCGAAGCCGCGCACCGGGCCGGAGCCGAAGGCGAGCAGCGCGAGGCCGGCGATCAGCGTGGTGACGTTCGAGTCGAGAATCGTCGCCCAGGCATGCGCGTAGCCGTTCTGGATGGCCAGTTGCGGCGGCGCGCCGTGGCGCAGTTCTTCACGCACGCGCTCGTTGATCAGCACGTTCGAGTCGATCGCCATACCGAGCGCGAGCGCGATAGCGGCGATACCCGGCAAGGTGAGCGTGGCCTGCAGCATGGACAGCACCGCGATCAGCAGCAGCAGGTTGACCGACAGGCCGATCACCGAGATCACGCCGAACAGCATGTAGTACGCGATCATGAAGACGGCGATTGCCGCGAAGCCCCACACGACCGAGTGGAAGCCCTTCTTGATGTTGTCCGCGCCGAGGCTTGGGCCGATGGTGCGTTCTTCGATGATGTCCATCGGCGCGGCCAGCGAACCGGCGCGCAGCAGCAGCGCGAGGTCGGCGGCGCCTTGCGGCGTGGCCTGGCCGGTGATCTGGAAGCGGTCGCCCAGTTCCGACTGGATGGTCGCCACCGTCAGCACTTCGCCCTTGCCCTTTTCGAACAGCACCATGGCCATCGGCTTGCCGATGTTGTCGCGCGACACGCTACGCACCGCACGGCCACCCGCCGAATCCAGACGGATGTTGACGGACGGACGCTGATGCTCGTCGAAGCCCGCCGACGCGTCGATAATCCGGTCGCCGGTGAAGATGATCTGCTTGCGCAGCAGCACCGGCGTCTGGTTGCCTTGCGTGAACAACTCGTCGCCCGGCGGCACCGGATCGCCCGGTTGCGGGTGCGTGTTGACCGGATCGGCCAGACGCGCTTCGAGTGTCGCCGTACGGCCGATGATGTCCTTCGCCTTCGCCGTGTCCTGCACGCCCGGCAGTTCGACCACGATGCGATCGGAGCCTTGTTGCTGGATCACCGGCTCGGCCACGCCGAGTTCGTTTACGCGGTTATGCAGCGTGGTGATGTTCTGCTTGAGCGCGGCGTCCTGCACCGTTTTCTGCACGGCCGGCGTGAACGTGCCGACCAGTTGCACGCTACCGTCGGTGCCGGTTTGCGTGGCCCACTGGAGTTCGCCGATACCGCGGCCCAGTTGCTTGAGCGCAGCGTCCGCCGTGGCCTGGTCGGCGAAATTGATCACCACCGTCTGGTTCACGCGGTTCACACCGCCGTCGCGGATGTTGTTGTCGCGCAGCAGCGTGCGTGCGTCGGAAGCGTCGGAGTCGAGCTTCTTGTTCAGCGCGCCGGCCATGTCGACTTGCAGCAGGAAGTGCACCCCGCCGCGCAGATCGAGACCGAGGTACATCGGCAGCGCGTGCAGCGCGGTCAGCCAGTGCGGCGACGCGCTTTGCAGATTCAGCGCGACGACGAATTGCGGGTCGGTCGGGTCGGCGTTCAGCGATTTTTGCAGCAGGTCCTTCACGCGCAGTTGCGTGTCGGTGTCCGGCAGACGCACGCGAATGTTCGCGTTGGTCGACGAGTTGTCGAACGTGACGTCGTCAGGCTTGATCTGATTCGCGGCGAGCGCGGCTTCGACAGCCGACAGCGTGGTCGAGTCGAGCTTGACCGTTGCCTTGCCGCTCGACACCTGCACCGCCGGCGCTTCGCCGAACAGGTTGGGCAGCGTGTACACGAGGCCGATGACCAGAGCCACCAGCATCACGGCGTATTTCCAGAGGGGGTAACGATTCATGAGTGGTCCAACGGGAAGGTTGGCTTGGAAGCGATGCGTCCGGCGATGAGCGCGGGCGATTCAGCGGTTGGCATGGATCGCCGGCGAGGCCGCGCCGGACGCGAGAGAGCAGGCCTTACAGCGACTTGATCGTGCCCTTCGGGAGAATCGTCGTTACCGACGCCTTTTGCACGGTGATTTCCGTGCCTTCCGAGATTTCGACGCCGACGTAAGCTTCACCCACCTTGGTCACCTTGCCGACGATGCCGCCGTTCGTCACCACTTCGTCGCCCTTGGCCATGGCCGAGAGCATGTTGCGGTGTTCTTTCTGGCGCTTCATTTGCGGGCGAATCATGATGAAGTACAGCACGCCGAACATCAGGATCAGCGGCAGGAAGCTCATCAGGTTCGATTCAATGCCACCTGTTGCTGTGCCTTGGGCGAAGGCATTGGAAATGAACGACACGTTGGTCTCTCCGTTATAAATCAAAACGATCAAAAAAATCAGCCGGTTATTCTACCATCCGCCTGACGTGGGTCGGCGCGGCGAATCGGCTTTGCGATCAACCGTTTAAAGCCTTTTTCGAGCGTCGACGAAAGTATATTGTAAGGTTTTCCGTGCCGCGCCGACGGATTCTTCCGGAGAATCCGTGGCTGGCTCAACCTCAGGGAACCTGCTCGATGCCGCGTGCACGGTTCTCGTGGAAGCGTTTGCGGAAGGGCTCGAACATTTTCGCGTCGATCGCGTCGCGGATTTCCTGCATCAATTCGAGGTAGTAGTGCAGGTTGTGGATCGTGTTCAGCTGCGCACCGAGGATTTCCCCTACACGATGCAGATGGTGCAGGTAGCCGCGCGTGAAATTGCGGCAGGTGTAGCAGCCGCATTGCTCGTCGAGCGGGCGCAGCGAGTTCCTGTGCGCCGCGTTGCGGATCTTGACGTCGCCGAAACGGGTGAACAGCCAGCCGTTGCGCGCGTTGCGGGTCGGCATCACGCAGTCGAACATGTCGACGCCAGCGGCGACGCCCGCCACCAGGTCTTCCGGCGTGCCGACGCCCATCAGATAGTGCGGCTTGTCGGCCGGCAGCTTCGGGCCGATGTGGTTCAGCACGCGCATCATGTCTTCTTTCGGTTCGCCGACCGACAGGCCGCCGATCGCGAGACCGTGGAAATCCTTCTCCGCGAGACCGGCAAGCGATTCGTCGCGCAAATCTTCGAACATGCCGCCCTGAACGATGCCGAACAGCGCGTTCGGATTGCCGAGCTTGTTGAATTCGTCGATCGAGCGCTGGGCCCAGCGCATCGACATGCGCATCGAGTCGGCGGCTTCCTGGTGTGAGGTGGGCACGTTATTGGTGGCGTACGGCGTGCATTCGTCGAACTGCATGACGATGTCCGAGTTCAGCACCTTCTGGATCTGCATCGACACTTCTGGCGACAGGAAGAGCTTGTCGCCATTGATCGGCGACGCGAACGTGACGCCATCTTCGGTGATTTTGCGCAGATCGCCGAGCGAAAACACCTGAAAACCACCGGAATCGGTCAGGATCGGCTTGTTCCAGCCCATGAAGCGGTGCAGGCCGCCGTGCGCTTCGATCGTTTCGAGGCCCGGGCGCAGCCACAGGTGAAACGTGTTGCCGAGGATGATCTGCGCGTGCATTTCCTCAAGCTCGCGCGGCTGGACCGCTTTCACCGTGCCGTAAGTGCCGACCGGCATGAAGATCGGCGTTTCGACCACGCCGTGATTCAGCGTGACGCGGCCGCGACGGGCCTGGCCGTCGGTGCCGAGCAGTTCGAATTTGAGGCCGTTTTCCGGGCGCTCGAAGGTCGCGTCGTGCGACTGATGACCATCGGTCATGAATAAACTCCTGTTGCTACCGGAGAACAGTCCGGCGCAAATAGATGAATGCCGCCGGAAGGATCGCGGCGGCGTGGGGAACGGCGAAAACCTTTAAAGCGACCGGAAGAGAGTGTTAGCCCGTCGTCTCGGCCGTCGGGTCGCGACGCGTCAGCAGCATCGCGTCGCCGTAACTGAAGAAGCGGTAACGCTGCTCGATCGCGTGACGATACGCCGCGCGAATCGTCTCTACACCTGCGAACGCCGACACCAGCATCAGCAACGTCGACTTCGGCAAATGGAAATTGGTCACCAGCCGGTCGACCACGCGGAACTGATAACCCGGCGTGATGAAAATGTCGGTTTCCGTGCTGGCCGCGCCGAGCGGCTGGCCGGCGACATCGGCGTCGCGGGCGGCCGCTTCGAGCGCGCGCATCGAGGTCGTGCCCACCGCGATCACGCGGTTGCCGCGCGCGCGCGTTGCCGCGATCTTGTCGGCGAGCGATTGCGGCAGGTGATACCACTCGCTGTGCATCTTGTGTTCGGCCAGGTTCTCGACCCGCACCGGCTGGAACGTGCCGGCGCCGACGTGCAGCGTCAACGTCGCGCGTTCCACGCCGCGCTCGTCGAGGCGCGCGAGCAGCGCGTCGTCGAAATGCAGGCCGGCGGTGGGCGCGGCGACCGCGCCGGGGTTCTGCGCGAACACGGTTTGATAGCGGGATTCGTCGGTCGAATCGGGGTCGTGCTCGATGTACGGCGGCAGCGGCAGGCGGCCGAACTGCTCGATCAGCGTCAGGCAGTCGTCCGGGAAGTGCAGCGTGTAGAACGGCTCGACGCGTTCGCCGAGGGTCACGTCGAATGCGTCGGCGAGACGGATCGTGGTGCCCGGCTGCGGGCTCTTGCTCGCGCGAATCTGCGCGAGCGCCGTGCGTTCGCCGGTGAGGCGTTCCACCAGCACTTCGACCTTGCCGCCACTGGCCTTCTGGCCGAGGAACCGCGCCTTCAGCACTTTGGTATCGTTGAAGACCAGCAGGTCGCCCGGCGCGATGCACTCAGGCAATTCGGCGAAGCGGCGATCGACGAGACGCGCGGCGTCGGCGTGGGCCGTGTTGTCCACTTCGAGCAGACGGCTGGCGCTGCGTTCGGGCAGCGCGACTTGCGCGATCAACTCGGGCGGCAGATCGAAATCGAAATCGGAAAGCGTAAACATGCGAACGACTGGAAGCGAATTGAGACTGAATTGAGCCGAAGCCGGAGCCGGGCGGCTATGATTGCGGGACGCCAGAGCGGCCCGCGAGCCCGCGCGCTGTATGGCGGCGCTACCCTTTGACAGCCGATATTGTACTTGCGAAGCAGCCCATGCCTTTGTCCGACCGCCGATTGCCCCAAACCACCGACGAAGCGAGCGCCGAACCCAGGCGCCGCGTATCGCGCGGCAAGGCGGTAACGGAGACGGGCGAGGGTGGCGCGGGCGTCGCGCTGGATAGCGAAAAAGCCACGCATGAAGGCGACACGCTCGGCGCCCAGGCCGCTGATAAGCCAGACGACGAGTTCGAGCCGCCGCTCGCCGACAAACCGGATTCCATCTTCGGCGACCGGCCGGCCGGCAAATCCGCCGCGAAGCCCGCAACTCAATCCGCAGGCAAGTCCGCCGCCAAGCCGGCCGGCAAGTCCACGCCCAAGGCCGCCGAAAAAACCGCCGACAAGCTCGCCAAACTCGGCCTCACGCGCGACATCGACCTCGTACTGCATCTGCCGATGCGCTACGAGGACGAGACCCAACTGACGCCGATCGGCCACCTGTTACCCGGCGGCATCTCGCAAACCGAAGGCGTGGTGTTCGACAATGAGATCGCCTATCGTCCGCGTCGCCAGTTGCTGGTGAAACTGCACGACGATCACGGCGACGAACTCGTGCTGCGCTTCCTGAATTTCTACGGCTCGCAGGTCAAGCAGATGGCGATCGGCGCGCGCTTGCGAGTGCGTGGCGATGTGCGCGGCGGTTTCTTCGGCATGGAGATGGTGCATCCGGCGGTGCGCGTGGTCGACGAAGACACGCCGCTGCCGCAAGCGCTGACGCCCGTCTACCCGAGCACCGCGGGCGTGACGCAAGCCTATCTGCGCAAATCGATCGACAACGCGTTGTCGCGCACCTCGCTGCCGGAATTGCTGCCCGAGCCGATCGCACAGACGTACATGCAGCCGCTCGGCGTGCCGACGCTGATGGACGCGGTGCGCACGCTGCACCATCCGGGCGTGCAGTCGGACGAGACCGCGCTGATCGACGGCACGCATCCGGCGTGGGTGCGCATCAAGTTCGAAGAACTGCTCGCGCAGCAGATGTCGCTCAAGCGCGCGCACGACGAGCGCCGCACGCGTGCCGCGCCGGCCATGCCGCGGCGCAAGCTCGGCGACGAGTCCGCGCTGGTCGCGCGTTTGCTGAAGGCGCTGCCGTTCGCGCTGACGGCCGCGCAGGAACGCGTGGGCGGCGAGATCGCGCTGGATCTGACGCAGCCGCACCCGATGCAGCGGCTGTTGCAGGGCGACGTCGGCAGCGGCAAGACGATCGTCGCCGCGTTGGCGGCCGCGCAGGCGATCGACGCCGGCTACCAGGCCGCGCTGATGGCGCCGACCGAAATTCTCGCCGAGCAGCACGCGCGCAAATTGCGCGGCTGGCTGGAGCCGCTGGGCGTGAGCGTCGCGTGGCTTGCGGGCAGTTTGAAGACCAAGGAAAAACGCGCCGCGATCGAAGCCGCCGCGCTTGGCACCGCGCAACTCGTGATCGGCACGCACGCGATCATTCAGGACGCGGTCGAGTTCGCGCGCCTCGGCCTCGTGATCGTCGACGAACAGCATCGCTTCGGCGTGGCGCAGCGGCTGGCGTTGCGCGCCAAGGCGCAGAAAGCCGCCGACGGCGCGCGCGATTTCCAGCCGCATCAACTGATGATGTCCGCGACGCCGATTCCGCGCACGCTCGCCATGACGTACTACGCCGACCTCGACGTGTCGACCATCGACGAATTGCCGCCTGGCCGCACGCCGATCCTGACCAAGCTGGTGTCCGACGCACGTCGCGAGGAGGTGATCGGCCGGGTGCGCGAGGCGGCGTTGACCGGGCGTCAAGTGTATTGGGTGTGTCCGCTGATCGAGGAAAGCGAGACGCTGCAATTGCAGACCGCCGTGGAAACCTACGAAACACTGATCGCCGCGTTGCCCGAACTGAAGGTCGGCCTCGTGCACGGACGATTGGCGCCGGCCGAGAAAGCGGCGGTGATGGACGAGTTCACGCGCAACGAAGTGCAATTGCTGGTTGCGACGACGGTGATCGAAGTGGGCGTCGACGTGCCGAATGCGTCGTTGATGGTGATCGAACACGCGGAGCGGTTTGGTCTCGCGCAATTGCACCAGTTGCGCGGACGAGTCGGGCGCGGCAGTGCGGCGTCGGTTTGCGTGCTGCTGTACACCGGACCCTTGTCGATGACAGCACGCGCACGCCTGCAAACCATGCGCGAGACGACCGACGGCTTCGAAATCGCTCGGCGCGATCTTGAGATTCGCGGGCCGGGCGAGTTTTTAGGCGCGCGGCAATCGGGCGTGGCAATGCTGCGATTCGCGGATCTCGAGAACGATCAGTGGCTCATCGAGCCCGCTCGCGAAGCGGCGGCGGCGTTGCTCGAAAAGTACCCGGACGTCGTGATACAACACCTGGCCCGCTGGCTCGGCGCGCGGGAGCAGTACTTGAAAGCGTGACGCCGGCAGGTCTCCGGATCGCAAGAACAAAAAAGAAAAACCCGGAAAAAGCATGCGCTTCTTCCGGGTTTTTTAGCGTTTCAAAGCATCAATATCCGACCGCCGACCCCGCCGGACGTCGCGGATCGTTCGACCCATACACGAAGCCCTGCCGAACCTGGCCCGACACCGACGAGTCGTTGCCCGAGCTCACCCGGCTCGCCGCTTCGGTTCCCGGCAAGCCCACCATGATCAACTCCGCCGCGCCCCACGGCGTCTGCTCGACCATCTTGTAGCCCATCTGCTGCAGGATCTTCAGCGTATCCGGCGACAACCCCTGCGTCTCGTAGTCCACCTCGTCCGGCAGCCACTGATGATGAATCCGCGGCGCGTCGACCGCGTCTTGCGGCGCCATGCCGTAGTCAATCACGTTGAGCGCGGTTTGCAGCGTGATCGTGATGATCCGCGAGCCGCCCGGCGAACCCAGCACCATGAAGACCTTGCCGTCTTTCGTCACGACCGTGGGCGCCATCGACGACAACGGACGCTTGCCCGGCGCGATCGAGTTGCGCGAACCCTGCACCAGCCCGAACAGATTCTGCACGCCCACCTTGACGGTGAAATCGTCCATCTCGTCGTTCAGGAAGAAGCCCGTGCCCGGCGCGATCACGACCGCGCCGAAGCGGCCGTTGACCGTATAAGTGGTCGATACCGCGTTGCCGGCCTTGTCGATGATCGAGTAGTGCGTGGTTTCCGGTTTCTCATGCACGCCGTAACCCGGTTGCACGTCTTTCGACGGCGTCGCGGTGTCGGCGGTAATCAAGGTGCGGATGCTCGCCGCGTAGTCCTTGCTCAGCAACTTGTCGATCGGGTTCTTGATGAACGCCGGATCGCCGAGCAGCGTGTTGCGATCGAGGTACGCGTGCCGCATGGCCTCGGTCATGTAGTGCACGGAGGCGGCCGAGTGGAAGCCGAGACCGCGCATGTCATAACCTTCGAGAATGTTCAGCGTCTCGCAGAGCGTGACGCCGCCCGAGCTCGGCGGCGGCGCGGAAATGAAATCGTAGCCGCGATAGCTGCACTTCAGCGGTTCGGTATCGTCGGCCTTGTAGGCGGCGAAATCCGCGGCGGTGATCAGGCCGCCGCTCTTGCTCGACGCAGCTTCGACGATCTGCGGAATGCGTCCGCGATAAAACGCGTCGGGGCCGCGACGGGCGATGTTTTCCAGCGTCTTCGCGAGATCGCGCTGCACCAGACGGTCGCCCGGCTGAAGCGGTGTGCCGTCGCGACGCAGGAAGATGCGCGCGGCGTCCGGATCGGTGCGAAAGCGCTGGACCGTGGTGTCGAGAATGTCGGTGTCCGCGCGGGTCAGAATGAAGCCGTCGCGCGCCAGCTTGATGGCCGGCGCCATGACCTGCTGACGCGTCAGCTTGCCGTATTTGCGTTGCGCGAGATCGAGGCCCGCAACCGTGCCGGGCACGCCGACCGCGCGATAGCCGTACAGGCTCTCGCCGGGCCGCACTTTGCCGTCGGCGTCCAGATACATGTTCGCGCTGGCCGCGGCCGGCGCGGTCTCGCGAAAGTTGATGAAGCGATCCTGACCGTCCGCGAGATGCAGCGTCATGAAGCCGCCACCGCCGATATTGCCGCAACACGGATTGGTCACGGCCTGCGCATAACCCACGGCGACGGCGGCATCGACCGCGTTGCCGCCTTTTTTCAGCATCGCGATACCGATTTCGGAGGCAAGATTCTGCGACGAAACGACCATGCCGTTTTTGGCCTCGACGGCCGGTTCGGATGCGGCCATCGCGTGAAGGTGTACAGCGGAAAGAATAGCGAGGGCAACGATTCGCCTCATCATCGGGTGTCTCCTGCGGGTCATGTGAAAAAAGATGTGCGGTGAATCACGCGAGTTTGCCTTCAATCAGGCGTGACGCCCAGCCCGGCGCCCCAAAGAGGTTGGCGAACCGACCCCATAGGGTGTATAACTAGAACCTATCGAACTCACTGCACTGATTGGTCCCCCAATGACGCTCACCGAATTGAAATACATCGTCGCGGTGGCCCGCGAGCGGCACTTCGGCCGGGCTGCCGAGGCATGTTTCGTTAGCCAGCCGACCTTGTCGGTGGCGATCAAGAAGCTCGAGGACGAACTCAACGTCCAGATCTTCGAGCGCGGCACCAGCGAAGTCAGCGTCACGCCGATCGGAGAACAGATCGTCACGCAAGCTCAGCGCGTTCTCGAGCAAACCCTCGCCATCAAGGAAATCGCCAAGCAGGGCAAAGACCCGCTGGTCGGGCCGTTGCGGCTCGGCGTGATCTATACGATCGGGCCGTATCTGCTGCCTACGCTGGTCAAGCAGATGATCAAGCGCGTCCCGCAGATGCCGCTGATGCTGCAGGAAAATTACACGCTCAAGCTGATCGAACTGCTCAAGCAAGGCGAAATCGACGTCGCGATCATGGCGCTGCCGTTCCCTGAAACCGGCCTGATGCTGCGCCCGCTGTACGACGAACCGTTTGTCGTCGCGCTGCCGTCCGGCCATGCGTGGGAAAACCGCGCGAAAATCAACGCCGACGATCTGAAGCAGGAAACCATGCTGCTGCTCGGCAGCGGCCACTGCTTCCGCGATCACGTGCTGGGCGTCTGCCCGGAGTTGATGCGTTTCTCGCAGAACGCGGACGGTATCCAGAAGACTTTCGAGGGCTCCTCGCTGGAGACCATTCGTCACATGGTGGCGAGCGGCGTCGGCATTACCGTGCTGCCGCGTATGTCGGTGCACGAGGTCAAGCCGCATGCAGGCGGTATCGACGCGGGCCTGCTCAGCTATGTCGCGTTCGACGAACCCGTGCCGGATCGCCGCGTCGTGCTCGCCTGGCGCAAGAGCTTCACGCGCATGCCCGCTATCGACGCCATTTGCGACGCGATCAACGCCTGCGACCTGCCGGGCGTCAAGAAACTGGAATTGCCCGTCGCCGTGAACTGAACGGACGCGAGGCGTCAGAGGGCGGTGATCGCCGCCCTCCCTATCGAATAGATAAAATTAATCAAACACGTTAATTCGATAGCATTGTTATAGTTTCCTCCATGGATCGCCCGATCCCATAAGACACCGGAGGAAAGCATGTCGTCATCGAACCCGCAGCAAGACCCGACCCTCATCGCTCAATCGGCTGACGCCGCCGTCAGCAGCTTTGCCGCGTCGATGCAAAGCATTCGAACCGTCGCGTTGTCCCTGCTGGTCGATCGCGCGCTGTCCGCCTGACGTATCGGTTTTCCGGCCTTCGTGTGCCGCGCCTCTCCCCCAAATTCAGTTTCGATAAAAGCTCATCAGGAGTCACGCATGACCGAACGTAAGCTCACCAACGCCGCCGGCGCCCCGATTGCCGACAACCAGAATTCGATGACCGCCGGCGCGCGCGGTCCGGTGGTGCTGCAAGACGTGTGGCTGCTTGAAAAGCTCGCTCACTTCGATCGCGAAGTAATCCCCGAGCGCCGCGTTCATGCCAAAGGTTCGGGCGCATTCGGCACGCTGAAAGTCACGCACGACATTTCCCGCTTTACGAAGGCCAAGGTGTTCGCCGAAGTCGGCAAGGACACGCCGCTCTTTATGCGCTTTTCGACGGTGGCCGGTGAGCGCGGCGCGGCCGACGCGGAACGCGACGTGCGCGGTTTCTCGATCAAGTTCTACACGGAAGAAGGCAACTGGGACGTGGTCGGCAACAACACGCCGGTGTTCTTTATCCGCGATCCGCTGAAGTTTCCGGACTTCATCCATACGCAGAAGCGCGATCCGTACACCAACATGCGCAGCAACGTCGCCGCGTGGGATTTCTGGTCGCGTCACCCGGAGTCGTTGCATCAGGTGACGATTTTGATGAGCGACCGTGGTATTCCGCAAAACTTCCGCACCATGCACGGTTTCGGTTCGCACACGTACTCGTTCATCAACGCGAACAACGAGCGTTTCTGGGTGAAGTTCCACTTCAAGTCGCAGCAAGGCGTTGAAAATTTCACCGATGCCGAAGCGGCGCAAGTGGTTGCGCAAGACCGTGAAAGCGCGCAACGCGATCTGATCGGCAACATCGACGCGGGCAACTTCCCGACGTGGCGTTTCGCGATTCAGGTGATGCCGGAAGCGGACGCCGCCACGTATCGCTTCAATCCGTTCGACGTCACGAAGGTGTGGTCGCAGAAGGACTATCCGCTGATCGACGTCGGCACGATCGAGTTGAACCGTAACGCGGCCAACTATTTCGCGGACGTGGAGCAGGCGGCGTTCACGCCGGCTAACGTGGTGCCGGGCACCGGCTTCTCGCCGGACCGTCTGTTGCAGGGCCGGTTGTTCTCTTACGGTGACACGCAGCGCTATCGCCTCGGGATCAATCACCATCAGATTCCGGTGAACGCGTCGCGCGTGCCGAGCCCGCATTCGTTCCATCGCGACGGCGCGATGCGTACGGACGGCAACCTCGGCGGCAACGTGAATTACGAGCCGAACCGTTTCGGCGACTTCGCGCAGGACGTGAACGCGGCGGAACCGCCGCTCGCGGCCGGTGCGGTGGATCGCTACGATCATCGCCAGGACGGCGACTACTACACGCAGCCGGGCATGCTGTTCGCGCTGTTCGACGCGGCGCAGCGTCAGCGTCTGTTCGGCAACATCGCGCGTCATATCGACGGCGTGCCGCAGGAGATCGTCGCGCGTCAGATCGAGCATTTCCGCCAGGCCGATCCGGCTTACGCGGAAGGCGTGATCGCCGCGCTGGCCGACCTCGCCGAAAGCCGTAAGAAGTAACTGGGCAAGTCAGTTGAAGTGATGCAGCAACGGCGAGGCGCATGAGCGTCTCGCCGGTAACGATACGAATCGACGGAGCACGATCATGATTCAGATGATGTTGGCCACTATCGGCGGCTCGGCCGCCGCGCGCGGCGCGCAGCAGCAACAGGCCCTGCAACAGGCCGTGATGCTGCGGCGCGCGGTGGGTTTCGCGATCGTCTCGAGCGGACTCGCGGTGATCGTCGCGCAAGCACTGCAGCACGCGCTCGGCGGCTGATCGCGGCGCGGCCGTGGGTGCGGCAGGCGACCACGCGTCACACGAACGCAGCAGTTTTCTACGCTAAACTGTCGGGCGTTCGAAGTGCCGGGTTTGCCGGGATTGCCATCGGCAGATCGTCACTATGCCGACCGGTTCGTATCACTCTTCAAAGGAGTCATCATGGCCAAGAAAGAAGCCGTACAGCACGTCAATATCGGAATCACCGACAAGGATCGCAAGAAGATCGCCGAAGGTCTGTCGCGTTTGCTCGCCGACACCTACACGCTCTATCTGAAGACTCACAACTTCCACTGGAACGTGACGGGTCCGATGTTCAATACGCTGCACCTGATGTTCGAAACGCAGTACAACGAGCTCGCCCTGGCGGTCGATTCGATCGCTGAACGGATCCGCGCGCTGGGTGTGCATGCGCCGGGCAGCTACAAGGAATTCGCAAAGCTGTCGTCGATTCCGGAAGCGGACGGCGTGCCGGCCGCGGAAGAAATGATCCGCCAGCTGGTGGAAGGCCAGGAGGCCGTGGTGCGCACCGCGCGCGCGATTTTCCCGTCGACGGAAGCCGCGAACGACGAGCCGACCGCCGACCTGCTGACGCAACGCATGCAAACGCACGAAAAGACCGCGTGGATGCTGCGTTCGATGCTGGCTTGATTACGGCCGACGCTTCATTGAGCTCACGCGTTGCCGCTGAGCTTGAGTAAAAACAAAGCCTCCCTGTGGGAGGCTTTGTTTTTTGCGGCGCCGGTTTTCGCTTCATACAGCGGCCTGGCCCAACTGGCAGCGGCCCGCGTTCCGCATCCCGTAAAATAGCGGCACCGTTCTTGCCCTTCACCGAATCGACCCATGTTCGCCCGACTCCCCCTGTTTCTGCGCCTCGTCCGGATGGACAAGCCGATCGGCACGGTGCTGCTGCTGTGGCCGACGCTCAACGCGTTGTGGATCGCTTCGGACGGCCATCCGACGTGGCCTCTGCTGGTGATCTTCTGCGTCGGCACCGTGCTGATGCGCTCGGCCGGTTGCGCGATCAACGACTATGCGGACCGCGATTTCGATCGTCATGTGAAGCGCACCGAGAATCGTCCGGTCACGTCGGGCAAGATCAAGGCGTGGGAAGCGGTGGCCCTGGCGGCCGGGTTGTCGCTGATCGCGTTCCTGCTGATTCTGCCGCTCAACACGCTGACTAAAGAGCTTTCCGTGGCGGCGTTGTTCGTCGCCGGTTCGTATCCGTTCACCAAGCGTTTTCTCGCGATTCCGCAGGCGTATCTCGGCATCGCGTTCGGCTTCGGCATTCCGATGGCGTTCGCCGCCGTGCAGGGCCACGTGCCGATGCTCGCGTGGGTGATGCTGCTCGCCAACGTGTTCTGGTCGGTCGCGTACGACACCGAATATGCCATGGTCGATCGTGACGACGACATCAAGATCGGCATTCGGACTTCGGCGCTGACGTTCGGCCGCTTCGACGTGGCCGCGATCATGCTGTGCTACGCGGTGACGCTGGGAATTTACGTCGGCATCGGCGTGCAACTGGGTTTCGGCTGGTTGTACTGGCTGGGATGGGCGGCAGCCGTGGGCTGCGCGATCTATCACTACAGGCTGATCCGCAATCGTGAACAGATGGCGTGCTTCGCGGCCTTCAGGCACAACAACTGGCTGGGCGGCGTGTTGTTCGTGGGCATTGCCGCGCACTACGCAGTGGCTTCGTTGTAGATGTTCGACGCGGGCGTTGCACCTGCGCGTCTGTGCGCTTCTGGTCTGGCGGCGCCTACGCCGCAGCGGCTTAAACCGGCGCGTTGCGCCTCACGGTTTTAGCGTCGCCGACAGCGCCCCGGTCTGAACCAGGGCGCTGCCTCTTTACCTCTTTACCTCTTTCACGACGACTCGCCGCGCTTACAGCTTGCCGAACTCGTCGCCCATTTCCCTGGCGCGCGCGTCGGCGGCGAGCACGCCGCGCACAATCGCATCCTTGATCCCGCTCGCGTCGAACGAAGCCAGCGCCGCCGCTGTCGTGCCGCCTTTCGACGTCACCCGTTCGCGCAACACGCCCGGCGCTTCATCGGAATTCGCCGCCAGTTGCGCCGCGCCGGTGAAGGTGGCGACAGCCAGCGCGCGGCCTTGCGCTTCGTCCATGCCGAGCTGGTGCGCGGCTTCCTGCAGCGCCTCGATGAAATAGAACACATAGGCCGGCCCGCTGCCCGAGATCGCGGTGACGGCGTCGATCTTCGCTTCGTCGTCGAACCAGACCGTTTCGCCCACCGCACCCAGCACCTGCGATGCGAGCGCACGACCCGCTTCGTCGACGCTGCCGGTTGCGACCAGCCCGGTCACGCCCATGCCGATCAACGCCGGCGTATTCGGCATCACGCGCACGACTCGCGAGTGACCGTCGAGCCAGCGCGACATGTCTTCCATGCGAATCCCGGCGACGATGCTGACCACCAGTTGCGACGCGTTCAGATGCGGCGCCAGCCCTTCGGCGACGCTCTTCAGAATCTGCGGCTTCACGGCCAGCACGACGGCGTCGTAGGCGGCGAGCGCGGTGTCGGCGGCGGCACCGGTCTTGATGCCGAATTGCTGCTCATTGCGCTCGCGGGTCGCTTCGTTGGGATCGATCGCGTAGAGGTCGGCCGGCGCGACGCCACGCTTGATAAGACCGCCGATCAACGCGGCGGCCATATTGCCACCGCCGATAAAAGCAATTTTCATGATGTTTAGAGAGTAGTGCCGTGCAGCGCCCAATGAATCGACAAAGGGCTCACACGAGTCAGTTGGAGTAATCTCGTGCGCCGAAAATCGCGGTGCCGACGCGCACCATCGTCGCGCCTTCGAGCACGGCGGCTTCGAGGTCGCTCGACATGCCCATCGACAACGTATCGAGTTCGAGTCCGTCGTCGCGCAGACGCTCGAACAACTCGCGCAACTGGCGATGCGGCACACGTTGATCGTCGATGCTGCCGGCCGGTTCCGGAATCGCCATCAGGCCGCGCAAATTCAGCTTCGGCAGCGCGGCGATCGCCTGCGCGACTTCCACCGCCTCGGCCACGCTCACGCCGCTCTTCGACGCCTCGCCGCTGATATTCACCTGCAGGCACACGTTCAGCGGCGGCAGATTGTCGGGCCGCTGCTCCGACAACCGCTGCGCGATTTTCAGCCGGTCGACTGAATGCACCCAGTCGAATTGCTCAGCAACCGGCCGCGTCTTGTTCGACTGCAACGGACCGATGAAATGCCATTCGAGCGACGCGCGCAGATCGGCGAGCGTGTCGATCTTGGTCAGCGATTCCTGCACGTAGTTTTCACCGAACGCGCGCTGGCCGGCGGCGTGCGCGGCGCGTACGTCTTCGGCGGGAAAGGTCTTGGAGACCGCGAGCAGCGTGATCGAACGCGGGTCGCGTTCGGCCACGTGCGCGGCGGCAGCGATGCGCTGCTGCACCGCTTCGAGGTTGTGAATCAGATCGGGCATGGCACGTAGGCGGAAACCGGTAAAGGCGATGCTCCGATTATACGGACAGCATGTGCTCGACCAATTCGATCCAGTGCGCGACCGGCGTCTGCGTGCCGCTTTGCAGATGCGCAATGCAGCCGACGTTCGCCGACACGATCACCTGCGGCTCCTGCGCCTGCAGCCGTTCGAGCTTCTGATCGCGCAGCGCGTACGAGAGCTTGGGTTGCGTCAGCGAGTAAGTGCCGGCGGAACCGCAGCAGAGATGACTGTCGGCGGGCAGCCGCACTTCCACGCCGAGCGCCGCCAGCACATGTTCGACCCGGCCGCGCACCTGCTGACCGTGCTGCAACGTGCAAGGCGGATGAAACGCCACCGTATGGACCGCGCGGCGGCGCGTGACGGCGACCAGCGCTTCCTCGAACTCCGGCAGAATTTCCGCGATGTCGCGCGTCAACGCCACGATCCGCGCGGCCTTCTCCGCATACGCCGGATCGTCGCGCAGCAGGTGCGCGTATTCCTTGACCGTCGCGCCGCAACCGGACGCGTTCATCACGATCGCTTCCACACCCTGTTCGACGTACGGCCACCATGCGTCGATGTTGGCGCGCAGATCGTCGAGCGCTTCGTCGTTATAGCCCAGATGCAGGCGGATCGCGCCGCAGCAGCCGGCGTCCGGCGCGATCAGCGTTTCCACGCCGAGCGCGTCCAGCACGCGGGCGGTCGCGATATTCACATTCGGCATCATCGACGGTTGCACGCAGCCCGCCAGCATCAGCATCTTGCGCTCGTGTTTCGCCGTCGGCCATTCGAGCGGACGCTGCCGCGCGGGCACCTTGTCGCGCAGTTTCTTCGGCAACAGCGCGCGGAAGTGCTGGCCGATCCGCATGGTCGGCGTGAACAACGCGCTGTTCGGCACGAAGCTCGCGAGCAACCGGCGCACCAGCCGCTGGCCGGCCGGACGCGTGACTTTTTCCTCGGCGATCTTGCGGCCGATTTCCACCAGCCGGCCGTATTGCACGCCGGACGGGCAGGTCGTTTCGCAATTGCGGCAGGTCAGGCAGCGGTCCAGGTGAACCTGGGTGCTGCGCGTGACCGGCGCGCCTTCCACCATCTGCTTGATCAGATAGATGCGCCCGCGCGGGCCGTCGAGTTCGTCGCCGAGAATCTGATAAGTGGGACAGGTGGCCGTGCAGAACCCGCAGTGCACGCAATTGCGCAGGATAGCGTCGGCTTCGTCGCCGTCGGGCGTATTGCGAATGAAGTCCGCGAGGTTGGTTTGCATCGCGTCGCTCAGAAGTCGGGGTAGAGACGGCCGCGATTGAAGATGCGGGCCGGGTCGAAGGCGGTTTTCAGGCCGCGATGGATTTTCATCAGCGGAGTGGGCAGCGGCGTGAAGACACCGGCGCCGCGGTCGTAACCGAGGCCGGTGCGGAAAATCGTGGCGTGGCCGCCGGCCTGTCTGGCGCTGATGCGCACGGTTTGCGCGTCGGTGTCGGTGATCCACCAGCGCTGGCCGCCGCCCCATTCCATCAATTGCGCGCCGGGCAATTGCAGCGGCTCGGTGATCGACGGTAACGCCAGACGCCACAACGCGGCTTTCGGCGGAATTGCCGCAAAAAACGAGTCGGTTTGCTCGCGCAGACCGGCCCAGAAGCGTTCCGCTTCGACCGCGTCGACGACCTCACCGCCGAGTGCCGAGCGCGCCGCCTTGACCGCGGATTCCGCGCCGGCGAGCCGCACGGCAAGCGTGCCGTGACGCCATGCGCTCGCGGTGATCGGCAACGGCCGGCCGCCCCATTCGTTGAGCTTGCGGACCGCGTCGGTGCCGTTCATGTCGAACTTGAGGGTGGTTTCGGCTTGCGGCAGCGGCAAGACCTTGATCGACAGTTCGAGGATCAGGCCGAGCGTGCCGAGCGAGCCCGCCATCAGACGCGAGACGTCGTAACCGGCCACGTTCTTCACGACCTGGCCGCCGAAGTGCAATTTCTGCCCCTGGCCGTTCATGATGACAGCGCCGAGCACGAAGTCGCGTGCGGCGCCTGCCGCGGGACGGCGCGGCCCGGCGATGCCGGCCGCGATGCAGCCGCCGAAGGTGGCCTGCGGCCCGAAATGCGGTGGCTCGAAGGCGAGCATCTGGTGATGTTCGGCGAGCGCGGCTTCGATCTCCAGCAAGGGCGTGCCCGCGCGCGCGGTGATGACCAGCTCCGCCGGATCGTAAGCAATGATGCCGCGATAAGCGCGCGTATCGAGGATGTCACCTTCCAGCGTCTGGCCGTACCAGTCTTTGGTGCCGCCGCCACGGATGCGCAACGCGCGTCCCTCGGCGCTGGCGGAACGCACGCGTTCCGACCATACGGCGACGATGTCGTCCTCTTCCATGGTGTCCTGCTTCGTTGTGTTTCGATCGATTGTACCGGGCGGGGGCTCGCTGGCAACCAGGAGCGGACCCGCATCGGGTAATCAGGGTAGTGGGGTTGAAAGCGCCGCCGCAGCAGGCTGCGGGCGGCGCTTGTCGGGGGCGGGTTATTAGGCGGCGCGTTGCGGCGTGCCGTCTGCCTGCCTTGTGTCCTGTCTTATGCCATGTGTTACGCAGGCGTTAGAAACGCGGCAGGTCCGGGTGGGGCAGCAAACCGCCCCGCACGTGCATCTTGCCGTATTCCGCGCAGCGCGCCCGGGTCGGAATGCCCTTGTCGGGGTTGAGCAGGCCGGGTGCGTCGAAGGCTCGTTTGACCGCGTGGAACGTGTCGCGCTCCTCGGGCGAGAACTGCACGCACATCGAATTGATCTTCTCGATGCCGACGCCGTGCTCGCCGGTCACGGTGCCACCCAGTTCGACGCAGGCTTCGAGGATGTCGCAACCAAACGCCTCGGCCCGGTGCCACTCATCCTGATCGTTGCCGTTGAACAGGATCAGTGGATGCATATTGCCGTCGCCCGCATGGAACACGTTGATGCAGCGCAACCCGTACTTCTTCTCCATCTCTTCGATGCGCGCCAGCAGCGGCCCGATACTGCGGCGCGGCACCGTGCCGTCCATGCAGTAGTAGTCGGGTGAAATGCGGCCGGCAGCGGGAAACGCGTTCTTGCGGCCGGACCAGAAGCGCAGCCGCTCGCTTTCCGAGCGCGAAATCTGGATGCGGGTGGCGCCCTGTTCACGCAGCACCGCGGTCATGCGGACGATTTCGTCAGCGACTTCTTCGACCGTGCCGTCCGATTCGCACAGCAGGATCGCCGCCGCGTCGAGGTCGTAGCCCGCCTTGACGAATTCCTCGACCGCGCGGGTAGCCGGCTTGTCCATCATCTCCAGACCTGCCGGGATGATGCCCGCGGCAATGATGCCGGCAACCGCGTTGCCGCCTTTCACGACGTCGTCGAAACTGGCCATGATGACCTGCGCCATTTGCGGTTTCGGGATCAGCTTGACGGTGACTTCCGTGACGACCGCGAACATGCCCTCGCTGCCGATCAGCACCGCCAGCAGATCGAGACCGGGCGCGTCCGGCGCGAGCGAGCCGAATTCGACGATCTCGCCTTCCATGGTGACCGCGCGTACGCGCAGCACGTTGTGCACGGTGAGGCCGTATTTGAGGCAGTGGACGCCGCCGGAATTCTCCGACACGTTGCCGCCGATCGTGCAGGCAATCTGCGACGACGGGTCGGGTGCGTAGTACAAGCCGTACGGCGCGGCGGCTTCGGAAATCGACAGATTGCGCACGCCCGGCTGCACGGTGGCGGTTCGCGCGTACGAATCGACTTCGACGATCTTCCTGAAGCGCGCGAGCGACACCACCACGCCGTGCCGGATCGGCATCGCGCCGCCGGACAAGCCGGTGCCCGCGCCGCGCGGCACGATCGGCACGTCGAGACGGTGGCAGATCTGCACGATGCGCTGCACCTGCGATTCCGTTTCCGGCAACGCAACCGCGAGCGGCAGACGCCGGTACGCGGCCAGGCCGTCGCATTCGTAAGCGACGGTGTCTTCTTCCCGATACAGCAGACAGTGCGTCGGCAATACGGCCATCAGCGCTTGCACAACTTCGCGCTGGCGCTGGGCGAGTACTTCTGCCGTCAGTTCAGCGGGTGCGTTCATGTGACTTGTCTCCTCGTGCGTCTCGCAGCGGTAAAGCCCGCTAACCCGTCAAGCCGCCCAACTAAAAATCTTGCCGGGGTTCATCAGATTGCGTGGATCGAGTGCGTGCTTGATGGAACGCATCGTGTCGACGGCAACGTCGCCGTGTTCTTCGAGCAGAAAGCCCATCTTGTGCAGGCCGACGCCGTGTTCGCCCGTACAGGTGCCGTCCATGCGCAGCGCGCGTTGGACGATCCGAAGGTTGAGGCGCTCCGCTTCGGCAAGCTCTTCCGGCTTGTCCGGATCGATCAGGATCACCACATGGAAATTGCCGTCTCCCACATGGCCGACGATCGGGCAGGGCAACGGCGACGCGTTCAGATCCCGCTCCGTTTCCTCCACGCATTCGGCGAGGCGCGAGATCGGCACGCAGACGTCGGTGGTCACGGCGCGGCAACCGGGCTTCAGTTGCAGCATCGCGAAGTAGGCGTTGTGACGGGCGTTCCACAGACGGCTGCGGTCTTCCGGCCGGGTGGCCCATTCGAAGCCTTCGCCCGAATTCTGCGCGGCGATTTCCTGCACCAGCTCCGCCTGTTCTTTCACGCCGGCTTCCGTGCCGTGAAACTCGAAGAACAGCGTGGGTGCTTCACGCAGCGTCAGATTCGAATGACGGTTGATCGAGCGGATGGCGAGCGCGTCGACGAACTCGACGCGCGCGATCGGCACGCCCATCTGGATCGTTTCGATGACGGTGCGCACCGCGTCGCCCATGGACGGAAACGTGCAGACCGCAGCCGATACCGCTTCAGGTTGCGGATACAGGCGCACGGTGATTTCGGTGATCACGCCGAGCGTGCCTTCCGAGCCGACGAACAGGCGCGTGAGGTCGTAGCCCGCGGACGATTTGCGGGCTCGCGTGCCGGTCTTGATCACGCGGCCGTCGGCCAGCACCACGGTCAGGCCGAGCACGTTCTCGCGCATCGTGCCGTAACGCACGGCGTTGGTGCCCGAGGCGCGCGTAGCCGACATGCCGCCAATGCTCGCGTCCGCACCCGGGTCGATCGGGAAGAACAGACCGGTGTCGCGCAGTGCCTCGTTCAGCTGCTTGCGCGAGATACCCGGTTCGACGGTGACGGTGAGGTCTTCGGCGTTGATCGACAGGACCCGGTTCATTTCCGATAGGTCGATCGACACGCCGCCTTGCACCGCCAGCAAATGTCCTTCGAGCGAAGAGCCGTTGCCGTACGGAATGATCGGCACGTTGTACGGGCCGCACAGCGTGACGACGGTTTGCACGTCTTCGGTCGTGCGGGCGAAGACGACCGCGTCGGGCAGTTGGGGATCGAACGGCGACTCGTCGCGGCCATGATGAGCGCGCACGGCTTCGGCTACCGACACGCGCTCGCCGAAAGCGGCCTTGAGCGCGCTCAGCAATTCGGCGGGAAACGGCCGGCGCAGCGGGGCCGGCGGCACGGGATGGTTCACGCATGTCTCCTGATCTATGGGGCAAAGCGGGCGCAAAGTGTGGGCAGAGCGCTTCTACAGCATCTACTTCATTTTACGCCGATCGCCCATGGGCCGGCGTTCGGAGCGGCTCGCGCTCCTATAATGGCGGCGACTTCACGATGCGCGCAATATGGATAAACGCGGTGGCCGGTGAGGGTTTCTGGACCTGGCCGGGCCGCAGGGCGTGCACGCATCGCCACTGAATTGCATGGGAGACAGCATGGGCAACCGCTTGAGCAAGATCGCCACCCGTACCGGCGACGACGGCACCACCGGCCTCGGCGACGGCCGCCGCGTGGGCAAGGACAGCGCACGTATCGCCGCGATCGGCGACGTGGACGAACTCAACTCGAATCTCGGCGTGCTGCTGTGTGAAACGCTGCCCGACAACGTGCGCGCGGCGCTGATCGCGATTCAGCATGATCTGTTCGATCTGGGCGGCGAACTCTGCATTCCCGGTCACACGATGATTACCGACCGGCACCTCGCCCAACTCGACGATTGGCTCGCCGATTACAACGCCAGCTTGCCGCCGCTAAAGGAGTTCATTCTGCCCGGCGGTTCGCGCGCGGCGGCGCTCGCTCACGTGTGCCGGACCGTGTGCCGCCGTGCTGAACGGGCGATCGTGGCGCTGGGTGAGCACGAGGAAATCAACGCTGCGCCGCGCCAGTATGTGAACCGTTTGTCCGATCTGCTGTTCGTGCTCGCGCGGGTGCTCAACCGTGCGGACGGCGGTGCCGATGTGCTGTGGCAGCACGAGCGCGGGGCTAAATAGCCAACCGCGTTACCCAACCGCCAACCTGACCGGCTTGCCGATCCGGCTCATCATTTCCACCAGCGTATCAATGGTGAACTTGGTGGTCTTCTTGTTGACCACGTCGGACACGCGCGGGCGCGACACCATCAGGACCTCGGCCGCCTCCGCCTGTTTCAAATGATGCTGTTCGATCCAGCTGGACAGTTCTGTCATGAGTTGCTCCTTGAGCAGCCGCGTGTCGTTGATCTGCTTTTGCGACGCGGCATGCAGGCGCTTCCCCTCGTCGACGGAAAAGCCGAGTTCGAGGAACAGATTAGCGCCAGGCTTGGACACGTGACGAATTTTGGTGTCGATCGTCATTTGTTAAGTTTTCCTATCATTAATAATGGCACGATAACGCGTTTCGGCAATCTTTCTGTCATGCGGCGTGAGCGTTTGCGTTTTCTTCTGTAAACAGTGAAGCACGTATAGCGCATTCACAAACTTGGTCACGTACATGATGCGAAAAATACCGTTAGCCTCTTTGATGCGAATTTCACGCGTGCCGGGTCCGATCGAATCAAACGACTTCCAGTCGTCGGGGTCGAGGCCTGCCTGAATTTTGCCAAGCTGAAACCCGGCTTGCCGGCGCGCTTCTTCGGGAAAGGTGAGTAAATCGCGATAGCTGGAGCCCATCCAGCGGAGTTCTTTTTCACAAGCCATAACCACCCTTCATGTACAAAATATTATACGTAACCTTCCGCCTGGTCAAGTCCTCTTCGACCCGGCGCTGAATCGTTACGGTACAGAGGTGGCTCGCTGAACACCATTCGTCCGTTCGGCCAATAAAAAAACCCGGCGCGATGAGCCGGGTTTTTTCGATGAAACCTTACCGCGATCGCAGCGCGTTTCAGTTGCCGCTGCCGCGTGCCACGCGCCGTTGCTTGACCGCGTCGGCGAGACCTTCCAGCACGCCGATACTTTCGTCCCAACCGATGCAGGCGTCGGTGATGCTCTGGCCGTAAGTGAGCGCACAGCCTTCCTGCAGATCCTGGCGTCCCGCCACGAGATGCGATTCCACCATCACGCCGACAATCCGTTCGTCACCCGAAGCAATCTGGCGGCCGATATCGGCGCACACCGGAATCTGGTTCTCGTGCTTCTTCGAACTGTTCGCGTGGCTCGCGTCGATCATCAGACGCGCGGCCAGACCCGCCTTGCCGATGTCCGCGCACGCGGCGTTGACGCTGTCCGCGTCGTAGTTCGGCGTTTTGCCGCCGCGCAGGATGATGTGGCAATCTTCGTTGCCGGCGGTCGACACGATCGCCGAGTGGCCGCCCTTGGTCACCGACAGGAAATGGTGCGGCTGCGAGGCGGCCTTGATGGCGTCGACGGCGATCTTGACGTTGCCGTCCGTGCCGTTCTTGAACCCGACCGGGCACGACAGCCCCGAGGCCAACTCGCGGTGCACCTGCGATTCGGTCGTGCGCGCGCCGATCGCGCCCCACGAGATCAGATCCGCGATGTACTGCGGGCTGATCATGTCGAGGTATTCGGTGCCGGCCGGCAAGCCGAGTTCGTTGATGCGCAACAGCAGTTCGCGCGCGGTGCGCAGGCCGTCGTTGATCTTGAAGCTGTTGTCCATGTGCGGGTCATTGATGAGACCCTTCCAGCCCACCGTGGTGCGAGGCTTTTCGAAGTACACGCGCATCACGATTTCGAGTTCGCCGGCGAACCGCTTGCGTTGCTCGACGAGGCGGCCGGCGTATTCCATTGCCGCTTTAGTGTCGTGAATCGAGCACGGCCCGATGATGACGATCAGGCGGTCTTCCATGCCATGCAGAATGCGATGCATCGCGTTACGCGAGTGGTAGATCACGTCGGACACCGTTTCGTCGCAGGCGAATTCGCGGATCAGGTGAGCGGGCGGCGTGAGTTCTTTCAATTCGCGGATACGGACATCGTCGGTGTTGTGCGGGGGCATGGTGTTTCTCCTGAATCGGTTCGTAGCGTGTTCGGTTTCAAAGGCGTGAGACGAAAAAAAACCGCCAGACTGGCTGGCGGTTTTTCGGGAATTCTTGGTGTCTTGCGTGCACTAACACCCCTCTCGATCCGCCAGCGGTCTGAGATGCCAAAAAAAGTAAAAGTAAAACTTGGCGGACATGGCGAAATGGGGTCGCTGATCAAAAGGGTGAGTGACTTTATAACCCGGGCAGACCGTGCGGTGCAAGCCGTGGGGTGCAAAAATGCGGGAAATCCGCATACTTCATGCTAAACGCTCACGAAGTATGCATTTTCTTCAAAAATCAGGCCGTGCCGCCCACTGTCATCCGGTCGATTCGCAGTGTCGGCTGGCCGACGCCCACCGGCACGCTCTGGCCTTCCTTGCCGCATACGCCCACGCCCGAATCGAGCTTCATGTCGTTGCCGATCATGCTGACGAACTTGAGCGATTCCGGGCCGCTGCCGATCAGCGTCGCGCCCTTCACCGGGTACGTGACCTTGCCGTTTTCGATCATGTACGCCTCGGAAGCCGAGAACACGAACTTGCCGTTGGTGATGTCCACCTGACCGCCGCCGAAGTTCACCGCATACAAGCCGTTCTTGACCGACTCGATGATTTCCTTGGGGTCCTTGTCGCCGTTCAGCATGTAAGTGTTGGTCATGCGCGGCATTGGCAGCGCGGCGTACGACTCACGGCGCGCGTTGCCCGTGACCGGCATCTTCATCAGACGCGCGTTCAGCGTGTCCTGAATGTAGCCCTTCAGGATGCCGTCTTCGATCAGCGTGGTGCACTGGGTCGGATTGCCTTCGTCGTCGATATTCAGCGAGCCGCGGCGATTCGGCAACGTGCCGTCGTCGACCACGGTGACGCCCTTGGCGGCGACCTGTTCGCCGATGCGTCCCGCGAATGCCGACGAACCCTTGCGGTTGAAGTCGCCTTCAAGTCCGTGACCGATCGCTTCGTGCAGCAGCACGCCGGGCCAGCCCGGCCCGAGCACGACGGTCATCGCGCCGGCCGGCGCCGGACGCGCGTCCAGATTCACCAGCGCGGCGTGAACGGCGTCGTCGACGTAACCCGACAGCACTTCATCAGTGAAATAGCCATAGTCGAAGCGGCCGCCGCCGCCGCCGCTGCCGATTTCGCGGCGGCCGTTCTGCTCGGCGATCACCGTGACCGACACGCGCACCAGCGGCCGGATGTCGGCCGCGAAGCCGCCGTCGCTGCGCGCCACCAGCACCACGTCGTATTCACCGGCGAGGCCGGCCATGACCTGCTGGATGCGCGGATCGCGGCCGCGCGCCATCTGTTCGACGCGCTCGAGCAGTTTGACCTTGGCGGTGGCGTCGAGCGAATGGAGCGGATCGGACGGCAGATACAGATCGCGCCCGGCAATGCCGACCAGCGACGAAGCCGCCTTGATCTTCTGCTTGCCGCCGCCCACTTTGGCGATGGCGCGCGTGGCAATGGCGGCCTGGCGAATCGCTTCGGGCGACAGGTCGTCCGAATAAGCGAACGCCGTGCGGTCGCCCGATATGGCGCGCACGCCGACGCCCTGGTCGATGCTGAAACTGCCCGACTTCACGATGCCTTCTTCGAGACTCCACGCCTCGCTGCGCGTGTACTGGAAGTACAGATCCGCGTAATCGATACGATGCGTGAAGATTTCGGCGAGCGTGCGGGTGAGCAGGGATTCGTCGAGACCGTAGGGCGTCAGGAGGATGTCCTTGGCGGTGGCGAGATTACGGATACCGGGTTCGATGATGTTCATGCGAAGTATGTTCTGCTCGATACGAAGGATTCGGTTAGCGCCACGCTCACTATATGAGTGGCAGGCGCCGCACTTTCAATGCCGCGCGGGATTCAGCCCGGTAATCAACTAAGCACACGATGACGCCAGGCGGGCAGGCTCTGCCGCACCTCGTCGATGCGCGCACGCTCGAGATTGCCGGCGACCACGCCGGCGCCCTCGTCGCGCACCGCGACGATTTCACCCCACGGGTCGATCAGCATGCTGTGGCCCCAGGTCCGGCGGCCGTTTTCGTGTTTCCCGCCTTGCGCGGCGGCCAGCACGTAACACTGGTTTTCGACCGCGCGGGCTCGCAGCAGCATTTCCCAATGGGCGCGGCCGGTGGTGTAAGTGAACGCCGACGGCACCACGATCAGCGCGCAGTCGCCCATGCGCCGGTACAGCTCCGGAAAGCGCAGATCGTAGCAGACCGACAGGCCGACGCGGCCGAACGGCGCTTCGAACGTGCGGACTTCGTCGCCGGGGCGAATGGTGCGCGCTTCGTCGAACGATTCCTCACCCTTTTCGAAGTTGAACAGGTGGATCTTGTCGTAGCGGGCGGCCTCGTTGCCGTGCGGGTCGAACACCAGCGTGGTGTTCAGCACGCGCGACGCCTCTGGCGCCGTGAGCGGCAGCGTGCCACCGATCACCCAGATCTTGTGACGGCGCGCGGCGTCGGCGAGAAAACGCTGGATCGGGCCGTCCTGGTAGGGCTCGCGCACCGCCAGCTTGTCGGTGTCCTTGAAGCCCATGAAGCAGAAGTATTCGGGCAGCAGAACCAGTTGCGCGCCGTCGGCGGCGGCTTCGGCGATCAGGCGTTGCGCTTCGGCGAGATTGCGTTCGGGCTCCGGCGTGCTGACCATCTGCAACGCGGCGACGCGAAAGACGCTGTCCAGTGAGCCGCTGGATACGGTTGAAGAGACGTGTGTTTCGCTCATGAGCGTTTCGAAAAACTCCCGGCAGGGCGGCGGCGCGATCCGCTGGCGCCGCCTACGTCGTTCAAGGCTGGCTGGGCCGCCGGTGTGGCACCGCGCGTGTCCGACCGGGCAAAGGGTCGAATAGAGCTCAGTGCGCTTCCACGGTCGAAGCCGGAGCGTCCATCTTACCGCGATCGCCCTTGACCCGCTCAACGTGCGGTTTCGACCACGAACCGGTGATCGCATATTCGCGTGCGAACGCGTGGGAGACGGATTTGCTGAACGCCAGATCGGCCACCAGCGCGCCCACGCCGAGCAGCGGATTGATCACCGCCGCGGCGACCACCGCGGCGCCGGCGCTGACCGTCGGCACGATCTGCACGTGCAGATCCTGGGTTTCCTGCGCGAGATCGAGCGTGCCTTTCATCTCGGCGCGGGCCGGTGCGGTGACCATTTCGAAGTTCTCGGTGCGGCCGATTCCGTCGTGGATCTGCGCGGTGCCGGTCACATGTTCGAACGGCAGCCCTTCACCGATCACGTCGCGGAAGTTCAGCGTAGCGACGCGCGCGAGGCTTTGCAGACTGAGCACGCCGAGCAGCTTGGCGACGCCTGGATCGACCTTGAGAATCTGGCCGTGGCGCAGGTCGACGGCGAGGTTGCCGTTGAGCGTCGGATAGTCGATCACGGTCGGTCCGCCGCGCCACACCACCTTGCCCGACAGCGAGCCGGCGCCGGCTTTGAGCGTACGCGGCTGGCCGAAGCGTTCGAGCAGCGCGCCGGCATCTTTAATGTCGAGCTTGAAATCGAACACGGTGCGGCGCGGCGTCGTTTCGTCGGCGGCATTGCCGAGGCCGGTCGAGGTGCGCCAGTTCGCGGTGGCGGTCAGCGTGGCCGCGGGGTTAGTGATGTCGAGCTTGTCGAGTTGCCAGACCGGCACGCCGTCTTCGGTGAAATTGTGAGCGTCGACTTCGAGGCGGCCAATGTTGCGGTCACGCACGATCAGCTCGTTCACCACCAGATCGATCGACGGCATGTTCTGCGCCGGGGCCGACATCGCCTGGCCGAGCAGGTCCTTGTCGGCGGCCGACGGAATCACCACGCGGGCGAAGCGCGCCTGCAGCGTGCCCGGCGATTCCTTGTTGGCGCCCGGCAGCCACGACACGTGGCCGGACACCTGGTTCGACGCGATGTTCGCCTGCCATTTACCGTCGGCATGCGAGGCGCCGACGATCACGCTGTCCCAGTGACGCTTGAGCAGCGTCAGCGTGCCGATGTGCAGCGCGAAGCGGCTCGGCAGGAATTGCGTGACGGTCGGGTTCGGCGGCGCGGGCGCGGGCGTGGCAGCCGCAACGGCGGGTGCGGCGGCGGGCGCTTCCTTGCTGCGCAATTGCGTGATGAGCGTGCGCCATGCGTCGGCGTCGAAAGTATCGAGGTCGACGGCGGCGATCACACCGTCGGCCGGCAGATCGGCCGGCTTGTTGACGCCGATCGCGCCGCGCACCACGCTCGGCGGCGACTTGGGTTCGTATTTCAGCAGATAGGTGGCGGCGACCGGTCCGAAGGTGAGATCGGCGCGTTCCAGACCGGCTTCGCCCGGCGCGGCGGACGGATTGACCGCGAAATGCAGCGGCATCGGCGTGCCGACCAGTTTGCCGAACGGCGCCGGAAAGTCGAGCGCGAGCCCGCTCAGATCGGAGTTCGCCGTCACTTCCGGCAGATGCCCTTTGGCGCCGCGCAGATTCAGCGCGTAGGGCGCGCTGCCGCTCATGCGTGTCAGCACCTGCGCGGCGGGACCGTGCAGATTGAGGCCGCGCGCGGCATCGACGGCGATATGTCCGTTCAGGTCGAGCGCATACGTGCCGTTCTGCTTCAGGCCGCCGTTCGCATGCACATCGCCGCCGAGGAACTGGCCGGACAGCCGGTCGACCTGCGCCGTGTGTTCGGTGAAGCGCACCTTGCCCTTCAGTTGCGACAGGGGCGGCACGTTGTCCACGCTCAGACGGTTGTTCTGGAAACCGACCGCGCCTTCCACGGCGATGTGCGGCATCGGCGTGCGCGGCACCGTCAGCTTGAGCGCGAGCGACGCGGGTCCTTCCGCGTGCAGCTTGTCGGTCTGGTGCCTGGCCATGATGCCGAGCGAGCTCTGGTTCACGTAGTCGAGCATGTCGGCGAGCGGCCCGCGCGCGTCGCCGTCGATCACGAGGCTCGACGCCTTGGTGCCGAGATCGTCGATCTTGCCGCTGACGCGCGTCAGCGCCACCCGCTGGTAATGCGCGCGGTCGATGTCGAAGCGCAACACGTTCTGCTTCAGCGCGAACACACCGTCGATGCCGTCCAGCGCCGGCCACACGTTCGGCGTGCCGTTACGCATTTTGCGCGGCGGGAACGGCGACGGGTCGAACTTGCCGCCCTTGAACGGCGCGACGATCTGAAAGATGCCCGCGCTCGGGTCGCGCGAGTACGGGAACTTGGTCAGATCGCCATGAATTTCGATCGTCGCGCCGCGCGACATGCCCGCCTGCAGACCGTGACCGAGATAGATGCGCAGCTTCTCGCTGATGCTGGTCGGCAGGTAACGGACGATGCGCGTCACCTGCGCGCGTTCGAAGTTGGCCTTCAGATCGAGCGAGCCGCGCCCGTGGCCCGGGTTGCTGTAACTGGCGGTCGCGGTGGCCGCCGTATCGGCGTTCGAGACGGCGAAGTCGGCCAGCTTGACGGCAAAGCCCGGATGATTTTCGCCGGGCGCCTTCGGTGTAATGGTCCAGTCGGCGCGGCCATGCAGACGGTCGAGCTTCAGACGCGGGTCGTCGAACACGCCGGGCAGCGTGATCGCCACATTGGACGTGTCGAGCAGCGCGGTGCCATGGTTTTCGTCGGCGTCGACGCTGCCCCACAGATTTTCGATACCGGGAATGCCGGCGCGCGGGTGATTCAGCGGCGTAAGCCCCGGCGGCGGTTCCTGCGCAGCCACACTGATGCCTTGCAAGTCGCCCTTGAAACGATAACGTTCGATCGGCTCGGCGCCGCTCGACTGATGGTCGCTGCCCGCTTCACCCGACTCGGGTTTGCCGCGCTCCACTTCGATCACGTAGTTCGCTACCATTCCGCGCGGATTGAAGCGCACGAGGTTGTTCAGCAGACGGCGCGGCAGCGGCAGCGCGCGGCTGAATTCCGCGAGGATGCCCAGATCGACGCGGTCGCCGCTCACGCTGACGAGTTGTCCGTGCTGCTGCGAAGCCTGCCGGAAGCGGCCGTTCAACGTGGTGAGCGCGAGCGTGCGGGTGAGCGGCGTGCCGTCGTCGAGCGGCGGCTGGCCGAGTTCGGCGTGCAGGTGATTCAGTTGCAGCTTGTAGTCGCCCGGTTCGACTTCGACCTGCCACGAGAAATGGGCGACCGGCACCAGCAGCTTCGGCTGGGTGGGACGCACGCGCATGGCAACGTCCGTGCCGGAGAGCTGACCGCGCGCCTGGGTCATGCGGCCGTCGGCGAAGTCGGCCCAGATGGCGTTGTCGATACGTCCGGCGAACATCTCGATCGGCAGATTGATGTAGCGCGCCAGCGCCGGCAGATCCACCGGCCCGGTCGACATGTACACCTGGCCGGTCCAGTTGATCGGCTTGCCGATCGCGGAGAGCGGCGTGTGCCGGAAATGCGTGCGGAAATCGAGCGGACCGTGCAGCACCTGGCCGTCGGCGGGCGCCTGCAGCGCCATGCGGTGTTCGTAGCCGTCGTTGAGAATCGCAATGCGGATGTCGCGCAGCGCGAGCTCCGGCGCGGTGTGCGTGGCGTCGCGCCAGCGCAGCACGCCGCCGCGCACCACGATCGCCTGCTGGCGCAGCAGCCAGGTGGAGAGCGTGTCGTTGCCGCTGTGCCGCGTGGGGATCGGCACGCCCGCCACCGACATCACGCCGTCGCTGCTGCGCGATACCAGCACGTCGGGCTGATCGACGATCAAACTGGACAACGCCGGATGGAATTGCCACAGCGACTTCCACGACAGCGTGGCGGTGGCGTGCGGAATGGTCAGCGCGGGTTTGCCTTCCTGATCGCGAATCACCAGATCGGTGACGTCGAGACCCGGTTGAAAGCCGCTCCAATGGGGCGCCAGCTTGCCGATGGTGAACTGCGTATGCAGTTTGTCCGACACGGTGGCTTCGATACGCGGACGGAATGCGTCGACGCGCGGCAGCAGCACGTAACGCAAGCCGAGAAACAGGCCGGCCGCGATGAAGTAGAGGACGAGCGCAACCGCGAGGACCACGTGAAAGGTCCGACGCAGCACGATGTGGTCGCTTCCGCTCACTGGCCGGACCTGCCCGGTTTCGTGCGGGTCGGCGGATTCGTTTCGCTCGGACATGCTGCGGCGGGTGGGCGTATGGTAGTTTTGCGAATTAACGACGAAATGTAACACACGGGAAAGCGTAGGCGGACCTCCTGCAAACCCTGTCTGCATGCCGCCTCGCGACTTGCGCGGGGCGGCCGGACCCATGTGTCACAGCGAAATGAACAAGCTGATCAAGCAACGAGCGAGCCAGACCCTTGATGACTGACGCAACTCTCCTGAGTTCCACCTATTCACATTACGCGGCGCGGGCTGCCACGGCCCGTCCGCAAATCGTGGCGCAAGTGGCGGCGCTGGCCACCGCGCCGCTCACGCGCGAGCGCATCGACGCGCGTTTCGACGCGTTGTGCGCGGAAGCGGCCGGCGTCGGCGCCAACTGGGTAAATGGCGCGCCGTTGAGCGAGGATGCACTCAAACGGGCCTTGCGTCAGTTGCGAACCGAGGTGTTTTGCGCCGTGATGGAGCGCGATCTGGCCGGCGAGGCGGACGTTGCCGAAGTCACCGGGGCGATGACCGACCTGGCCGAAACGACGATCCAGCGTGCTTTGGCCGTGTTGTCCGCGGATCTCGAAACGCTCTATGGCGAGCCGCGCGGACCGGAAGGCGAGCGGCTTGCGCTCGGCGTGGTCGGTATGGGTAAGCTCGGTGGGCGCGAGCTGAACGTGTCGTCGGATATCGACCTGATCTTTATTTATGAAGAGGACGGCGAGACCGCGGGCGGCCAACGTTCGCCGATCGCGACGCAGGACTTTTTTACGCGCCTCGGTAAGCGGCTGATCGGCGCGCTCGCCGAAGTCAGCGCCGACGGCTACGTGTTCCGGGTCGATATGCGACTGCGGCCGAACGGCGATTCCGGGCCGCTGGTGTGTAGCCTCGGCATGCTCGAAGAGTATTTCTACGTGCAGGGCCGCGAGTGGGAGCGCTACGCGTGGATCAAGGGCCGGCTCGTGTCCGAAGGTGCGAGCGACGCCGCGCAGCGATTGCAGAAGCAGCTCAACGCGATCGTGACGCCGTTCGTCTATCGCCGCTATCTCGACTTCGGCGTGATCAGCGCGATCCGTGCGCTGCATCTGCAGATTCGTCAGGAGGCGCAGCGCCGTGCGTCGATGCGGCCGGATAAGGCCGACGACATCAAGCTCGGACGTGGCGGCATCCGCGAAATCGAATTCAGCGCGCAGGTCTTCCAGTTGATCCGCGGCGGCCAGGATGCCGGTTTCCGCGTGAGGCCGACGCTGGCCGTATTGCGGCACGCGGCGACGCACGGACTGATCGACACAACCGTCTGCGTGAAGCTTTCGCAGGCTTATCGTTTTCTGCGCGAACTCGAACACCGGTTGCAGTATCGCAACGACGCGCAAACCCATGCGATGCCGGTCGATCCCGAAGAGCGCATGGCGCTCGCCCGCGCGATGGGTTGCGACGACTACGCGGCGTTGATGGTCAGGCTCGACGCGCATCGCGAATTCGTCGAACAGCAGTTCGACCAGATTTTCGCCGACAAGGTGAGCGGCCGCGACGGCTGTGGCGCGCCCGAAGACGGCGCCGCCGCGTGGGTCTGGAGCAGCGCGCTCGCCGACGACAGCGCCGACGACGCGTTGCAGGCGCGGCTGATCGAACTGGGCGTGGCCGAGCCGGGCGAGTTGCTCGCGCGGCTGCGCGGCGTGTGGCAGTCGTCGCGTTACGCGGGGTTGGCCGAGCGTAGCCGGCAACGTTTCGACATCGTGGCGCAGCGGGCGCTGGAAGCCGCGCGCACGCTCGAGCCGCCCGAGCGGCGCGGCGATACGGTGGCGCGCTTCTTCGATCTGCTCGAAGCGGTGAGCCGGCGCGGCGCGTATCTGGCGCTGCTGACCGAATATCCGCAGGCGCTGCATCGGGTGCTGTCGGTGCTGGGCGGGTCGCGCTGGGCGGCCGGCTATCTGATTCGCCATCCGCAACTGCTCGACGAACTACTCGACGACGAAGCGATCAACAGCCCGTTCGACTGGCCCGAGTTCAAGCGCACGCTGCGCTTGCGGCTCGCCGCCTCGGACGGCGTCGAGCAACAGATGGACCTGCTGCGCCACGCGCACCAGGCCGAGGTGTTCCGCATCCTGCTGATCGATCTGGCCGGCAAGCTGAGCGTCGAGCATGTGAGCGACCGGTTGTCCGAACTCGCCGACGCGGTGCTCGACGTCACGCTCGAAGCAGTATGGAAGCAACTGCCGAAGCGTCACCGCGAGGTGCCGCGCTTCGCGGTGATCGCGTACGGCAAGCTGGGCGGCAAGGAACTGGGCTACGCGTCGGACCTCGACGTGATCTTCCTCTACGACGACGCCGACGATGCCGCCGCCGAGATTTACTCCACCTACACACGCCGTCTGATTACCTGGCTAACGACCGCGACCGGTGCGGGCACGCTGTTCGACGTCGACTTGCGCTTGCGGCCGAATGGCGAATCGGGCCTGCTCGTCACGGATCTCGACGCGTTCCGCCGCTACCAGCTACGCGAGGGCGACGCGGCCAATACCGCATGGGTCTGGGAACACCAGGCGCTGACCCGCGCGCGTTACTGCGCGGGCGATGCCGAGATCGGCGCGAAATTCGAGGCGATCCGCGAACAGGTGCTGACCACGCCGCGCGAAGCCGCGCCGCTTGCCAAGGAGATCGTCGAGATGCGCGAGCGCGTCGAGGCGGGGCACCCGAACCATACGGCGCTGTTCGACCTGAAGCACGATCGCGGCGGTATGGTCGATATCGAGTTCACCGTGCAGTACTGGGTGCTGCTGCACGCGGCGAGCGATCCCGAGCTGATCCGCAATACCGGCAACATCGCGTTGCTGCGAGAAGTGTCGCGCTTCGGTTTGATGAGCGAGGCGGAAGCGGAGACGGTCGGCGCGGCCTATCGCACTTACCGCAAATTGCAGCACAAGCTGCGGCTGGACGGGATGGAGAAGGCGCGCGTCGTGCCGGCGCTGGTGCAGACGGAGCGGGAGGCGGTGCTGGGGTTGTGGGAGCGGGTGTTTGGGTGAGGCGGCCGGCGGCCTTGACCGCGCCCCGCGCCCGGCGTTCGGTATTAAGCCGCCAGCATTTCCTTCGCGTGCTTGCGGGTGGTCGGCGTGATCTCCAGACCGCCGAGCATGCGCGCGACTTCCTCTACACGGCTCGCCTTGTCGAGGGATGTGACGCTGCTCACCGTGCCGCCCTTGCCGTTGCCCGCTTTCGCGACCTGGAAATGATGGTCGCCGCGTGCCGCGACTTGCGGCAGGTGGGTCACGCAGAGCACCTGGCGCGCTTGCCCGAGCTGATGCAGCAAGCGTCCGACCACTTCGGCGACGCCGCCGCCGATACCCGTATCCACCTCGTCGAAAATCAGCGTGGGTGTCGGGCTGGCCGCGCTGGCGATCACGGCCAACGCCAGGCTGATCCGCGCCAGTTCGCCGCCTGAGGCGACTTTGGCGAGTGGCCGCAACGGTACGCCCGCATGACCGGCCACACGGAATTCAACCTGTTCGAGTCCATTGGCGCCGCCGTCCGGCAATGGCACCAGGCCGACTTCGAAGGTGCCGCCTTTCATCGACAGTTCCTGCATGCCGGTGGTGACCGCCGCGCCCAAGGCCTTGCCGGCTTTGGTGCGTGCTTTCGACAGTTTTTTCGCTTCGGCGAGGAAGGTTTCTTTGGCCTTGGCTTCGGCGGCATGCAGGCTGTCGAGATCCGCGGCGGCGTCGAGGGCGGCCAGTTGCGCGCGCCGTGCCTCGTGTTCTTCAGGCAACGTTTCCGGTTTCAGGCGGAATTTGCGGGCCGCCGAATGCAACGCGTCGAGGCGCTTTTCGACCTGCGCCAGCCGGTCCGGATCGAGTTCGAGCTTTTGCGCGTAATGGCTCAGCGAATACGCGGCTTCCTGCAACTGGATCTCGGCAGGTTCGAGCGCGGCGAGCACGTCGTTCAACGCCGGATCGATCTCGGCCAGGTCGCGTACCTTGGAGACGATCGACGCCAGATGCGTGATCATCGCCTCGTCCGATTCGGACAGCGCGCCGAGCGCACCTTGCACACCGTCGATCAGATTTGCCGAGTGCGACAGCCGGCGGTGCTCGCTGTTGACCTCTTCCCATTCGCCTGGCTGCGGCGCGAGCTTGTCCAGTTCGGTGAGCTGCCACGCGAGACGCTCGCGCTCCAACTGCAATTCGCGGTCGCGCGTTTGCGCATGCTCGACGGCTTGCACCTTCTCGCGCCACGTGCGCCAGGCGCGCGTGACGGTTGCCGCGGTGTCGGTCAGGCCAGCGTGCGTGTCGAACAGTTCGCGCTGCGCGTCCGGGCGCATCAGCAACTGGTGTGCGTGCTGGCCGTGAATGTCCACCAGCATCTCGCCGAGCTCGCGTAATTGCGTGAGCGTGGCCGCAGTGCCGTTGATGAACGCTCGCGTGCGGCCGTTGCGGTCCACCACGCGCCGCAGCATCACGGTACCGCCGTGCTGGCCGTCGTCGGCGGCCGCGCCGAACGCCTGCTGGTCGAGCCACTGTTCGACCTGCGCATGAATCTCGAACTCCGCGGTGATGTCGGCGCGGCTCTCGCCGGTGCGCACGACGTTCGCATCGGCGCGGGCGCCGAGCGCGAGCGCCAGCGCGTCGATCAGGATCGACTTGCCGGCGCCGGTTTCGCCGGAGAAAACAGTAAAGCCGCTGTCGAATTCGAGATCGAGCGCGGCGACGATGACGAAGTCGCGTATCGAGAGGTGGCGCAGCATGGAGGTGGTCTGGTGAGCTTGAAATTCAGAGTTTGGCAGCGGCGGCGTTGCGTTCCAGGGGCTGCTCGCGGCTCAGGGCTTGGTGTCTTCTTCGTGCGACGGGTATTCGTTCCAGTGCAGCTTCTTGCGCAGCGTCGCGAAGTAGCTGTAGCCGACGGGATGCAGCATAGGCACCGTATGGCGCGAGCGGCGCACTTCGATCGTGTCGCTCAATTCCAGCGACGTGAACGACTGCATGTCGAAGTTCACGTTGACCTCGCGGCCGGACACGATCTGGATGCTCACCTTCGAGTCGTCCGGCAGCACGATCGGCCGGTTGGACAGCGCGTGCGGCGCGATCGGCACCAGCACGATGCCGCCCAATTGCGGATGCAGGATCGGCCCTTGAGAGGAGAGCGCGTAAGCGGTCGAGCCGGTCGGCGTGGCGACGATCAGGCCGTCCGAGCGCTGGTTGTACATGAAGCGCCCGTCGACCGAGACATGCAGTTCCGCCATGCCCGAAAAGCCGCTGCGATTGACCACCACGTCGTTGAAGGCCAGCGCGTGATAGATCGGGTTGCCGTTGCGCATGATGCGCGCCTCAAGCAGCACGCGCTCTTCACGTTCGAAATTGCCCGCGAGCATTTGCGGCACGATCTCGCGCATGTCGGAGATCGGAATGTCGGTAATGAAGCCGAGCCGGCCGTGATTGATGCCGATCAGCGGCGTGCGGTACGGCGCGAGCTGGCGGCCGATGCCGAGCATGGTGCCGTCGCCGCCCAGCACGACGGCCACGTCGGCGCGCGCGCCGATCTCGGCGGGACGTAGCGCCGGATAGTCGGTGACGCCGATCTCGGCGGCAGTGTCGGCTTCGAACACGACCTCGAAGCCGCGCTTTGCGATGCACGAGGCGAGCGCGGTCAAGGGCTCGACGATGCCCGGCGTATTGTTGCGCCCGACGAGCGCGACGGTCTTGAACTGGCTGGTCACTTGCATGCCGGCATTACACCATAGGTGGGGCCTGAAAAGAACCGCTGACAGACCCGGTAGCGGGGCGGCGCGGGTGGGCTGACGGCGTACCTCGCGATTATCGTTAGAATGGTGAAGCGTTGATGACATGCGTGCCGGTTAGAGTGCCACGGCGCGCCGTTGTCGAGGCGGCGGTCCGAACGTCGGGCCACGTGCCGGCTCACGCAGCGGATCGAAGACAAAGTGGCGCCCGGGCGAGCCGTGGCGCATTCGTCAACGGTGAGCGCCGTTAGCGCTCGCGGTAGTCGTGTCATTAAGCTAAAATTTTCCGTCATGCTAGATCCTCGCGCACAAACCCTCCTCAAAACGCTGATCGAGCGCTACATCGCCGAAGGTCAGCCGGTCGGCTCGCGCACGTTGTCACGTTACTCCGGCCTCGAACTGAGCCCGGCGACGATCCGCAACGTGATGTCCGATCTCGAGGACCTGGGGCTCGTGATCAGTCCGCATACCTCCGCCGGCCGTATCCCGACGCCGCGCGGCTATCGCCTTTTCGTGGATACGATGCTGACCGTCGAATCCGCCGCGGACGAAGAAGCCGTGATGCGCGCCGTCAAGACTACGCTGCAGGCGGGTGAGCCGCAGAAGATCGTCGCCGCGGCGGCCAGCGTGCTGTCCAATCTGTCGCAGTTCGCCGGCGTGGTGCTCACGCCGCGGCGCAGCCACGTGTTCAAGCAGATCGAGTTCATGCGTTTGTCCGACAAACGCATTCTGCTGATCATCGTGACGCCGGAAGGCGACGTGCAAAACCGCATCATGGCGACGCAGCGCGACTTTTCGCCGTCGCAACTGGTGGAAGCGTCGAATTACATCAACGCGCATTTCGCCGGCCTCTCGTTCGACGACGTGCGCCGCCGCCTGCGCGAGGAAATCGACGAACTGCGCGGCGACATGACGACGCTGATGCACGCCGCCGTCACGGCCAGCACCGAAGAGTCCGACACTGGCGAGAACGTGCTGATTTCCGGCGAACGCAATCTGTTGGAGGTCGCCGACCTTTCGTCCGACATGGCGCGCCTGCGCAAGCTGTTCGATGTGTTCGATCAAAAGACCAGTCTCCTTCAGTTACTCGACGTGTCGAGCCACGCGGCGGGCGTGCAGATTTTCATTGGTGGCGAATCGAATCTCGTGCCGATCGAGGAAATGAGCGTGGTCACCGCGCCGTACGAAGTGAACGGCAAGATCGTCGGCACGCTCGGCGTGATCGGCCCGACCCGCATGGCGTACAACCGCGTGATTCCGATCGTGGATATCACCGCGCGCCTGCTTTCCCTGACCCTCAGCCAGCAATAGCGGGCTGCCCAGCGGCGGCAAATCACGCGCTCATTTCAAGTCCGGTCATCATGCGCGACGGCGCGCGGCTTGCCAATTGGCCGAATGGCCAGGGGTGTACGGCGGACCGGTCGCCAGACCGCGCCGCTATAATGAAACCCACCTGAATCGACTCTCCGCCTCAAGCGGTTACCTCTGCTGCCTATGCGCTTCGACCTCGAGCGGCCCTCACAGAACGCCACGTCACACCGTGTCGCCGTACTGCTGATCAATCTCGGCACGCCCGACGCGCCGACGCCGCGTGCGGTCCGCCGCTATCTCGCGCAGTTTCTGTCCGATCCTCGCGTGGTCGAAATTCCGTCGCTGTTGTGGCAGATCATTCTGCGTTTGCTGATCCTGCCGTTCCGCAGTCCGGCATCGGCGAAAAAGTACGCCGCTGTCTGGATGCCGGAAGGCTCGCCGCTACGCGTCTATACCGAGAAGCAGGTGGAAGCCTTGCGCCATCTGCTGCAATTGAACGACTACACGGTGCTGGTCGACTACGCGATGCGTTACGGCACGCCGGGCATTCCGGCCATGCTTAATCAGTTGAAGCTGGCGGGCGCCGAGCGTGTGCTGCTGGTGCCCATGTATCCGCAATACTCGTCGTCGACCACGGCCACCGCTTTCGACGACGCCTTTTCAGCGCTCAAGCGCATGCGCAATCAGCCGGAAATCCGCACGGTGCGTCAGTACGCGGATCATCCCGCGTACATTTCAGCGCTGGCCGCACAGGTGCATCAGTACTGGCATCAGCACGGCCGGCCCGACTTCGCGGCGGGCGACAAGCTGGTGCTGAGTTTTCACGGCGTGCCCAAGCGCACCATGGATCTCGGCGACCCCTACCATGAGCAATGCCAGCAGACCGGCGCGCTGCTCATGCAGGCGTTGGAACTGACGTCGGTGGAGTGCCGCATCACGTTCCAGTCGCGCTTCGGCAAAGCCGAATGGTTGCAGCCGTACACGGCGCCTACGTTGAAGGAACTGGGCGCGGCGGGCGTGCGCCGCGCCGATGTTTTTTGCCCGGGCTTTACCGCCGACTGCCTTGAAACGATTGAAGAAATCGGCATGGAAGTGCGCGACGAATTCCTGCACGCCGGCGGCAAGGAGTTTCATCGGATTGCCTGTGTGAACGCGTCGCCGGCGTGGATTGCCGCGCTCGGCGAAATCGTCGCGCAGAATCTGCAAGGCTGGCCGGTCCAGGCGCTGCCAGTGCCGCATTCGACAGGGGCTTGAACAGGCGATGAACTACCAGATTTCGACCGAAACGGGCGCGAAGCTACGCATCGACAAATGGCTTTGGGCGGCGCGCTTCTTCAAGACGCGCTCGCTCGCCGCCGATGCCGTCGAGAAAGGCCATGTGCGCATTGGCGGCGCCAATGTGAAACCGGCGAAAGACGTGCGCGTCGGCGATCTGGTCGAGATCGAAATCGAGCGGATCGTCTGGCAGGTAGAAGTGCTGGGCCTATGCGACGTGCGTGGCCCGGCAAGCGTCGCGCAGACGCTTTATGCGGAAACAGAGGAAAGCAGGGTGAAGCGGCAGGTCGAGCAGGAACGGCGCAAAACGTATCGCGAGCCGGCGGCCGCATTGCACGGCCGGCCGACCAAACGCGACAGGCGCACTATCGACAAACTTTCAGGTGGGGGTTGAACAGTTGTTCCATGGTCGCGTGCACACCGCCGTATTCGGTAGTGTGATCGTTGACAGCCCCGGACATGCAGATGGTCGTGGTGCCCAAAATCAGTACCAATGCGACCACCGAGATTGCGAAGGTCAGTTTCACGGTACTCCCCTTGGGAAGAATTCAGGACGGAAACAGGCGGATCAGGTGGGAAATTGCAAAATGTCGGTAAGGCTTACGTCAGATTAGGGTTAACGTGTCTTTTCCGACGCTTTAGTGGAGCATAGGCCACTTGTTGGTCGCACTCAATCTCAATCTGATTGCGTCGCAATAATGGTTGTAACCAGGCATTTCCGCCGCCCGTCCGTGGTGCGAAAAGTTCCGCGAGACCCGCTTGAAACGGGTCTTTCCGGCCCCATCTGCCGTTTCGTTATGCGGTGGTGCGTCAGCTAGTCTGTCGCTATTTTGCAACGCACAAATTGCGCCTGCTTTTGCGCGCTGCCGCCACCGTTGGTTTTTACTTTTTTACGACTTTCAGCGACATGGAAAATACGCAAGAGAACCCGACGAGCCAGAATCCCACGCCCGCGGACGAAGCCGAGCGCCAGGCCGCCGAGGCGGCAGCAGCCCAGCAGGAAGCGGCCGCAGGCGCTACGACCGAGACGCCGGCAAGCCTCGAGCAGGCCGCGCTGGCTGAAGCGCACGCCAGGATCGTCGACCTGCAGGAGAGCTTCCTGCGGGCGAAAGCCGAGACCGAAAACGTGCGTCGTCGTGCGCAGGAAGACGTGACCAAGGCGCATAAGTTCGCGATCGAGAGCTTCGCCGAGCATCTGCTGCCGGTGGTGGACAGCCTCGAAGCGGCCGTTGCCCACTCGTCCGACGATCTGCAAAAGGTGCGTGAAGGCGTCGAACTGACGCTGCGTCAGTTGAACGGCGCGCTGGAGAAGGGCCGTGTGGTCGCCCTGAATCCGGTCGGCGAGAAGTTCGACCCGCATCGCCACCAGGCGATTTCGATGGTGCCGGCCGATCAGGAGCCGAACACCGTCGTGGCAGTGCTGCAAAAAGGTTTCGTGATCGCCGACCGCGTGCTGCGTCCGGCGCTCGTGACCGTCGCGGCGCCGAAGTAAACGCCGCTGCTGCTTTCTGCCGTTTTCAGGTCGGTTCTCCGCCGCCAAGCTGGGCTGGCACCGCCATGGCCAACCGTCCCGTCGGCTACGCGTTCGTCGTCTTCGACATGCGGGAGCGCAGCGCCGACTCGTTCGACGCGGGGCCGGCCGCAGTCGGACGCGATCCGCGCCCCCGGTCCCAGATGGTTTCGCAGCAAAGTCTACGAACACCGCGATCCGGGCGGGCGCTTCCTGCTTCACTGCTCGGCGTCGCAAAAAGCAGTAAAACAAGCGGAAAAAGTTCGACCGATTGAAAAAAATTAAAGACCGCATCGTAAAAGAGGTCTTGAAAACGATGCGGACGCACTTATGTTGAGTGCAGGTAGGAATTGAGAGCGGATCGCCTTACCGCCAGATGGCAAACAAGGCGCTTTCCGCAGCGATCAAAGTCAGGAGAATAGTAAAAATGGGCAAAATCATCGGCATCGACCTCGGCACGACCAATTCGTGCGTGGCGATCATGGAAGGCAATACGGTTAAGGTGATCGAAAACTCGGAAGGTGCGCGCACCACGCCGTCGATCATCGCTTACATGGAAGACGGCGAGATTCTCGTCGGCGCGCCTGCGAAGCGTCAGTCGGTCACGAACCCGAGAAACACGCTGTACGCGGTCAAGCGCCTGATCGGCCGCCGCTTCGAAGAAAAAGAAGTGCAGAAAGATATCGCGCTGATGCCGTACAAGATCATGAAGGCCGACAACGGCGACGCATGGATCGAAGTGCGTGACCAGAAGCTGGCACCGCCGCAAATTTCCGCGGAAACGCTGCGCAAGATGAAGAAGACCGCTGAAGACTACCTCGGCGAGCCGGTCACCGAAGCGGTGATCACGGTTCCCGCGTACTTCAACGACAGCCAGCGTCAGGCAACCAAAGACGCAGGCCGCATCGCCGGTCTGGAAGTCAAGCGCATCATCAACGAACCGACCGCAGCCGCGCTGGCATTCGGTCTGGACAAGGCCGAAAAGGGCGACCGCAAGATCGCGGTGTATGACCTGGGCGGCGGTACGTTCGACGTGTCGATCATCGAAATCGCAGATGTCGACGGTGAAATGCAGTTCGAAGTGCTGTCCACGAACGGCGATACGTTCCTGGGCGGTGAAGACTTCGACCAGCGCATCATCGATTACATCATCGGCGAGTTCAAGAAGGAACAAGGCGTCGATCTGTCGAAAGACGTGCTCGCGCTGCAACGCCTGAAGGAATCGGCTGAAAAGGCGAAGATCGAACTGTCGTCGAGCCAGCAGACCGAAATCAACCTGCCGTACATCACGGCCGACGCGTCGGGTCCGAAGCACTTGAACCTGAAAATCACGCGCGCCAAGCTGGAAGCGCTGGTTGAAGAACTGATCGAACGCACCATCGAACCGTGCCGCACGGCGATCAAGGATGCAGGCGTGAAGGTCGGCGAGATCGACGACGTGATCCTCGTCGGCGGTATGACGCGTATGCCGAAGGTGCAGGACAAGGTTAAGGAATTCTTTGGCAAGGAACCGCGCCGTGACGTGAACCCGGACGAAGCCGTGGCCGTTGGCGCCGCGATTCAAGGTCAGGTTCTGTCGGGTGACCGCAAGGACGTTCTGCTGCTCGACGTGACCCCGCTGTCGCTCGGCATCGAAACGCTCGGCGGCGTGATGACGAAGATGATCAACAAGAACACCACGATCCCGACCAAGCACGCACAGGTCTACTCGACGGCCGACGACAATCAGGGCGCCGTGACGATCAAGGTGTTCCAGGGCGAACGCGAAATGGCAGCCGGCAACAAGCTGCTGGGCGAGTTCAACCTCGAAGGCATTCCGCCGGCACCGCGCGGCACGCCGCAGATCGAAGTGAGCTTCGACATCGACGCGAACGGCATTCTGCACGTCGGCGCGAAAGACAAGGCGACCGGCAAGGAAAACCGCATCACGATCAAGGCAAACTCGGGTCTGTCCGAAGCCGAAATCGAAAAGATGGTGAAGGACGCGGAAGCCAACGCCGAAGAAGATCACAAGCTGCGTGAGCTGGCCGATGCCCGCAACCAGGGCGACGCGCTGGTCCACAGCACGAAGAAGGCGCTCACCGAGTACGGCGACAAGCTGGACGCGGGTGAGAAGGACACGATCGAAGCCGCGCTGAAGGACCTCGAAGAAACGCTGAAGAGCGGTTCGAGCGACAAGGCCGCGATCGAAGCCAAGATCGAAGTCGTGGCAACCGCCTCGCAGAAGATGGGCGAGAAGATGTACGCCGACATGCAGGCAGCGCAAGGTGCCGAAGCAGCGGCAGCAGGCGCGGCGGGCGCGGGTGCATCGGCAGGTGGCGCGAGCCAGCAGCAGGACGACGTGGTCGACGCCGATTTCAAGGAAGTCAAGAAAGACTAAAGCCAGGTCGCATTTCGACCGTAAAGCCGCACACGGCACCGTGTGCGGCCCGGCTGCACAATCCCCTGCACCCATTCGGGCCGCAGCAACGTGCAAGAGCGGTTATCTCGCCTGGCGAGCCTTTTGGGGCTCTCCGGGCACGTTTGTTTTATGGAGGGCGTTGTTTCGAGCCGGTTTCGAGCGGCAAAAAACAGCGGCCGGACGAGTCGCAAGACTCCAGCATTCAAGAGGAGCCACCGCGTCGCATTGCGCGAGTGGCGTTGAACCGATATGGCGAAACGGGATTACTACGAGGTTCTGGGCGTCGCAAAGAACGCGAGCGACGACGAAATCAAGAAGGCTTATCGCAAGCTTGCGATGAAGCACCACCCCGACCGGAATCCGGGCAACAAGGATGCGGAAGAGCATTTCAAAGAGGTGAAGGAAGCCTATGAAATGCTGTCGGACTCGCAAAAGCGTGCCGCGTACGACCAGTACGGCCACGCGGGCGTGGATCCGAACATGGGCGGAGCCGGCGCACAAGGCTTCGGCGGTTTTGCCGATGCATTCGGCGATATTTTCGGCGACATCTTCGGCCAGGCGGCCGGTGGCGCCGCACGCGGCGCTGGCGGCCGACCCGGCCCGCAGGTCTATCGCGGCGCCGATCTGCGCTACAGCATGGAAATCACGCTGGAACAGGCCGCACACGGCTACGACACGCAGATTCGCGTTCCGAGCTGGGTGTCGTGCGAAATCTGTCACGGTTCGGGCGCCAAGCCCGGCACCAAGCCGGAAACCTGCCCGACCTGTAGCGGTTCGGGTTCGGTGCGGATGTCACAAGGCTTTTTCAGCATCCAGCAAACCTGCCCGAAGTGCCACGGCACCGGCACCTATATCCCTGATCCGTGCGGCCATTGCCACGGCGCGGGCAAGGTGAAAGAGACCAAGACGCTGGAAGTGAAGATCCCCGCCGGCATCGACGACGGCATGCGTATCCGTTCGGCCGGTAACGGCGAGCCGGGTATCAACGGCGGTCCGTCGGGCGATCTGTACGTCGAAATCCATATCAAGCAGCACTCGGTGTTCGAGCGCGACGGCGACGATCTGCATTGCCAGATGCCGATTCCGTTCACCACCGCGGCGCTCGGCGGCGAAATCGAAGTGCCGACCCTCGCGGGCCGCGCCAGCTTCACTGTTCCGGAAGGCACGCAGTCGGGCAAGACGTTCCGTCTGCGCGGCAAGGGCATCAAGGGGCTGCGTTCGAGCATTGCCGGCGATCTGTACGTGCACGTGCAAGTCGAAACGCCGGTCAAGCTCACCGACTCGCAGCGCGAATTGCTTCAGCAGTTCGAGAAGGCGTTGGTGGAAGGCGGCTCGCGACATAGCCCGCAAAGCAAGAGCTGGTTCGACCGGGTGAAGAGCTTCTTCGATTAATGGCAGTTTGAAGTTGGTGGTAAGCATGACGGCAGATGAGCGCGACGCGGTCTTCGCGTTGCTCGACGATTGCGACGCGACGGCGGCGCGCCGTTCGAGTCGTCTGTACACGGGTTTTGTGCGGGAACGGGTGTGCGCGGACGCCGCGCAACTCGAGGCCGTATGCGAATCTGTGGTGGCGGATACCTTGCGTGGTTTGCATGCCGTCGTGCTCGCCGATTATGAGTTTGGGCGGAATCTTCTCGATGGAGATTCACGTCCGCATCCGAAAACGCAGCGTGGCAATGCCACGCTGCGTTTTTTATTGTTCGAGCGCTGCGATAAGCGCTCGCGCGAAGAAGTCGACGCGTGGTTGACGGAGCACGATGGCGGCACGATTGAGCCGTCGGTGGCGGGCACGGCGAATGGGCGCGCGAGTGTCGAGCGTGCGCAGTTCGACGCGGCAATCGCCGCGATTCACGACGCGCTACGCGCGGGCGATTCCTACCAGGTCAACTACACGTACCGGCTTGGCTTCGACGTGTTCGGTTCGCCCACTGCGCTCTATCGACGGTTGAGGGCCCGGCAACCGGTCCCGTTCGGTGCGTTGATCGCGCTGCCGGGAAGCCAATGGGTGCTGTCGTGTTCGCCGGAGCTTTTCATCGAAAAAGACGGTGCGATGTTGCGTGCGCGGCCGATGAAAGGCACCGCGCCGCGCTCGGACGATCCGCGGGCTGACCAGTGCGCCGCCGAGTTTCTCCGCAGCGATCCGAAGAACCGTGCCGAGAATGTGATGATCGTGGATCTGTTGCGCAACGATTTGTCGCGAGTCGCGCAAACGGGCTCGGTCAAGGTGCCTGCGTTGTTTTCGGTCGAGCCGTATGCGTCGGTCTGGCAGATGACGTCGGCGGTGCAGGCCAGCTTGCGGCCCGAAACGTCGTTCGCCGGTGTTGTGCGCGCGTTGTTTCCGTGCGGATCGATTACCGGCGCGCCGAAGCATCGCACGATGCAGTTGATCGACGAACTGGAAAGCACGCCGCGCGAGCTTTATACCGGCGCGATTGGCTGGCTCGACGCGCCCACGGTAGCCGCGCCGGCGGCGAATCCAACCGTGTGCGGTGACTTCTGCCTGTCCGTCGCCATTCGCACATTGACGCTGAGCCATGCCGCGCAAACGGGCGAGCTGCAGGGCACGATGGGCGTCGGCGCGGGCATCGTCCTCGACAGCGTCGCCGCCGACGAATTCGCGGAGTGTCAATTGAAGGCCAGTTTTCTAACCGGCGCTGAACCGGGTTTCGATCTGTTCGAAACGATGTACGCGACGCGCGAGGAGGGCGTGCGGCATCTGTCGCGCCATCTCGAACGGCTGTCGCGCAGCGCGGCAACGCTGGGTTTCAATCTCGGCGACGAAAGTAATATTCGCGCCCAGATTACGGCGACGTGTGAATCGCTGCCGGCGCACACGCCGCATCGTATGCGGCTCGCGCTCAGTAAGAACGGTGCGACGCACATCGCAGCCGCTGTGCTGACGCCGCTAGCGAAGCAGACGGTCGGCGTACTGCTCGCGCCCGACCACCATTTCGCCGCGACCGAAGCGCGCGATCCGCTGCTGCATCACAAAACCACCCGCCGCGCCGAACACGATCGCGGCTGGCGCGAAGCCGAGGCGAAGGGTGCGTTCGACACGCTGTTCTTCAACGAGCGAGGCGAGTTGACCGAAGGTGGCCGGTCGAATGTCTTTGTGAAACTGGCGGGGCGGTGGTGGACGCCGCCGCTCGCGTCGGGCGTGCTGCCCGGCGTGATGCGCAGCGTTCTGCTCGAAGAAGTCGCGGATCTGCAAGCGGCTGAGAAGGTGCTGACGCAAGCAGACTTGATGAACGCCGAAGCGCTGCTGATCTGCAACGCATTGCGCGGCGCGGTGCCGGCGCGGATCATCCGTTAGGTAGTCAGCGCGTGAACGGAGTTGCTCGCGCTCGCCAACGCAGCGGACCTACGTCGGCGAGCTAGAGCTGGAGAGAGCACTAGCTCGCATCAAAACGTGTGCTCGGCTCCAGGAAACGTCCCATCCTTCACCGCGCGCACATACGCTTCCACCGCGGCCTGAATGTTCGGCTGCCCTTGCATAAAGTCTTTCACGAAGCGTGGCCGCTTGCCGGGGAAGATCCCCAGCATGTCGTGCAGCACCAGCACCTGACCCGAGCAGTCCACACCGGCGCCGATACCGATCGTCGGAATCCGCACCTGCTTCGTGACTTCAGTGCCTAGCACCGACGGCACGGCTTCGATCACGATCAATTGCGCGCCGGCCGCTTCGACGGCGAGTGAATCGCGCTGCAACTGACTCGCGCCGGCCTCGGTCTTGCCCTGCACCTTGAAGCCACCGAACGCATGCACGGATTGCGGCGTCAGCCCAACGTGCGCGCACACGGGAATCGACCGTTCAACCAGAAAGCGCACCGTGTCGGCGAGCCATTCGCCACCTTCGAGCTTCACCATCTGCGCGCCGGCGCGCATCAATTCCACCGAGTTCCTGAACGCCTCTTCCGGCGTGCCGTACGTGCCGAACGGCAAGTCGGCCACCACCAGCGCCGACGGGCGCACGCGCGCCACGCACGCCGTGTGATACGCGATGTCGGTGAGCGTGACCGGCAGCGTCGTGGTTTGTCCTTGCAACACGTTGCCGAGCGAGTCGCCGATCAACAGCACGTCGACGCCCGCGCGGTCCAGCAGCGCGGAGAAGCTCGCGTCGTAGCAGGTGAGCATCGCGATTTTTTCACCGGCGTCGCGCATTGCCTGCAGCTTCGGCACGGTGATGGCGTTGCGGCTCGCTTCCTGCAAATAGGTCATGGGTCAATCCGTTGGAAAAGAGGTGGCAGCGTCGCTTAAAGCGACGTGCCTTTGACAAAGAATTCCTTGCGACCGCGCATGGTTTCGATGCGTTCGGCGAGTAGCGCAAGGTCCGCGTCGGAGTCGAGCGGATTCAGATGTTCGGCGTTGACCGTCAGCACGGGGGCGCGGTCGTAATGATAGAAAAACTCGTTGTACGCGTCGCACAACGCGTGCAGATAGGCGTCGGAAATTTGCAGTTCCATCGGCACCGCGCGTTTCTGGATGCGCGCGAACAGCACTTCGGGACTGGCCTGCAAATACACCACGAAATCCGGCGCCGGCGCGTTGACCTCGAGCTTGGCGGCGAGCGCGCGATACAGCTGCCACTCGTCTTCCTGCAGCGTCAGACGCGCGAAGATATCGTTCTTCTGCGTCATGAAATCGGCGATCAGCGGGGTGCCAGACACTTGCGCCGCGGCGACTTCCTGCGCCTGTTGCGCGCGTTGCAAGGCGAAGTGCAATTGCGCGGGCAACGCGTAACGTGCGGTGTCGCGGTAAAAGCGTTCAAGGAAAGGATTGTCCTGCGGACGCTCGAACAATTCCTGCATCGACCAGCGTTGCGCGAGACGCCGCGCCAACGACGTTTTGCCGACGCCGATCGGCCCTTCGATCGCGAGATAGCCGAACGGCGGCCGCAGTTGCGGCGCGGTGACGGTGAGTGGCGGTGAGTTCATTCGCAGCGGCCTTTGCCGGGCTCACTCTCAGCGGCGGTCAATGCATTGAGCATAGGGCACTGACACGGGCCCTTCACCTTTTCGATGCGTTGATCGCTCACACCGGGCAGCAGTGCGTCGGCGCGGCCGTGTTGCGGAATGATCAACGTCGGATCGATTTCGACCAGCGGCACCAGCACGAAAGCGCGCTCAATCAGTCGCGGATGCGGCACGATCAGATCGGCTTCGTCGATCGATTGATCGCCGAACAGCAGAATGTCGAGATCGAGCGTGCGCGGTGCATTGCGAAACGGCCGCTCGCGGCCGAACTGATGCTCGATCTTGTGGCACAGCGCCAGCAGATGGCGCACGGGGAGCGTCGTGTCGACCTTCACGACGCAGTTGAAATAGTCGTCACCGCCCGCGTCGATCGGGGCAGTGCGATACAGGCTCGACTTGTCGAGCACGGAGATGGTGTGCTGTTGTGCGAGGCACACCACCGCGTCTTTCAGGGTCTGGCGCGCGTCCCCGAGATTCGCGCCGAGGCCGAGATAAGCAACCGTCATGGCATAACTTCCTGCAACTATCGTTCGACGGCTTCAGCGAACGCTCTGTCAGTCTTCGTGCGGGCCATCATGGTCCGCGCCGTTATCTGTGCGTTCGGCTGGCGTGCCGCCCTCCATTCCGTCGCCCGGCGCGCGGCTTCTGGCGCCACTGCTGCGCCGCCGTCGTTTTCGAGGGCTCCGGTCCTTCCCGCCTTGCGTGAGCAACGTTTCACGCGCGGCAATGTCTCCTTCAATGAACTCCGTCCACCACGCACCGACCGACTCGTCGAGTTCGCCGGATTGGCAGCGCAGCAGGAGGAAATCATACCCCGCTCTAAATCTTTGGTGTTCCAGCAGCTTCAGCGCGCTTCGGCCCGAGCGTTTTTCGAGGCGCAACTGCAGGCCCCAGATCTCGCGCATATCCGCCGAGAAGCGCTTGTGGATCGCGAGTTTCTCGGTTTGCATGTCGAGCACGTCGTCCATCGCGCGATGCAATGCGGGAACCGGATACTCGCCGTTCGCCTCAAATTTTTGCCAGCGCTGCTGCACGTCGTGCCACAGCAACGTGGCGAACAGGAAGCCCGGCGACACCGGTTTGCCGGCGCGCACGCGAGCGTCCGTGTTGTTCAACGCCAGCGTGATGAATTTTTCGCCGATGGGCTGTTCCAGCACCACGTCCAGCAACGGCAGCAGGCCATGATGCAGGCCTTCCTGGCGCAGACGCTTCAGGCAGGCGAGCGCGTGGCCCGACAGCATCAGCTTGAGCATCTCGTCGAACAGACGCGCGGCGGGCACGTTGTTGATCAGATCGGCCATCTCGGCGATCGGCGCGCGGGTGCTGGTTTCGATCTCGAAGTCGAGCTTCGCGGCGAAACGCACGACGCGCAGCATGCGCACCGGATCTTCGCGATAACGCGTGGCCGGGTCGCCGATCATGCGCAGCAGCCGCGCGCGCATATCGGCCATGCCGTTGTGGTAGTCCAGCACGGTTTGCGTGGCCGGATCGTAGTACATCGCGTTGATCGTGAAGTCGCGGCGCGTGGCGTCTTCATGCTGCTCGCCCCACACGTTGTCGCGCAGCACGCGGCCGCTGGCGTCCACCGCGTGGGTGCGGCGGTCGAGCTCGTCGCGCTTGAGGCGTCGCTCGGGCGGGGCGTCGGCCGCGGGCGGATCGACCAGCGCGCGGAACGTGGAGGTTTCGATGATTTCCTGACCGAACTGCACATGCACGATCTGAAACCGGCGGCCGATAATGCGCGCGCGGCGGAACAGCTTCTGCACCTGCTCGGGCGTGGCGTCGGTTGCGACGTCGAAGTCTTTCGGCTTGATGCCGAGCAGCAGATCGCGCACCGCACCGCCGACGATAAACGCGCGGTGCCCGGCCTGTTGCAGGCCTTCGGTCACGCGAATCGCGTTTCTCGAGATCAGAGACTGGTCGATGCCATGTACGTCGTGCGGAATGATGACCGGCACGTCGGGATCGCGTACCGCCTTGGCGGCCGACCCGGCGCGCGCGGGTTTGCGGCGCGCCCTGGTGGCGGCGTCGGCTCGGTTGCGTGCCGGTGCGCTGCCGGATTCGTCTGCTTCGGTGTCGGCGGGCGCAGTGTTGTCAGCGGGCGCCGAGTCCTGGCCGAATAGCTTGCGGATAAGTTTTTTGATCACGTGGCTTGAAAGAGTTCGAGGATGCGCCAGCCTTTGGCCTGCGCATGGGCGCGCAATGTATCGTCCGGGTTGGTCGCGATGGGATCGGTGACCTTCTCGAGCAGCGGGATGTCGTTGTGCGAGTCGCTATAGAAATAGCTGTGCCCGAAATCGCGCCAGGTCTTGCCGAGCGAGGCGAGCCACGCTTCGGTGCGGACAATCTTGCCTTCCTTGTAGCTCGGCGTGCCGGTGGGGCGGCCGGTGTACGGCGAGTGCGGCTGGCCGTCGACGGTTTCCGCTTCGCAGGCGATCAACGCGTCGACACCGAACGCCTGGGCGATCGGGCGGGTGATGAATTCGTTGGTGGCCGTGACCACGCAACACAGGTCGCCGGCTTCACGGTGCTGCCTCACCAGTTCCAGCGCGACCGGGAAAATGGCCGGCGTGATCACTTCATGCATGTACTGCGCGTGAAGTTCGGCGAGCTGCGCACGCGTGTATTTCGCGAGCGGCGTGAGCATGGCGATCAGATAGGCGTGAATGTCGAGCCTGCCGGCTTTGTAGTCGGCGAAAAAGCGGTCGTTTTCACGGGCGAAGTTTTCGGCGTCGACCATGCCTTGTTTCACCATGAAGCGGCCCCATTCGTGGTCGCTGTCGGTGGGAATGAGCGTGTGGTCGAGATCGAAGAGTGCGAGATTAGCCATGGGGGCCTATTTTACTTGAAGCGGATGACGCGGCGTGGGAACCGGTCTCCGGGCCGGTGGCCGGCGTGCCGCGCCGTTCTTCCGCGTCCGGTGAAGCGAGCATGGTGCGCAACAGCGGCAGCGTGACCGCGCGCTTCTGTTCGAGCGAGAAGCGGTCGAGCGCGTCGAGCAGCGCCATCAGGCTCGGCATGTCGCGCCGGAAGTGCGTGAGCAGGTAAGCCGGCACGTCGTCGGCGAGCATGATGCCGCGCTCGCGCGCCGCGTGTTTCAGCACCGCGGCCTTGCCTTCGTCCGGCAGCGGCGCGAGATGGAACACGAGGCCCCAGCCGAGGCGGGTGCGCAAATCTTCGCGCACCGTCATGCCGATCGGCGGCGCGTTGCCCGCGGCGACCAGCGCGCTGGTGGGATGCGCGCGCACTTCGTTGAACAGGTTGAAGACGGCGATCTGCTGGGCGGCGGACAGCGCGTCGCAATCGTCGATCGCGTATAGCGCGACGCGCGGGTCGAAGCTAAACGCCGCGAGGCTGCTCTGCGGGCCGGCAAAACGCGCGTGACCCGGCGGCGCTTCGTGCACGAGCGCCTGCAACAGATGCGTGCGGCCACTGCCTGACTCGCCCCACACGTAGAAGGTGCGATCGGCGACCGGCCCGGCGGCGAGCGCGTTGTCGAGCTCACGCAGACGCGTGACCAGCTCGGCGTTGGCGCCGGCGAAAAAATTGTCGAATGTCGATGGCGGCGGGGTGCCGAGATCGAGCGTCAGTTGACGAAGCACAGTAGGTCAATGCCGAAAATGAGGCCGGAAATAAGGCCGAAAAACGAAGCCGGAAAACGCGGCCGAAAAAACGCTAAACCGCGGATGGCCCGGACGTCCGGGCCAAAAAAGGTCAATCAGCCGTTAGTTGTTGTACAGCGTGCTCGCCAGATAGCTTTGCCGCAACTCGCGCACGGCTACCGACAGGATCGCGCTCACCGGCAACGCGAGCAACACGCCGAAAAAGCCGAACAGCTGGCCGAACGCGAGCAACGCGAAAATGACCGCGAGCGGGTGCAGGCCGATCCGTTCGCCGACCAGACGCGGCGTGAGATAAAAACTCTCGACGATCTGGCCGAAGCCGTAAATCAGCGCAACCGCGCCGAAACCGTACCAGGTGCCGAACTGTAGCAGCGCCGCAAGCAGCGCTAGCGCCAGACCCGTCGCAAATCCGATATACGGGATGAACACCGCGATCCCGGTGAAAATGCCGACCGGTAGTGCAATCTCGAACCCGGCGATGGTCAGCGCGATCGCGTAGTACACGGCCAGCACCCCCATCACGAGCAACTGGCCGCGCAGGTACTGCGACAGCATCTGGTCCATGTCGCGCGCGAGTTGCAGCGTCTTGTCGAGCCAGCGGCGCGGCACCACGTTCTGCAGGCGCACCAGCATGCGGTTCCAGTCGTACAGCAGATAGAACAGCACGAGCGGCACCATCACCAGATTGCCGACCACCGTCATCATCAGATTGCCGCTGGTGCGGATCGAGGTCCACGCGTACAGTGCGACGGTTTGCGCGCTGCCTTCGAGCTGGCCCATCACGAGATCGCGGATGCTGGCGAAATCGAGCGAATCGGCGAGCCCCAGCAGCGCCAGCTTGGGTTGGAGCCATGCGCTCACATGCGCGAACAGCACGGGCACCTGCTGGCGCAATTGGGGCCCTTCCTTCTGGATCACGGCGAGCACCAGCAGCACGAGCAGGGTCATCAGCAGCGAGAAGACCAGCATCATCAGCAAGGCGGCGAGGCCGCGCGGCACGCGTCGGCGCACCATCCACGCCACGCCCGGTTGCAGAATGTACGCGAGAATCGCGCCGAGCAGAAATGGCGTGAGGACCGGACTCAGCAGCCACAGCAGAATGCCGACGCCCAGCGCGATGGCGAGCCAGACGAAGGCGCGGCGCTGAACGGGCGTCAGAATCGAGGAGTTCTGTTGCAAAAGTTTGCTTCCCAGGTGTCGTCGGACCGGATTAATCAAATTCCAGCCAGCCGGCCGGCATCGGGTAAAATCGCATTTTACCGACCTTCGAGCTCTTCCCCATGAATCAACCGAAATCCGCCCCGAATTCAACTGATTCGGCCCAAGGTTTGTCGTATCGCGACGCCGGCGTAGACATGGACGCGGGTGACGCCCTGGTCGACGCGATCAAGCCCTTTGCCAAGAAGACGATGCGCGACGGCGTGCTGGGTGGCATCGGCGGGTTCGGCGCGCTGTTCGAAGTGCCGAAGAAATACAAGGAGCCGGTGCTCGTGTCCGGCACCGACGGCGTCGGTACCAAGCTGCGTCTCGCGTTTCAACTGAACAAACACGACACCGTCGGCCAGGATCTGGTGGCGATGAGCGTGAACGACATTCTCGTGCAAGGCGCCGAGCCGCTGTTCTTCCTCGACTATTTCGCGTGCGGCAAGCTGGACGTCGCTACGGCGACCACGGTCGTGAAGGGCATCGCGCAAGGTTGCGAACTGTCGGGCTGTGCGTTGATCGGCGGTGAGACGGCGGAAATGCCGGGCATGTATCCGGACGGCGAGTACGATCTGGCCGGTTTCGCGGTCGGCGCGGTCGAAAAGAGCAAGATTATCGACGGCAGCACGATCGCCCCGGGTGACGTGGTGCTGGGTCTGGCATCGAGCGGGATTCATTCGAACGGTTTTTCGCTGGTGCGCAAGATCATCGAGCGCGCGCAGCCGGACCTGAACGCGGACTTCGACGGCCGTTCGTTGGCCGACGCGTTGATGGCGCCCACGCATATCTATGTGAAGCCGCTGCTGGCGTTGATGCAGCAGATCACGGTGAAGGGCATGGCGCACATCACCGGCGGCGGGCTGGTCGAGAATATTCCGCGCGTGCTGCGTGAAGGCCTGACGGCTGAGCTGGATCACCGCGGCTGGCCGTTGCCGCCGCTGTTCTCGTGGCTGCAAAAGCACGGCGGCGTGGCGGATGCGGAAATGCATCGCGTGTTCAACTGCGGGATCGGCATGGCGGTCGTGTTGTCGGCGGCTGATGCCGATGCGGCGATCGGTTTGCTGTCGGCAGCGGGCGAGCAGGTCTGGAAGATCGGCGTGATCCGCGAAAGCGCGGCCGGTGAAGCGCAGACGGTTGTGGTTTAAAGGCAGGCAGCCTGCGTGGCGTGTGATTAGCACGCGCCGCGCGGGTTTGAAGTTTGAAACCTCAAGGCTTCAAACTTCAAATTTCCACGTTTCAAAGCAACACTTCAATCGCTTCAAGCACCCGCGCCGTCGCGTGCGGATCGCAGCAATCCACCACCACCCGCTCTGTCATGCCGCGTAGCCACGTGAGCTGCCGCTTGCACAATTGCCGGGTCGCAAAGACTCCCTTGTCGCGCATTGTCGGGTAATCAACCACGCCGTCGAGATATTCCCAGGCTTGCCGGTAACCCACGCAGCGCATGGACGGCATCTCGGGCGATAGATCGCCGCGTTCGCGCAGCTTCACCACTTCGTCGATGAAACCGCTCTTCAGCATCGCGTCGAAGCGCGTCTCGATGCGCGCATGCAGCCAACTGCGGTCCGATGGTTCGAGCGCGATCGGCATGAAGCGCCATTGCGCGGCGGCGTCGTCCACCCGGGCGGGGGCGGCTAGCAGCACCGACATCGGCTGGCCCGTCAGCATGAACACCTCCAGCGCGCGTTGAATCCGCTGCGAGTCGTTCGGCGCGAGGCGCGCGGCAGTGACCGCGTCGACGGCCGCAAGCCGCGCGTGCATGGCCGGCCAGCCTTCGCGAGCGGCATCGGCGTCGAGCGTGGCGCGCACGTCGGCGTCGGCGGCGGGCAGGTCGTTCAGGCCTTGCGTGAGCGCCTTGTAGTACAGCATGGTGCCGCCGACCAGCAGCGGTAGACGTCCACGCGCGTGGATCTCGCCGGTCAGTCGCAACGTGTCCGCGCGAAATTGCGCGGCCGAATAGGCGTCGGTGGGATCGACGATATCGATCAGATGATGCGGCGCCAGCGCGAGCTCGTCGTCGGTCGGTTTGGCGGTGCCGATATCCATCTCGCGATACACCAGCGCCGAATCGACACTGATGATTTCCACCGGCCGTCGCGCGGCCAGTGCAAGCGCGGCGGCAGTTTTGCCGGACGCGGTCGGGCCCAGCAGACAAGGGATCGGCGTTGCGGTGTTCGAACTCATGGGCGCGCCCGCCCGCGTTGAAGCGACGTCATCAAGCGCACGATCATTGCCCGCGCATGAACAGCCGATCGAGATCGGACAGCGTCAACTGATACCACGTAGGACGCCCGTGATTGCACTGATCGGCGCGCTCGGTCGCCTCCATCTGACGCAGCAGCGCGTTCATTTCGTCGAGCGTGAGACGCCGGTTCGCGCGCACCGCGTGATGGCACGCCAGCGTGCCGAGCAGTTCGTGCTGACGCTCGGTCAATACGCGCGAGCCGCCGAACGCGTGCAGATCGGACAGCACCGCACGCGCCAGTGCCGGCAGGTCGGCGTCTTTCAGCAGCGCGGGAACGGCGCGGATCGCCAGCGTGGTCGGCGACAGCACCGCGAGGTCGAAGCCGAGGGCGTCGAGCGTGTCGCGCTCTTCTTCGACGGTGCCGATTTCGATCGGATCGGCCTGCATGCTCTGCGGAATCAGCAGCGGTTGCACGGAGATCGAGCGGTCGGCCAGCGCGTTCTTGAACTGCTCGTACAGAATGCGTTCGTGGGCGGCGTGCATGTCGACGATCACCAGCCCGTGCGCGTTCTGCGCCAGCACGTAGATGCCGTGAATCTGGCCGAGCGCGAAGCCGAGCGGTTGTTCGTCGGCCGCGTTGAAACCGGGCGATGTGTACGCCGACGTGTTGTACGGCGACGGTGCGTCAGTGGCTGAGTCGCGCGCTTCGAAGAGCGTGGCGCCTTCGGTCGTGCCGGCGTTGGGGTCTTTGCGGCCGAACAGGGCGTCGTAGAACGCGAGCGGTTGTGCGACCGGCAATGTGCCTTGCGTCATGCGCGCCTGGCGCATCCATGTGTTGCCGGACTGGGGGGAACCGAAGCCGCTGCTGCCGTTGCCGCCGCTGGCAAAACCGCCAACGTCTGCGCTCGCACCTGCGCCGAAACCGCCACCAGCAAAACTGCCGCCATTCCCAAACCCCGCACCGCCGAGCGGCGTCGCGCCGAACGAAGCCGGGCCGCCCACAGCCGGCTCCAGGTGCGCCGCGTGCCCACCCGCCGTGGTTTCCGGCGACGCCCCCGCGTGCCGCGCCAGCGAACGTTGCACGGCATGAAACACGAACTGGTGGATCGAGCGCGAATCGCGAAACCGCACTTCGATCTTGGACGGATGCACGTTCACGTCGACCGCTTCAGGCGGCAAATCGAGAAACAGCACGTACGACGGATAGCGGTCGCCATGCAGCACGTCTTCATAAGCGGCGCGCACGGCGTGCGTGAGTAGCTTGTCGCGCACGAAGCGGCCATTCACGAAGAAATACTGCTGATCCGCGCGCCCGCGGCTCGCGGTCGGCAGCCCCGCGCAACCGTAGACGGCCAGCGGTCCGGCGGATTCGTCGAGCGGCAGATGAGCGGTCGCAAACGTCTCGCCGAGAATCTTCGCGACCCGCGCAGGCGGTTCGGTGGCATTCCAGTGCTCGACCGCCTTGCCGTTATGCAGCACCGAAATCGCGACGTCCGGCCGCGCCAATGCCGCACGGCGAATCTGCTCCAGGCAGTGGCCGAGTTCGGTCTGCTCGCTTTTCAGGAATTTGCGGCGCGCGGGCGTGTTGAAGTACAACTCGCGGACTTCGATCGTGGTGCCCTGGGTGCCGGCGGCGGGGCTCAGCACGCCGGTTTGCGCGTCGACGCGCACGGCATGCGGCGCGTCGGCGGTGCGGCTCGTGATCGACATTTGCGCGACCGATGCGATCGAAGCCAGCGCCTCGCCGCGGAACCCGAGCGTGCCGACCGCTTCGAGTTCGGCGAGCGAGCGGATCTTGCTGGTCGCGTGGCGCATCAGCGCAAGCGCGAGTTCGTTCTCGGGAATGCCGCAGCCGTCGTCGGTGATCGAGATGCGTTTGACGCCGCCTTCGTCGAGTAGAATGCGCAGCGTTTGCGCACCCGCGTCAAGGGCATTTTCCAGCAACTCCTTGACCACCGAGGCCGGCCGTTCGACCACTTCGCCGGCGGCGATCTGGCTGATCAGCTGATCGGGAAGGGGCAGGATCGCGCGCAACGGGCGCGGGGCGGGCGCGGCGGCGGCAATGCCAGCCGTGGTGGCCGCAGCGGCGGCGCCGTCAGGCGTTTCGGAGATTTCGGACATGGCGAAATTATAGCCATTCGACGCGGCGAGCCCCAGGCGCGCTGAAGTCCCGGAGTTTTTTAATCGACGCCGGGCACTTTCGGTATCATGACGCGGTCAATTTCCGGCGGTAGGCTCGTGCCGGGCATCATCGCCTGCGGGGTTGCCCGCACGGTCGCACGGCCTCACGCCGCGCTCATATTCGCTTGATACGTTTAGTAAAGGACGCTTCTTGGATACGCTGCTACATTTCGTCGATCTGGTCTTGCACATCGACAAATTCCTTGGACAGTTCATTCACATGTACGGCGCGTGGGTCTACGCCGTGTTGTTCCTGATCGTGTTCTGTGAAACGGGCCTGGTCGTTCTGCCGTTTCTGCCGGGCGATTCGTTGCTGTTTATCGGCGGTGCGTTCTGCGCGACCGGCGAGATGAATCTCGGTCTGCTGATCGTGCTGCTGCTGGTCGCGGCGGTGGGCGGCAATACACTCAACTATATGATCGGGCGGGCCATCGGACCGCGCGTGTTCAATTCGCACATACCTCTGCTCGAGCGTTTTCTCGATCGCAGCGCGCTGCAGAAAACCCATAACTTCTACGAGAAGCACGGCGGCAAGACGATCGTGCTGGCGCGTTTCATTCCGGTCGTGCGAACTTTCGCGCCGTTCGTTGCGGGCGCATCGGAAATGACGGTCAGCCGGTTTCAGTTCTTCAACGTGGCCGGTGCGTTGTTCTGGGTGCTGTTGCTCGTGTTGCTCGGCTACTTCTTCGGCAACATCGGTTTCGTCCGCCAGTATCTGAATGTGATCGTGCTGGTGGGTATCGGCGCGGCTGTGGTGCCGGTCGTGCTCGGTGCGCTGTGGAAGATGTTTCGTAGGAACGGGGCCAAGGCGGGCAGCCGCTGAGATCCGTCGTGCGCTTGTATCAGCGCATGAAGAAACGGCGTCGCGAATCGATTCGCGACGCCGTTTTTGTTTGTGCTTTTGAATCCAGCGGATGCGTTGCCCAGGTTGCCGGGCAGCGCGTAGAACGCTTCGGCCTGATGGTCGGCGCTGTCGTCCCTATGCGCCCGATCGATCAGGTCACCGCGCGCGGCGCGAGCGGCGTTTCCGGCGTCGGATAGCCGGCCTCCTTGAACGTCTGGATGATCGCGCGATTGGTGTCGAAATAGACCTGCCAGTAATTGGCATTGTTTGTATAGGGCCGCACGCACAACAATGGGCCTTCCGGCGTAAAGCTCAGTACTTCGATGTCCGGCGCGGGGCTCTCGACAACGTTCGGAATCTGCGTGATGGCGGCCTTCAGGCGATTCATCGCGTCGGTCGGATCGACGCCGTTGGCGATCTTCGCCGTCAACTCGACGCGCCGTACCGGCAGCACACTGTAGTTCGAGATCGTGGCGGAAAAGATCGTGTTGTTGCCGACGATGGTCGTCACGTTGTCCGGCGTCACGATGGTCGTGCCGAACAGGCCCAATTCCGACACCGTGCCGGTCACGCCGCCTGCGGTAACGAAATCGCCGACCTTGAATGGCCGTAGCACCTGCATGAACACGCCCGCCGCGAAGTGCGCGAGCAAGCCGCCCCACGCAGTGCCGATCGCGAGGCCGAGGCCGGCGAGCAGGGCAGCGAACGACGTGGTCTGCACGCCGAACACCTGCAGGATCGCGAGGATCAGCAGCAGGTTCAGCAGTGCGCCGAGAATCGAGGCGAGGTAATGCGCGAGCGTGGGGTCGACCTTGCCGTTGCGCGCCAGCACTTTGCGCAGCAGGCCGGTGATCAGGCCGATGAGCCAGCGTCCGACGATCCACAGGACGATCGCGCCGAGGACCTTGGTGCCGAGGTCGATGCCTCGGGTCATGATGAACACGCGTACGGTTTCGAGATCCAAGATGTTCCTCGTTGGGTAGGTTGCCTTCTACTGATTGAACGGCTGTGGCGCAATACAGCGGCAAGTGCCCGGCGACGGGCGCGAACGGTAACACGCGGTCTTCGGAAGTTATAGGTGACGGCGCGCGCATCCGCAAGGACCGTTCCAGGTGTGTCTGCGACGTCTATGCCTGGTGGTTGGCGGAGAACAACGGAGATTCTGGCGGTTGCGTGTGAGGACGCGGCAGGCGGCAGGTGACACCTTAGCGGTGCGTCGACGCGATGGCGCCGGTGCTGCGCTGAATTACATCGGCAGATGCGATTCCGAATACGGCGAGGTGCGTATCACGAGTGTCTTGCCCGCGCGAGTTCTCCTGGGGCGTGTGCGGCACGCTACGTAGTGCCACGCGAATGCGGCAAGCACGGCAAGCCCATATGCGCCGACGCGCTTGAAAAACGCCGTGGGCGTGCAGAACGGGGCGTACCGGTTCGGTGCATCGGCGAACACCAGAAAGGTCAATACGGTGTCGAGCAGCAACGCGGCTAACTCCAACGCGACAAAGACGCGGGCACCATTGAGCGCAGCGCCTGGCGTGAGGCGGTTATACGCGCGGCAAGCAATCAGTACGATTGCCAGCAGCGCAAAGTTCGAGAGGATACCGAACAGAAAATTGGACATGTCGACGGAATGAAGGCGCAGGGTTTGCGGCATTGCCGAAGCTTTTGCTATCGGGTTTCTCAGCGTGTTTTGCTAGACCGGCGGCGATCATTGCACGTCTTTACGTCTCAATAAATAATCAGATTCAGGCTTGGTTTTGTTCTGTCAGTGGCGTTGACGTTGCGTGTGGGAAAGTGCCGGGTTCCGGTTCCGGTGTTTAATCAAAAGTGGTACGAGACACCGATCTGCAGCGTCGGATACCACCGGTAGGACGAGGCCTTATCCCGGAGTTGCTGTAAGCCGGTTGCGGCGATTTCCTGGCTCATCGTCGGCCCCGCGGCTTGGGCGAGTGCCGGCGACAGCGTGTACGAAGACCGCGGTAAGCCATAAGCGACGCCTACGTCGACGACCAGGCCGAACCCCTTGGCTGCCGGACGCAAACCATAGCCCACGCCCAGGTACGGCATGACTGTCGGGTACTTCACGGTGGCCGTCGCATATTCGCCCGGAAAGGCTTGCGAGGTCTTGCCTTTGAAGGTGTAGGTCCCGTTGGTGGGAACGGAATTGCCGCTGACCTCGTCGTCCGTGAAGCGAAGACCGGCGGTGATGCGAAAGCCACTGCTCGTCCACGGAAACAGATCCCCATAGATGCCGCCCTGGCGAAGACGCACACCGTCGTCGTAGCGATTGCCGCCCACTGTGAAGTTGTGTGAGAAGTTGATCGCGTTGAAGTCCGCATGCATGCCGAACCACGACGTCACATTCAGCGCCGCGCCGATACCCACGCCGAGCGTACCGCCCTCGAGGAAGACTTCCTGAGCGTGCGCCGTTCCGATCGATATCGTTAAACCTGTCAAACCTACTACCCAGATTACTTTTGGAGTTTTCATGGGCGCCCCCCTGGGCGGTTGGGCCGCGGGTCTTGTGCCCGGCAGCCCTGTCTGGTGGTCTTTTTTCGAGCGCTCTACTGGCGTCGTGAAATGATCATGCGAGCGGGGGACTCGCGCCGTCTGTGAGGTGGCGAACTATTCGGGGGAATGAATGCGGAGGGCGGCGAAACGGCGCGCTAAAAAGAAAAGGGCTTGCACGCTGACGCGTGCAAGCCCTTGAATCTTTTGGTAGGCCGTACGGGATTCGAACCTGTGACCAACGGATTAAAAGTCAGAACCAAGCCCTTATAGCGTATAGGCAATCTCTTGATTTTTCAAGAGATTTATCTCTGTTGATCACTCCGTATCTCGCTGTATTACTCACCGTTTCCGGCAGAATTCCGGCAGGATTTGGCCCGAATATGAACGCTCTGCGGTGCGCATGACCATGCAAATTCGTTTCTACGTGTCAAAAACTGGTATTCGAGGTTTTGTAGGCGAAAGTCTAGGATCACCTATGACAAAACGGTTGTGGTGCAATTCGGATGCATCGGTCTGTTACGCTCGCGTTTTTGACTAGCGCGATACCGCAATGAGCAAGCTGAAGGACATCAACGGACTGTTCAACGGACGCCACTTCGATCGCGAAGTGATTGTCCTGTGCGCTGGTACCTGCGTTACAAGCTCAGCCTGCGTGATCTGGTCGAGATGATGGCCGAGCGGGGACTGGCGCTGGCCCATACCACGATCATGCGCTGGGTTAAGCGCTTCACGCCGGAATTCGTCAAGCGCTGGAATCGTTTTGGGATACCCACAGGGCGGTCATGGCGCGTTGACGAGACCTATCTGAAGATTCGAGGCAAGTGGGTCTATCTGTACCGGGCGGTGGATCGGACCGGCCAGACGGTGGACTTCATGCTCAGGGCGAAGCGGGACGTGGCTTCGGCTAAAGCCTTTATCGGCAAGGCAGTCAGACATCAGGGCCAGCCGCCAGAAACGATCACGCTCGATGGGTATGCCGCCTCGCACCGGGCCGTGCGGGAGATGAAAGCCGACGGCCTGCTGCCGGAGGACACGAAGGTGCGCTCTTCGAAGTATCTGAACAACGTGATCGAGCAGGATCATCGGAACATCAAGTCCAGAACAAACGCGATGTCCGGTTTCAAACGGTTGAGGAGTGCTTCGACCACCATCTCCGGCATCGAGCTGATGCATCGCATTCGCAAGGGGCAATTCGATCTCTGCAGGCTCGGGCTCAAGGATCCTACTGCGCCATCCGTCTGGAATGCTGTCCTGTCAAATCGATAAGGTATCCATATCTATACGGCACGTCTCAACGACACCATCTATTTGCACCACAGCCGTGCTGGCTACGCCGCACATAGCTTCGTCGCTTTCCAAAGCGGTGGTGGCACAGCAACGCGTCGAGGCTTTGAGATGCGCTCGTCTCGGGTTGCCTCAGCCGAACGCCGTCGACCGCTTTGCCGGCTATTGAGCGGGCGGCATGTTGCCCACGCGAGAACCGCATCGGCGGCACGCACAAACGCCGGTTTGCGATTGGCCAGACTTCGGTCCGATCCGGCCGACTACTGCCCGATCGGACCGGCTCGACGCCTTCCGGTATCTCAGGGCAGAACGATAGAGACGGGAACAAGCGTGTCTCCCGCCGAAACGGTGAGCGTACGACTGCCATTCGCCGTGACAATCGCGAGCCCTTGTTCGTTGGTATAGCTTGTGGTGCCTCCGATGGTCAGCGTCGCGTGCTTCACCGGTCGGCTGTCGACGGCCGACTCGTTGGCACCGACACCGGCGATGCTCGCCGTCACCTTCACGCTGTACGAGCCGCCGCCCATGCTGACCGGTGTGACCGCCAGGCCAGGCTCCTTCGGCAGCATGTCCGGACAGCCTCCGCCTTTCAACTCTTCAGGCGTGGGGCCGGTGATGGTGTTGCCATCCATGGACGACGAAGCCTGGCCACTGATACCGCCTGACTTGAAGACGAGTGCCGCGTCTTCGCTGCCGGTGTGCGCGCCGGAGATGATCAGGTGAGAGCTATAGCTGCCGGCTGAGGCTGACCCGGCAATCCTGACCGTGCCGTTGATAAAACTGGTGCCGTCTTCCGAGTAGTTCGCGTACGTCTCTGACCACTGGCCGGCGAGAGACCCTTCGCCAGGCAGCCCACCATAGACGGCAGTGACGCTACCGCCGCGGGGGCCCGCGAGAGTAACCGTTCCGTTGAAGCCAAGCGGGCCGTGATAGTCGCCCGGCGCGGGTGCCCACGACCCGGGTTGCGAACTGACGACCGGTAGCGGAGCGCTCGGTTCGAGCACCGTGAAATGCGCGACCAGCAGGTAAGGCGCGCTGGTTGCCGTGGTGTCGTTGATAGTATTGAGTGCAAGCATCGTTCCGTCAGGGCTCCATTGCGCCCAGCCGACCAGGTTGTTGGTCACGTGAACGTTCGGGTCGCGGTAATAGACGATGGGTTGTCCGGCGATGCTGCCACCTTGATCGCCGCTCGCCGGTAGCAACCACACCGGGCCATGACATTCCTTGTCCGAGCCGATGGCTGCGGCGATCATCTCCGAGGCCGGGGCGTCGATGAAATCACGCACGGGCAGCAGTCCCGCCAGCCAGTCAACGTAGTGCATCGTCCGGTTGCTCCAGAGCGCCAACAGCTTCCCGTTGGGCGACACGGCGTTGTCCTCATCCCAGTCCGGGTTGGAGGTCAAGCGGGTTCGTTGCCCCGTGGCGAGGTTGATCGACCAGACGTCCGGGTTCAATAGGGAAGGTCCGCCAGACTCCGCATAGGTCGCCTCGGCGCCCCCATTGGTGAAGGTCTTGAATTCGAGTAGTGCGCTGCTGTTTGACCACTTGTCGATGTCGGTGTCGGAAGATGAGGTCGGTGGCGGAGGGTTGATGGTTCTCGGGTCCGAGAGTACGTAGCTGCTGACGGAGCGTTGAAGTGTCGCGACCACCATGCTTTCAAAGGCATCCGACCGGATGTCGGAGAAGCCGACATGCAAGCCATCTTGCGAAAGCTTGGCTGCGTAGGCACCACCGAAATTAGTCTGGCTCGCGGCGTCGACCCCGCCCGGTGCGATGATTTTCGGCTGAGCGGCGGAGAAGTCGATCGGCAGAATGACGGCGCTTGAGCAGTCGACGATGCTCGGGGTGCATTCGAGGACGGCCATTGCGCTCGAACCCGGCTGGGTGAAGCCGCCAAAGAACACACGCTTGCCGTCGGGAAACGGCGCTACCTCTCCCTCGCCTGACGACTGGGGATCATTCGCGAGGCCGCAGGACAGACAACGGGCAGTCGCGCCGGTGAGGTCCGTGATCCATAGCTCATGAGAAGAAAAGAACAACAGATGTTGCCCGTCGTTGGTGAATACCGGCCAGCGCGCCGACGTGATGCCGGCAGGCAGATCGATGCGCTGGATCGTGATGGGTTGGAAGGCGAAGGCGTGGTCTGCGTCCGGTAGCGACCCGCCTGGCGCAAGTCCGCCGCTGCACGCAGCAAGTACGGCAACCATGATCGTCATGAAAACAGCCGGCAGCAGCCTGCCAACCTTCGTGCACAACGAGGCCATTGTCATCCTCCAGTTGGTTTAATTTTATGTGTCGTTTTATCTTTATGACTTATAATGAGTCATATTGTCAATATGACTTGGCTGATTGCAATCACTTTCCAGGCCCACCTCCATGCCGAAATCCGAATCTCTCCGGGAGACCCGTTTGAGCGGCGAACTGCGACGCAGCGGTGAGAGCAGACGTGCCACGCCGCGAGACGCCTTCGATCTGGCGCTCGCAAAGTGGATGAACGGCGAGCGCGTGGACGTCGGCGCGATAGCCGGCGAGCTCGGTGTCGCCAGGGCCACCGTTTTCAGGTGGGTAGGAAGCCGCGATCTGTTACTCGGCGAGGTGGTGTGGTCGCTTCTTGAATCCGCGTGGAAGCATGTGCTCGCCACGGCGCAAGGCACGGGTGCCGATTACGCGGCGAATGTCGCGTACCGTTTGATGACCTCACTGCTCAAATCGGCGCCATTTCGGCGCTATCTGGAGCAGGACCCGGAGAACGCGCTGCGTATCCTGACGTCGAAAGAAAGCATTGTCCGTGTGCGCATTTTCGACGAGGTCAGCAATATGCTTCATGCGCAGGCAGAAGCCGGGCATATCGCTCCCGCTCTGAAGATTGACGACCTGGCGTACGTGATCGTCCGGATCTTCGAGTCCTGTCTGTACGCGGATCAGATTGCGGGCAGACGGCCGAATATCGAGTTGACAAGCGAAGCGATCCGAATCCTCGTTGTCGCGCGCCGTGACGGTGGATAGGGCGAGGATAGAACGGCTCGTTCCACATCCACGGCGCGATTTTGCTTCGCGGCGTTCTCTGCAGACTGGCCAGGCTCTAGCGTGAAGTTCTCACCACCGGCGTCTCATACTTTTGGATGACCCGATTCGATCCATTCGGCCGATTTCAGGCCGGGTGCGCTTGCGTACGATGAGTCCGGATGTATGAGTCCAGGCGCGTCATTGCGTACGAGTCTGTAAGCCGATCGAGGGAACGACCAGGAGAGTCACGTTGGTGCATCACTGCAAGAGAATGGCTTTGAAGTTCAGGCAAGCCGGGTCAGGCCAGCGCGTGTCGGTCGCGCGGGTTCGTCGATACTGGCCGGCACTGAAGGTACTGTGCGGCTCGATTGCACTTACGACGGGCGTCGGCACATTGAGCCTGGCAAGTGCGGAAGCACAAGCCGCCGCAACCCCGACGACGATCGGCATCGGCGTTGCCGCTGCGCCGCGCTATGAAGGCAGCAGCACGTATCACCTCGAACCGTTTCCGATTTTGTCCGCATCGCACGGCATCTTCTTTGTCGATGGACTTGAAGGCGGCATTGCTTTTCCGCTGGGCAGCAACCTCAAGGCCGGTTTGATCCTGTCGACCCAGTTTGGCCGCGATCAGAGCGACGGCAACCGGTTGAACGGCCTCGGCGACATCCACACCACGGCCGGATTCGGTTCGTTTCTGGACTGGCATCCTGGCGCCTTCGATGCGTCGCTCAAGTTCCTCCAGTCGTTGCACGCAGGCTACGGCGCCACGCTGACGCTGGAAACGAAATACACGTTCCGGTTGGGTCAGCGCGACAGCCTGACCGTCGGCAACGGGACGGTCTGGGCCAACAGAGGGTCGATGCAAACTTTCTTCGGTGTATCGCCCGCACAGGCCGCGAACAGCGCCGTGGGACTGCCGGTCTTTTCGCCGTCGGCGGGGTTCAAGGACATCGGCACGTCGGCGACATGGGTGCATCTGTTGAATCGGAAGTGGTCGCTCAATGGCACACTCCGGGTGGACCATCTGCTCGGCGACGCAGCGGAAAGTCCGGTTGTCGAGCACAGCACGTCGCTGTTCGGCGGCGTGGGCGCGGCCTATACGTTCTGATGCAGCCGTCTTTCTTTTCATATTTCACGGACGCCAACACCGGGTGAACGATAGGGCGCATCGCGCATTCTCTTGCATCGCCGTGGCTGGCCGTTGGCGCAACAGCCTGTTCTGGCGTTTCCTCTGCGCGATGATGCTGGCGTCGTGCGCAGGCGTGATCGCCACGGTTGGAGTGAATGCGATACTCGACAACTGGCGCGTGCTGGAGGCGTTCTCGTCGCCGGCACTGACGCAAGCATTCGAGCATGAGCTTGCCTCGAATGCCGTCGTTCTCGCCGAAGCGCGCCGGTCACCTGAGGTTTGCCAGCTCGTCATGCACGAGTTATCTGCCAGAGTGCTGACCAACTGGCTGCCGGACATTAAAGGCCCGAATCGTGCCGAACGCGCGCTCGACGGTGGGCGGGTGTTCGTCCGCTATCAATGGCCCGACGGGGTAACGTGCCGTTTTCCGGATCGCGATGTCAGAGCAGCATGGTCCAACACTCAGAGCAGCGGCAAGATCGTCACGCTCACGGTGCGTTCGCCTTTGGACCCCGGCGCAACCTTGACAGTCAGCATGTTCGCGCTGTCGCCGGTCGCGTCCCTGCTGCACAGCGACGATGTGTCATGGACGGTGATCGGGTTATACGTGCTCGTCATCAATTTCTGTTCCGTTCTGGTGCTGGTGCCGTTGCTGGTCAAACGGATAAGAAAGGCCGAACGCGCAGCGTCCGCCTGGACGGACGGCGATCTGACGGCGCGTATCGAAGACGGCGGCAAGGACGAATTCGGCCGGCTGACCAAGAGTTTCGACGAGATGGCCGATGCCTTGTCTTCCGTGATCGAGATGAAACTGGCGCTGGCGGCATCGCAGGAGCGCAACCGCCTCGCGCGCGACTTGCACGATACGGCGAAGCAGCGGGCTTTTGCTCTGGGACTTCAACTTACGGTGTTGAAGAAGCACGCGGCGGCGAACGCGGATTCGGCCAACCTCACTCGCGCGGCTCTCGTGCTTGTGTCGCATCTTCAACAGGATCTGGCCGATATCATCCGGCGGCTGTCGGCGCCGACGATCGCGGAAATCGGCTTGCGGCGCGCGTTGAGCGACGGCATCGATGCGCTGCTCGCTGGCGCCAGCGCGTGCTGGACCCTGCACCTGAGCCGCGACGACGAACGCGCGATCGAGGTCGTGCCTGACATTGCGCGTCAGTTGCTGCTGATCTCGATCGAAGCCTGCGCGAACGTCCTGAAGCATGCCGGCGCGACTCGCGTGGAACTGACATTCAGCCGGGTCGGCGATACCTACACCATGAAGATCGTCGACGACGGCCGGGGCTTCGACGCACGACGCATCGAGGTGCTGGGCATGGGATTGTCCAATATGCGCCTAAGAGCCAACAGTTTGCCGCACGGAGAACTGCGCCTTGAGAGCAGCCCGGGAATGGGCGTCGAAATCACGATATCGTTCCGTTTAACGCTTTGAGAGTGCGATGAAATGTACGGTCTTGCTGGTCGACGATCACGCTGTTGTGCGGCAGGGGTTGGTCACTATCCTGACGATGACCGACGACTTCACACTGGTCGGTGAAGCGGCCGACGGCGTGCACGCCATCGAACTCGCGCGCGAACACGCGCCCGATCTTATCGTGCTGGATCTGCTGATGCCGGGCATGGACGCCGTCGCAACGATCCGCTCGCTGCGCTTGCTCAGTCCGAATTCCCAGATTGCGGTTCTGACGTCGTCGGACGATGACGAACTCGCGTTCTCCGCGATCGAGGCCGGTGCGCAATCTTTTCTGCTGAAGTCGATGCCCGGCGACGCATTGCTCGACACGCTGCGCCGCATCGTGGAGGGCGACGCGGTGATTCACTCGGACATCGCGCATCGAATCTTGCGCCGCGCGCGCGCCGCGCGCGAACGGGTGACGGATCCGTTCGCCTCATTAACCGAACGGGAAATGGACGTGTTGCGTGCACTGGCGGAAGGGTCGAGTAACGGTCGGATCGCCAGGATGCTCAACATTAGCGAGAGCACCGTGAAGACCCACGTCGGCAACGTGCTCGCCAAGTTGAATCTGCATGACCGCACTCAGGCGGTCGCGTTTGCGTGGCGTCACGGACTAGTCGGTTGAGCAAAGCCAACGGGTGCCGGGGCAGCGAGCTTGCGGCGCTGCTTCACATCGATCGCCGCCGCTTCACATTCCCCTGAACAGATCGGTGTACACCCGGCTCACGACCAGGCGCGCCGGATTGCCACGCAACGTCAGCGTCAGCTTGCCCGCTTCGTCGCGCTCGGCGGTATCGATTGCCTCGCATCGCACAATCGTGCCGCGATGAATTTGCCAGAAGCGTTGCGAATCGAGCTGCCGCAGCAGCTCGCGCAGCGACATCCGGATCAGATGCTCGCGATTCGCCGTCACCACGCGAACGTATTTGTCGGCGGCTTCGAAGTAACAGACCTCGTCGATCGGAACCATCGTGATCGTGTTGCCGGCGCTCGCCTGAATGACACGCAACGGCGCGCTGACAGCAGGCGAGGTCCGCGCTTCGGGGCTTCCTCCGGTCAGCAGTTCGCGCATCTGATCCACTACCTTGCCTAGCGACGCTTCGTCCGGTGGCAACGTGTCGCCGTCCGCGAGCCGCGCCTTGATCCGCGCGCAGGTCTTCGCCAGCCGAGCGGGCTCCACGGGCTTCAGAACGTAGTCGAAAGCGGCGCGTTCGAAGGCCTGAACGGCGTACTCGTCGTAAGCGGTTACGAACACCATCAACGGGAAATGCTTGCCGTTGGCAGGCCAGTCTTCCGCGAGCGCCTGCGCGCATTCAAGGCCCGTCATGCCCGGCATCCGGATGTCGAGGAACATCACGTCGGGCCGCACGCTCAGTGCACATTCGACCGCGCTTTCGCCGTCGCCGACGCTCGCGATAATGTGCAGTTCAGGCCACAGCTTCAGTAACTCGGCTTGCAGGTTGGCCGCCAGCAACGGCTCGTCTTCGGCAATCAAGGCAGTGATTTTCATGGCGCTTATGTCCGGGAATAAGGCAAGGTGACGGTGGCGAGCGTGCCGCCCTCGTCGTCGGGAGCGGGCGACAGGTCGAGGTGGGCCGCCGTGCCATACAGCGTCGCGAGCCGTTCGCGGATCTGCTGCAAGCCGAAGCGCGCGCCATGTTCGGGACGCGCGTCGAGGCCGACGCCCGTGTCGCGCACGCTCAGCATCAACGTGCCGGGTCCGCGCTTCGCGGCAACATGGACATGGCCGCCGCGCACTTTCGGCTCGAGCCCATGCTTGATCGCGTTTTCGACCAGAGGTTGCAGCAGCAGCGGCGGCAACGGCACATCGGCGAGACTCGCGGGCAGGTCCAGGTGAATGCGCAGACGGCTGCCCATGCGGATCTGCATCAGTTGGAGGTAGTCCGAGAGGCGTTCGAATTCCGAGGCGAGCGGATGCGAACCGGTACGCGACGCCGCCAGTGTGGCGCGCAGATAGGCGATCAGGTGATCGAGCATACCTTGTGCGCGCAGCGGGTCGCTGCCGATCAACACGCGCAGATTCGCGAGCGTATTGAACAGCATATGCGGCTCGAGTTGCGCTTCCAACAGCTTGAGCTGGTTTTCAGCGGCGCTGCGCAGCGCCGCCTGCGTGCGCGTTTCCATCGACGCCATCTTGCCGCGCGCATAGAAGAAATAGGTGATGCAGATCGCGGGCACCACCGCGCCAGCGACGCTCAGAAGCAGCATGCGCAGATTGGGTTCGATGACGATCGGTGCGTGCGGTCTCTGGGTCAGCAGGTCGACGAGCGCGACACCCGCAAGATAGCCGATCACTACCGAGACGATCACCCAAGGCACCATCAGACCCCAGCCGGGCCAGTTCCGCTGGGCGTCAAGATTGTCGGGATAGCGCTGACGCAACCAGAAGGCGAGGCCGTGCCGACCGGCGGCGATCAGCGTCTGCGTGAGGCCAGCCACGGCCAGCGCATAGACGAGATCCCTGGCGAACGACTCGCGATAGATCGTGCTGTAAAGCAGCGCGCAAGCGAGGGTCGTGACCACAGTGACCCTGAGAGGGCGCCACAGTCGTCGGGCGAGCAGGTGGAGGGAGGGCATGGGCGGCATCGGTTGGACTCTGGAGCGTGGGCGAGGTGGGCTGCTATACCGTGATCTTCGCCGTGGGCGCGACCGGTCGCCATTGCGTTGCGACAAAACGACCGCGATCTTCGTGAATCGACGCTGAGAAGGCGCGAACGGTGTCAGCCGGAACGGTAGCGCGTCCATAGGTTCGTCCGGCGCCACCTGTTCCTCTCCTACTTTCGACCGAGCCGACGCTCGTCTTTTGGCGGATTGCAGCGCAAGTCCGGTGACTTACCCTGTGCGCGGACCTCAAGCGCGCCATACCGGGCAGCTTCCAATTCACTTGCGAAAGGGCTCTTCATGCGGATCTTCCATGACCATCGTCCGCTGCGGGCAGCATACCTGGTAGCAGCGTGCTCTCTTTTTCTGGCCCTGGCGGGACAGCAGGCTTTTTCGCAAAGCCCGTCCACGTCTGAAGCGGACGTTCTGCGAACTGCGGGGCTCGCGCGCTTTGCCAGCACTTTCTGCGGGACGAGCGAGCTGACGGTGCAGACCTATAAGTCTGCATTGCGTCGCTCCGCTTCGTTGCCTTCGGGATTCGACGGCACGTGGAATCTGGGGTGGTCGAATGAAGAGGATCTGATCATCGAGTATTTGAACCTGCGGTGGAACGATCCTGACGACTTCGCATCGCGCGTGCACGCCGATTGCGGGCTTGTCATGAAGCAGATTCGACCCCGCGTCGAGATCCACGATGCAAGTCCGAAAGCGGTCGCGCCGGGACGCGCTGCGGATCGCGTGCCCGGGTAGCACGGCTCCGCGCGTTTCGCGATCGGTCTGATGCATTTCACGACGCGTAGGGTCGATTGGTCGGAAATCGCTGGAGGCGCGGGCCCGGCAGAGCGAATATCTGCCGGTCGCAAGAAATTGATGTCCGATCCCGATCAGTCAGACGGTGCCGGGATACGAACAACACATGCCGATCGATTCCAACGAAGTCCGGAATAAACACTGAAGTCCCGTGTTCACCTTCATGTAGACAGAAGCCGAGGCATTGAGTCGCTGCCGGATCAGAGAGTAACAAGATTGATCTCACATCCAGTCGCGACACCGGAATGTAATTTAGTTAGTAATCCGGTGGAAATAAAACGGTGCTTGAAAAAAACGTAGTCGTAGTGATGTGCAGATTGGTATTTATCCGGTTTCGCTAGCCGCTCGTGCAGCCCGGAAACTTTAATTCACTTATGGAGTTTTGATCATGTCGAAGATTCTTGTTGGTATCGCTCTCGCCGTTGCCACCCTTGGCGCTCCGGTTCTCAGTTTCGCGCAGTCAAACGCTCCGCTGACACGTGCGGAAGTGCGGGCCGATCTGGTTCGTGTCGAACACGCAGGTTACAACCCGGCACGCGGCGACGACGTCGATTACCCGGCGGACATCCAGGCCGCGGAAGCCAAGATCGCTGCACAGAACGATCAGCCGCTCAGCACGCAGGCCTTTGGCGGTGTCGCACAGAACGGTACTTCAGCATCGGGTGCGCCGGTGCATATGGCGATGTACTCGAACTGCGTTGGTCCGGTCAGCTTCTGCAACCTTTACTTCGGCAGCTAAGTGACGCATGTCGGATTCTGAGCACGGTACGCCGATGCGCAGGATCCCGTCCAGCTCGATTCGCAGAGGTAGGCGGCTTGATCGACGAGCGTTTCGCGTGCCATGTGCAAGGCGCGCCATACGGCATTGGAGCCTTTGCCGGATCTCGCGCGTCTTGCTGATGCCCATACCAAAGTATTAGAACAACACCTTTGAATTTGATCTGTGCAAACGAGCGTAGGGATTACGACGCTGACGAAGCAGCGATAAGCTTGAGTCATTCGCTGGAGACGCAACTTGATAAGTTTCTCAAGACGTCGATATTAAAGCAGGCGCTGTACGTGAGGAAAAGGGTTTAGAAGAGCCTCGCGGAAAGACGTTCATTCGTCAATGTAGCTTGTTATATGACCATCGAATTGCTTTCTAACCAAGTCACTATCACTTTATTCATCACTTTAACCGAGGTGTTTCCATCATGAAGAACGTTATCGTTTCCATCGCTCTCGCCGTTGCTACCCTTGGCGCACCGGTTCTCAGCTTCGCTCAGTCGAATGCGCCGCTTACCCGTGCGGAAGTGCGCGCCGATCTGGTTCGTGTCGAACAGGCCGGCTACATCCCGTCGCGTGGTAACGACCTCGACTACCCGGCCGATATTCAGGCAGCCGAAGCAAAGATCGCGTCGCAAAACGATGGACAACTGGCCATGCAGGCAGTCGGCGGCGTTGCGCAGAACGGCAGCTCGGCTTCGGGATCGATGACCCATACCTCGATGCATTCGAATTGCGTCGGCCCGGTCAGCTTCTGCAACGTGTTTTTCGGTAGCTAGGCGATGCATTGCGCCGATCCCACGCACCGGTGTCATGCGCTGACGTCATGCGCGGGATCGCCAGCGCGATAACCCGAACACAGAAGTAGGTGGCTTGATAGACCGGCGCGTCGCGAGGCGATGTGTGGTGACGAATCAAGTCAGCTACTTTTTCAAACGACCAATCCTTATCAATGGAGTTCACCGTGAAGATTTTGCCTTTCGCCGCATCGGTCCTGTCCCTGTCCGCCTGCCTGTTCGCCTCCTCGGCCGCTATGGCGCAAGATGCCAAACCGGCCGCCGCGCCGATCAAAAACATCGTCCTCGTGCATGGCGCGTGGGTGGATGGCTCGGGTTGGAAGCCGGTCTATGACATTCTCACCAAAGACGGCTACCACGTCACGATGGTGCAGGAACCGCTGACCTCGCTCGACGACGACGTCGCCGCGACCAAACGCGTCATCGACCTGCAGGACGGCCCGACCATTCTCGTGGCGCACAGCTACGGCGGCTCGATCATCACCGAGGCCGGCGTCGATCCGAAGGTGACCGGCCTGGTGTACGTCGCCGCTCATGCGCCGGCGGTCGGCGAAGACGAATCGGATCTGGGCAAGCAATACCCGAGCTATACGTCGAAGCAGCCGGGCGCCATCAAGAAGACAGACGACGGCTACACGTACCTGAATCCGGCCGATTTTCCGAAGGATTTCGCCGCCGACCTGCCGCTGAAACAAGCTCAATTCGAAGCGCAATCGCAGATCCTGACGGCCGCCAAGGTCTTCTCGCAGCCGATGACGGTCGCCGCCTGGACCAACAAGCCGAGCTGGGGCATCGTCGCGGCCGACGACAAGATCATCAACCCGGACCTGGAGCGTTTCTACTACCAACGCGCGCATAGCCACACCACGGTGCTGGCGGGTGCGAGCCACTCGGTCTACGAATCGCGTCCGAAGGAAGTGGCCGCGGTGATCGAAGACGCAGCGAAGCACGCCCAGCAGTAAGGCGCCGAACGGGCAGCCGGATAAGCCGCCGTATCGAATGGCGTGTCGATCTCGCTGCCCATGACCGGAGGCCATGCATCCGGGCGGCGCACAGGAACGTGGCCGCTGCCATGAGGCGGGCGGCGCGTTCCGGGCAGACCAACGAGGGCAGCCAGAATGAAGCATTGGAACCAACAAAGCGAAGAGCGTCGGCGGCGCATTGCAGCCGGTGCTCCGTTCGCGCAGGGCAAGGCAGTCGATGCAAATCGGCTGGCCGAATTCCTGAGCGTCGTGATTCAGCCGGGCGATCGCGTCTGCCTGGAAGGTAACAATCAGAAGCAGGCCGATGTGCTGGCGCGCGCGCTGGCCGACGCCGATCCGCAGATCCTGCACGACCTGCACATGGTTCAGTCCGGCGTAGTCCTGCCTGAGCATCTCGACCTGTTCGAGAAGGGCATCGCGAAGAAGCTCGATTTTTCGTACTCGGGCCCACAGGCCGCGCGCATGGCTCGCATGCTGTTTAGCGGCAAGATTCAACTGGGCGCCATCCACACCTACCTGGAACTGTTCGCACGTTATTTCGTGGACCTGACGCCTCAGGTCGCGTTGATCGCGGCAGTCAGCGCGGATCGCGATGGCAATCTCTATACCGGACCCAACACGGAAGACACGCCGACCGTCGTCGAGGCGACCAGCTTCGGTAACGGCATCGTCATTGCGCAGGTCGGCGAGATCGTCGACAAGGTGCCGCGTGTCGATATTCCCGGCGACCAGGTGCACTTTTTCGTCAATGCGAACAAGCCGTTCTACGTCGAGCCACTGTTTACCCGCGACCCGGCGGCCATCACCGAAACGCAGGTTCTCACGGCCATGCTGGCCATTAAAGGGCTCTACATGCCCTACGGCGTGCGCAGGCTGAACCATGGCATCGGCTTCAACACCGCGGCCATCGAACTGCTGCTGCCGACCTACGGCGAGAAGCTGGGCCTGCGCGGCAAGATTTGCACGCACTGGGCGCTGAACCCGCACCCCACGTTGATTCCTGCGATCGAAGCCGGTTGGGTGGAACGCGTGCATTGCTTCGGCTCGGAAGTCGGCATGGAAGACTATCTCGCCGCGCGGTCCGACGTCTTCTTTACGGGCGCAGACGGCTCATTGCGGTCGAATCGGGCGATCTCGCAAACGGCGGGGCTCTATGCCTGCGACATGTTCATCGGCTCGACGCTGCAGATCGATCTGGAAGGGCACAGCTCGACGGTAACCGCGTGCCGCGTCGCCGGTTTTGGCGGTGCGCCGAACATGGGTTCGGACGCCCGGGGCCGTCGCCATCCGAGCGCGCCGTGGTTGCGCGCGGGCATGGAAGCACAGCCCGATGTAGCCGGTCCGCTGCGCCGCGGGCGCAAGCTGGTGGTGCAGATCGGAGAAACCTTCGGCGAGGCGAATGCGCCGCTGTTCGTCGAACGTCTTGCCGCGCTCGAACTGGCTGAGAAGCTGGATCTCGATCTCGCACCCGTGATGGTTTATGGCGACGACACGACCCATATCGTGACCGAGGAAGGCATCGCCAATCTGCTGCTGTGCCGTACTAAAGACGAGCGCGAGCAGGCCATTCGCGGCGTGGCGGGATTTACCGAGGTGGGCCGTCAGCGCGACCGGAAGATGGTCAATCAGCTGCGCGAGCGCGGCGTGATTCAACGCCCTGAAGACTTGGACATCGATCCGCTGGATGCCGACCGCAGCCTGCTGGCGGCGCGCTCGATCAAGGATCTGATGCGCGCTTCCGGTGGTCTGTATCAACCGCCCAGCCGTTTCCGCAACTGGTAAGAGGGACACCATGGAATCGCTTAATTTCGAACTGGCGACACCGCGCGCCGCACGAGGTAAACGCGCCACGGCGCTGGTCGGCGTGGTGGCGTCGGGCAATCTCGAAGTCCTGCTGGAACGTGAAGGCCCGGCGGATCGTTGCACGATTAACGTCAGCACCGCCGCGCACGGTTTCCGGCCCCTATGGCAAGCCGTGATCGACGACTTCGTGGCGCGTCGCGCGGCCGGCGGCCTGCGCATCTCGATCAACGACGGTGGCGCCCGGCCCGATACGGTCTCGCTGCGGCTGGCGCAAGGCGTGCGTCTGATGGAAGAGCCGGCCGCCGTCGCGGACACCGCCGACACCGCTTACACCGCTTATACGCCGCGATCCACCGGATGGTTCGAGTCCGGCGCGCGGCAGCGCCTTCAGGCGCTGGTCGATCCCGGCACGCTCAACGAATCTGTCGGACCCGCCGAGCGCGAGAGCAGTCAGCATCTCGGCATCTTCGGTTTACCGTCCCAGTTCGACGACGGTATCGTGATCGGTTCGGCGTCGATTGAAGGCCGGCCCGTGCTGGTCGCGGCCCAGGAAGGGCGCTTCATGGGCGGCGCGTTCGGCGAAGTGCACGGCGCGAAGCTGACCGGCCTGCTGCGCGTCGCGCACGCCATGAAGCGTGACGTCGTGATCGCGTTCGACACGGGCGGTGTGCGGCTGCAGGAGGCGAACGCGGGGGAACTGGCGATCGCCGAGATCATGCGCGCGCTGGTCGTGGCTCGCGAAGGCGGCGTTCGGGTGATCGGGTTGATCGGCGGCCGTGCCGGCTGTTATGGCGGAGGCGGTTTGATCGCCGGCTGCTGTTCGACGCTGATCATCTCGGAGCAGGGGCGCATCAGCGTGTCCGGTCCCGAAGTGATCGAAACCAACAAGGGCGTCGAAGAATTCGACTCGCGCGATCGCGCGTTTGTCTGGCGCACGATGGGCGGCAAGCACCGCTACCTGATCGGCGGCGCCGATGCCTACGCGGACGACGACGCGCACGCGTTTCGTCGTGCCGTGGCGGCGGCACTTGCGCGGCCCGCATGCCTCGATCAGTCCGTGCTGCGCGCTGAACATGTTCGCCTGGCACGGCGCCTGAAGCGCTTCGGCGATTGTCACGACGCATGCGATATCTGGCAGGCCATGGGTCTTGCCGATGCACAAGCGGTGCCGGGTTTAACAACCGACACCTTTCTCGACGAGGCGAATGCCCACAGGGAGAATGCTGATGACGCTCGATAACATCCTTACTTCACTGTTCGTCGATCCGGGCGAAATCAAGTTCAATGGCAACCGGCTCGCCGGCACCGCGCGCGTCCAGGGTGGTCCGTTGCTTCATGTCCTGGGCTTCACGAACCGTGCACCGCTCGGCGTCGACGAAGCGATCGAACTCGCCGCTCAGGTGCTCGACATCGTGGACGCGGCCGACACAGCCGATACGGCGCCGATCCTGGTGCTGATCGATTCCAGCAGCCAACGGATGAGCCGCCGCGACGAACTGTTGGGCCTCAGCGAATATCTGGCGCATCTGGCGAAGTGTCTGCTGCTGGCCGAGTCGGCAGGTCATCGCACCATTGGTCTGCTGTACGGCGGCAGCGCCGCGGGCGCCTTTATCGCCACCGCGCTCGCGTGCGGCACGCTGGTCGCGTTGCCCGGCGCGCATCCCGAGGTCATGGACCTGCCGTCCATGGCGCGCGTCACCAAACTTCCTCTCGATGTCCTCAAGGAAAAGGCCGGCACGACACCGGTCTTTGCGCCCGGCCTGGACAACCTCGTGAAGACGGGCGGCATCGCTCAGGTCTGGGACGCGACGCAGCCGCTGGCGGGGCAACTCGTCGCGTTACTGGACAGCACGGCGACGCCGCGGAACGACGACCCACGAGCGAGCCTCGGACTCGCGCGAGGCGGACGTGGAAAGGCCGCGCGCATTGCCGAGCGGGTGCGCGACGAGGTACGCCGTCATGCTTGATTTCAAGCTGCCGATCGAACGTCATCGCCTCGTCTGGGTGGACCCGGCCCGATGGAGCGAAGTCATCGCCAAAGAACCCGCGCTGCTCGATGAGCCGCTCGTGGCCGGCTGGGCCGACGCGGGGCGGCCGGTCATTAGCCGCCGCGCCGTGTGCAGCGACGAAGCGACGATGGCGCCGCTCGGCCTGCCGTTGCCGCCCGCATGGGGCAAGGGCCGCGTCTCGCTGCGCGTGCCGCTCGACGCGCTGGTCGACGACGCGCCAGCACCGCTGCTCAAGGCGGCCGCGTGCACGGCACCGGCAGCGTGGCTGGGCGCGATCGGCGCGCTCCTGGAAATCGACAGCAAAGTGCGATGTTTTGGCAGCCTCGCCTGGCAATACCTGACCGGGCTCCCTTATGTCACCGCCACCTCGGACCTCGATCTATTGTGGGGCGTCGGTGACGCGTCGCGTGCGACGGCGCTGACCCGTCGCATCGAACGTGTGGCGAAATCCGCGCCCATGCGTATCGACGGCGAGCTGGTGAGTCCGTCGGGGCGCGCCGTGCAATGGATGGAGTGGCGCTCCGACGCCGGCATGCTACTCGCCAAGCATACCGACGGGGTCCGGCTGGTCGAACGCGATGAGGTGTATCGATGAGCACGTTACCTGTCACCACGTCGGTTCGCGAGGATGACGATGCCGTCGCCGCAGCCATCGGTCACCTCGCGAGTGCCTGTTTGCAACTGGAAGTGATGACCTATCCGAAACCCGGGCTGGTCAGTCAGATCGACAATGGCGCCCATGACGACATGGATGCGGCGTTGATGTGCCGCAGCGCCGCCGCGCTGAAGCCGTATTTCGTCGAGCTCGGGCAGGCCGGGATGGACGGCGCGCGCATGCCTGAATTGCGCGCCATCGGTCTCGCGGCCGAACGGGCGATGATGGCCGCCACGGAGGGCGTCAACACGCATCGCGGCGCGATCTTCGGCATGGGGCTGCTGTGCGCCGCCGCCGGTTTTCGCGCGGCGTTCAAGCCGGGCGGCACGCTCGGCGCCGTGATCGCACGGGAATGGGGCGACGGCATTGTCGAAGGTCCGGTCACAGTGGATAGTCACGGCGCGCGCGTTAGCCGTTTTTTCAACGTGGGGGGCGCGCGCAAAGAGGCGGCGAGCGGTTTCCCGTCTATCTATGCGTGCGCATTGCCGGCCGTGCTGCAAGGTGAATCGCTGCGGCCACGCGACATCGAAGCCGCACGCGTTCACGCGCTAATGTCGCTGATCGCCCAGGTCGACGATACGAACCTCCTGTATCGAGGTGGCGCCGACGCGCTGTCTTTTGCGCGTGCACAGGCGTCCGGGTTTCTCGCGCGCGGCGGCGTCGGCGCGCCGGATTGGCGTGCTGCCGCGATTGCGATGCATCACGCGTTCGTCGCGCGCAGGCTCAGTCCCGGCGGATGCGCCGATCTGCTGGCCATGACGCTGTTCGTTCGGCATGCGGGGTAAGCCATGCTTGCACTTTTATGTTCGGGGCAGGGCAGGCAGAGCCGCGGCATGTTCGATCTGTTCGCCGGCTTGCCGGAGGCCGAGCCGGTGTTCGCCGCCGCGGCCGACGTGCTCGGCCGTGATCCGCGTCACTTTATTTCCGAAGCCGACGACGGGATGCTTCAGCGCAATCGTGCCAGTCAACTACTCAACGTCACGCGCGCACTCGTCGCGCAACGCTGCCTGAATTCAGCGCTGCCTTCGAGTCTGCTGGTCGCGGGCTACAGCGTCGGTGAAATGGCCGCGTGGGGAATTGCCGGCGTATGGTCGGTCGCGGATACGCTGCGTGTGACTGCGCGCCGCGCTGAGCTGATGGATCGGGAGAGCGGTGCCGACGATGCGCTGGGATTCGTGCGTGGACTCGACCATGACATCGTTCAGGCGATGACGGCGCAAGCCGGTTGCGCGATCGCGATCGTCAATCCGGCGCAGCTGTTTATCGTCGGCGGGGCGCGTGAGCAGGTCATGCGTTTCTGTGACGATGCGCGGCGGGCCGGGGCATCGCATAGCGGGCTGCTGCCGGTGCATGTCGCGTCGCATACCCTGCGGTTGAGCGGCGCGGTCGAGCCTTTCGAACAGGCGCTCGCCGCGCTTCAACCGCAGCGTGTCACGAGCGCGCGCAGGTTGCTGGGTGCGGCCAACGCGGAGGCCGTCTTTGATCCCAGGCGGGCGCTCAAGGGCCTCGCGTTGCAGTTGGCCAGCACCATCGATTGGAACGCGGTTCTGATCGCGCTGATCGAGCAGGGCGTCGACACGATGCTTGAACTCGGGCCCGGCAACGCACTGGCCGAGATGGTTCACGCGGCCTTTCCTTCGATCCGGGTTCGGGCACTGGATGAGTTTCGCTCCATAGCAGGTGCAAAAGCCTGGGTTCGCAGCTGACTTCAGCGCTGACTTCTCCCCGAGGGGTTCCTGACAATCTGTTTCCTGTTCCAGATCAAGAAAAAAGGGTGAAATGGTCGCGTCCAGACCTCAAACGGCCTCGTAATCCAATACCAATGGATGATTCACAAGTAGGCTCGTCGTTACCTACAATGAACCTCATGAAAGGGCGCTCATTACCCGTTACCCCGTCCAAGGAAGACTCATTTTGTCAAATCCTCTGATCGTTTCCATAATTGACGATGATGAATCCGTGCGCATTGCGACGTCCAGCCTTGTGCGTTCTCTGGGCTGGGACGCGCATCTGTTCCATTCGGCGGAAGCCTTTCTCGCGTCGGACGATGTCGGGCAGACGGCATGTGTGATTTCCGATGTCCAGATGCCTGGCATGACAGGTCTCGATTTGCTGCGTAAGCTTATCGATCAAGGCTATGCGCCACCCTTCATCTTCATCTCGGCTTTTCGTTCCGATCTGGCGTACCGGGCGGCCATGGCACACGGTGCAATTTGTTTTCTCAACAAACCGGTCGATGGTTCCGTCGTCGCGCAATGCCTGGCAAAACTGAAGAACAAGCGCGGAGATCTCATTCATTGAGGCTTCGAATACAAAAGTATTGTATTTAAACGCACCGCATTTTTTCGATCTATATCAAAATGGCGCGTTGCCATTTTGCGAGACGAAGATGCCCCAACCTGTGCCGTCTTTTCCTGCTTCCGAAGCGTCCCAAAACATGACCGTTCGCGACCGTGCCATCGGCCTGAGACTTCCCGATCCTCGCGTGTTGTCGACGCTGGCAGCCACGATCGCGCTAATCGTTTTCGGAATCGATGCGTTCACGCCGCTGGATATTGCCATTGCGGTGCTCTACGTGATAGTCGTCATGCTGGTCGCGATGACCGGAAATAGATTTTTGACAATCGCGACTACGTGGGTTTCCGTTCTCCTCACGCTCGGCGCTTTCTTCTTTTCGCACGATGCGAGTTACACTACGCCCGCCATCGCGCGTTGCGTGGTCAGTCTGCTAGCGATCGCCATTGCTTCGATTCTTGCCATACGCAATCAGACCAGCGCCGCGCGCCTGCTGGAGCATGTGCAGCTTATCGACATGACACACGATGCGATCGTTGTCTACGGCATGAACGGTGTCATCAGCTTTTGGAATCAAGGCGCGCACGCGCTGTATGGATGGACGCCCGAGGAAGCAGTCGGTCGCAGCATTCATGCATTGACGCGGACGAAATCGCCGGTTCCGCTCGACCAGATCAATCAGCAATTGCTCGATACGGATCAGTGGGACGGCGAACTTGAACGCACGCGCGAAGACGGTTCCCAGGTAATCGTGGCAAGCCGTCTTCGCCTGTGGCGCGATTCGTCCGGTATGCCAAGGGCGGTGCTGGCGACGAACAATGACATTACCGCGAAGAAACACATGCAAGCGGAACTGCAGCGCAGCGAAGTCATGCTCGCGGAGGCGCAGCGTCTGAGTAAGACCGGCAGTATCGCGATGCGTGTGGCTAGCGGCGACATGACGTGGTCAGAAGAGGCTTACAGGATTTTCGATTATCCGCTGGACGCCGCCCCTTCCATCAAGTTGATCGAGGCGCGCACGTTGCGGGAAGATCGCGCGATCGTGCACCGCGTGAGCGAGCAATTACATGCAGGCAAAGCGGAGATCGATGTCGAGTATCGATTAAGCATGCCCGATGGTGGCGTCAAGTATGTGCATCTCGTGGCACATGCAGTGCATACGGAAGATCAGGCCGCGCATGAGTATATCGGCGCGCTGATCGATGTCACCGAAGTAAGGCGCGCGAATGAAGCGTTGGAGCAGTCGATGTCTGAACTCGCACACATATCGCGCGTGACGACGCTAGGCGAAATGGCGTCTTCAATAGCGCATGAAGTCACACAACCAATTGCTGCGATCGTTACGCATGGGGATGCGGCGTTGCGCTGGCTCAACCGGACGCAGCCAGACATGGAAGAAGTCGTACAATCGATTGATCAGATGATTCGAGACGCCCGGCGCGCTAGCGACATCGTACGCCAGATCCGCTCGATGGCGCAAAAACGCGGCCCCAATCAAGAGAATGTCGATCTCAACTTATTAATTGAGGAATCGATCGAACTGGTGCGGCGCGAGTTGCAGCATCATCGCGTGGGCTTGACGTCCCAACTCAATAGCACGGCCCCGCCGATATGCGCCGATCGTGTGCAGATTCAACAAGTGTTAATCAACCTGTTGATGAATGGTGCGCAGGCAATCTCGGCGCACGAGAGCAATGTCCGGCAAATGCGTATATCGACACATCGACACAATGACGACCACGTTTTGACCATTGTCAAAGATTCGGGCTCTGGCATCGCCGAAGCAGATTCGACACGACTGTTCAGCCCTTTCTTCACGACAAAAAGCGACGGTATGGGTATGGGTCTATCGATTTGCCGTTCGATCATCGAGAGTCACGGCGGGCGAATCTGGGCAGAATCGCCCGAGGAGGGCGGCGCAGAACTGCACTTCATTTTGCCCACATCAACCAAGTTCGCATGACGGTGTCGGTTGACTGTTAGCCGTAGTTGGGCTCTATGCCAAGGGCTTCGGCCTTGCGTACAAGATCCGCGACGGAGCGTGAAGCCATTTTCCTCATCAACTGCCCGCGATGAATCTTAACGGTGATTTCGCTCAGATTCAGTTCCGCAGCGATCTGCTTATTCATCAGACCCGCGACGACGTGCGCCATCACTTCCTTTTCCCGCGGCGTCAGTGTTGCGTAACAGCCACGCACCAAGGCTTTGGTCTGATCTCCCGCTAGCCGTTCGGCGTCGCGGGCAAGCGCGTTCGCGATGGCGTCAAGCATCGTCTGGTCGCGAAACGGTTTCGTCAAGAAATCAAGTGCGCCAGCTTTCATCGCACGCACTGACATTTCGATGTCACCGTGCCCTGTAATGAACAACACTGGAATGCCAAGGCCGCCGCGGGCAATATCTTCCTGTAGCGCGAGACCGCTTTCATGGCGCAGTCGGACGTCGAGGATAAGACAGCTTGGGACATTGGCCTTCGTGCAATTCACGAATTCTTGCGCTGTCGCGAAGGTTTCGACATTCAGGTCGACCGAGCGTAACAACGCACTGAGTGCCGAGCGCATGGAATCGTCGTCGTCGACGACATACACCATCGATGCCGTGCTGGATTCGCTTGCCACGTAACGCTCCTGGGAAGGGATGTGCATTGATAAATAATAGCGCAGGCCCGATCGATAAGAGTGCCCTTTGGGCACGGGCAGCCCACACCTGGATATCGAGCAGACCACCGATCGGCGTGTGTTTTCTTGATCGCCAAAAGCGGCAATCGCTTCACGGCCGCTGGGTTATTTCTGTTCGTGGCGTTGATACGACTCAACGAACTGGTTCGGTAGTCAGTGTAACAGCCGGTCTCGCCGGGTGAGACGATTCAGGCGTGCATCGGCAAACATGATGACCTCCGCAGGAGTGGTTCGAGGAACACGATCAAACTTCGATTTATCACGCTGAGTTTGAGCTGGTGTTGGGTATTCAGGCTGACCGCTCGCGCAACGTGCTCGGCCTGTGGATTGAACATGCAGAGGCCGCGAAGTTTTGGCTCAAGGTGTTCAATGAACTCAGGCCCCGTGGCTGCCAGGACATCCTGATCGCGGCGGTCGACGGTCTGAAAGGACTGGCCGAGGCGATCGGTATGGCTTACCCCGCACTGCGGGGTAGATCTGCCGCCAGTGCAATGCGAAACTTCGATGTACTGATGAGCCATTTTGTATTTGGACAAGGCCGACGTGCATGCCGTCGTTCAGTTTCGACAACTCAGTGTGTGTGAGCAAAGGGGCTCGTTGCCTCGCTCAATTATGCCGAAGATTGTGTTCGAGAGCCTCGATCCGGAGGCGTTTGAATTTCTTAAAAGCCAAGTGGAATTGGCGGACGGCAGTGAACCGCCTCTGTACTGGTTATGTGATGTAGTGCGAGTGCTTGACGCTGTGAATGAGACAGCCTCAAAAATGAAGATCAAGCATTTCGAGAACGGTCAAAAATATTACAGTTTTCTCGGTGGAACATCGCTTAAATTCCGCGACGATCTCGACGTTTCGTATCATATTTTCCGCTTGAAATTTTCCTCGCCGTCTGTCGTCTGTGATCAGAAATTTAAATTTGCTTTCAGAAATGCTGCAGTAAAGGGCATGGATTTCGGAAACACCACCAAGTTTTGATAATTGTCGGGGACCTTCATGGCCGCTGCGTTCCAGGATCATCACATCATCCCTCAGGATTTCGCTGATAACCCGGTCATCGAGTTCTTGACTGAAAACGGTCTGTATGACGTGCAGGCTTCGGGTAACCGGATCTTTCTGCTTGCATCGACAACTCTGGCCGGCACCTTAGGTACGAGTCCGCATAACGGTGGTCCTTTGGACTCCTATCAGCAGTCGGTCACGACCTACCTTGTTGCCGGTCAAGTCGCGGCGGACACAACGGGACAATTTATTGGAACTGTCGAACCTCTATAAATTTTTCGATGATCCGCCTGCGCAGCTTGCTGAAATTAAACCGGTCCACATAAGGCAGTACTTGTCATGGCGTAGTGAGTTGGCGCGGCAATGGTACGTCGAGAGGAAGCGGTCAGTGCCCGTTCAGCCAGGTCATGTTCGAGCTAACCGCGAAGTCGCCTTGTTTTCGCATATCTTCAACTTTGCGCGCGAGCACGGCATTACGGACGCTGTCAATCCTTGTGTGGGCGTTCGTCGTAACAGGGAGTCGGGGCGAACGGTGTATGTTGAAGACGATTTGTTTCGCCAGATGTGGGAAGCGGCGGATCAGCCGACGAAAGATGCGATGGACTTGGCGTACTTGACTGGGCAAAGGCCAGCGGATACTTTGAAGTTCGCGGAGAGCGATATTCGAGGTGGGGAGCTTTGGGTCGAGCAGGGCAAGCGGGGCAAGAAGCTGCGCATTACAGTATCTGGCGAACTGGCGGTTGTAATCGACCGAATCCGGGCGCGCAAGGCGGCTTGCAGCGCAAGATGCGACGCGCTTGTGGTGAACGAACTGGGAGAGCGTCTGATGCGTGATGCGCTTCGGTTTCGTTTTGATCGAGCGCGGCTTGCGGCACGGGTGCAGAAGGATTTGTTTCAGTTTCGCGACCTGCGTGCGAAAGCCGGCACGGATAAGGCCGAGTCGTCCGGTGATATTCGAGCTGCCCAGCTTCAGTTAGGGCATAAATCGTTGAAGATGACGGAGCACTATGTGCGCGAGCGCAAGGGCGACAAGGTTGATCCTACGAAGTGATGTATTCATCCAAGAATAGCTCGGGATAGAATGCGCTGACACGCCTCGAAGATGTCGAGTGAGGCAATGCACAATGAAAATACTTGCTGGCGGGGTCCTATGTACAAGTACCAATTTGTTGTTAAGAATTATCGGTGTTTCTCCGACTCTAATCCGGCACGTTTTGTAATCTCGAGAGGTATGACAGGGTTGTTGGGTGTTAATAACTCCGGGAAATCTGCTTTATTGAAAATGTTTCAGGAGCTAAGGAATGTTTTTCAGGCTGCCGCTAACTATAACTCTGTCGGCGCTGATGAGGCGTTTGCAGCGCAGTTTGTTCATGTGCTAGACCAGTCTGAAGTATTTTTTGATGGTAACGCCCGTCCGTTATCGATTGAAATTGAAATACTAGAAATTGAAGATGTGCTGCCGGGAAACCGCAGGCCGATCAAAAAGGTGCTACTGGCCTGCGCGCAAGGGCAGAATCGCAATCCCTATGCATGGTCGCTAGCCTACTACGTAGGCGACTCGCCCCTTCAGCGAACTAGTCAAAACCTTGTGACGAGCGGTGATGACCGTGCCACCGTTCAACTCCCCAATACAAATTTTTTCTACAGTATGTCGGCAATCAAGGAGATGCTGGCAGTTTTTTCGAGTTCACTCTATATCGGACCATTTCGAAACGCGATCACTGTCGGGGCTGGTAATCATTTTGATTTGGCGGTCGGAGAGACGTTTATCAACGCGTGGAATGACTGGCAAAATGGATCTGATAAATCGCATAATCGTTCGATTAATGCTGTGACTGAAAACATAAGAAAAGTCATGGGTTTTGAGCGGTTGAGTATCACTGCATCGGTTGCGAATAAGACTCTGCAGGTGAACATTGATAACCGACCATTCAAATTGAATGAGGTGGGGTCGGGCTTGGCGCAGCTGGTTGTTGTGTTTGGCAACGCGCTTATCAGAAAGCCGACAATCGTGTTTATTGATGAGCCCGAGCTCAACTTGCACCCTCGCTTGCAGCTTGAGTTTTTGACGAATTTGGCTTCGTATGCATCGCATGGAGTAGTCTTCGCGACTCACTCAATCGGTTTGGCGAGGTCGGCGGCGGAACGGCTCTACACAGTATCTCGGGCGGGAGATAGCTCGAAAATTGAGCTTTATGACAGGACCGTTAGCTTGGTCGAGTTGCTTGGCGAATTGAGCTTTTCTGCTTACCGAGAAGTGGGTGCGGAAAAACTACTGCTTGTGGAGGGAACGACTGACGTGAAGGTGATGCAGCAGCTTCTGCGAAAGGCGGGGAAAGAGCACACGGTTGTGGTTCTGCCGTTAGGCGGAAACTCGCTCGCTCGAGATGGTGTAGAGCACGAGCTCGCGGAATTGAAGCGCGTTGCAAGTGACATTTCGGCCATTGTTGATAGTGAAAGGGACGCTGAGGGGGCGCCTGCAGCATCAGCAAGATCGGGCTTTGAAACGACTTGCCTTGGCTTGGGCTATCGTGTGTTGCTGACAGAACGCAGGGCCACCGAGAATTATTTTGATGACGTAGCTGTTAAGGCCGCTTTAGGGCCGTCATTTGGCGCGATCGGCCCTTATGAAAGGCTCAAGACGAAATCGAACGCGTGGGCGAAAGCTGACAATTGGCGTATTGCGCAAGAGTTGGACTGGGAGGCTCTTCGCGGGACGGATCTCGGGAAATTCATCGACGAGCTGTAACGGCAGATGTCCAAGTGGAGCGTGGCCCCCGCAGCTTTGCGGAGCAAGTGCGCTTTTGCGGAGCAAAGAAAAAGGGCTCAGCTTGCGCTGAGCCCTTTAAATCTTTGGTAGGCCGTACGGGATTCGAACCTGTGACCAACGGATTAAAAGTGCGAATCAAGGCATAACGCTGCATACGTATTCTACTAAAAATCAAGGGCTTGGCGCAACTAGGCTGCAGTGGCTCGCAGTCGAAAGCAGTTGTTCGCGACCGTGTCTGCCTCCCGGCCTGCCTCCCGATTTAGTCGGTTCAGGGCTGTCGCCCGACCGAACCGGCGGCCGCAGGGAGCAGAATTATCTGTGGTTTGGGCGTTCGACTAACCTCCGCATTGCAGTCGGTTTGGAGGGCTTTGAGGAATTCGGCCACCACGTAAAAGACAGTACGCTGAGCATCGTCCTTCAAGGGGCAATTCAGTACCTCGAAACCCCGCGCACCATAAGCGAAGCTAAAAAGACAGTTTCAGGTGTATGGTGACTTCAGGTCGACTGGGGTTGCTGTGGACTCTTCGCGACTCCTGCGCTTTGGGCGAGTACGAACAGGCCTCGTCGGCAACTCTTCCAACGTCTCCCATAGCCGTTTTGCGTAGCACACACCTGCAAACCACGTAGTGCCAGCAGTGAAGTGAAGACACCATAGTGCCGAAAGGCCAAGCGATACAAGGAGCACCAGAATATGCGCAAGGTCCAGGCTCGAATCCGTCAGAAAAGGCGCATACAAATGTAGAACGCCGCCATGCAGCATGGTTGCGATCATCGTCGCCACGGCGACACAGAACCCGACCCAACGCGAGCCGTAGGCGTTCCGGTTAAATCCGTAAGCGACCAATTCCGTAAAGACAAATGGAAAGCGCTTGCGGTCATTGGTAAGCGGCCGCAACTTATCTGCGGCAGCCGCATACGCTTCGTCTGCCTGCGCTGGATTCTGCTTTTCGTCCACCAGACTAGGCATTACGATTCCCAGCCGAACAGCGATAAGATCGTGGTAGCGAAGCTTGGTTTGCTGAGGCAAATGCATATCGCGATGCCTCAGCAGCAGCGTCGACGGCTGTCCGCCCCATCGTCGATATAAACTCTCTTGCGCACGCACCCCCCGGGTACGAACGAAGCTGGCCAGAAAGTAGGGGCCGCCGCACGTCGCAAGTACACTGCTAAGCCCTACGGCGATCGGACTCTTCGCGCCATATAGCAGCGCGACGTATGTTATCGCCGGAAGAAGTAACAGCAAACCAGGGAAGAGACGCGCGCGCAGTTCGTACTGGTCAAGCATCTTTGCGAAGATTTGGTTCCAGTTCATCGCCATCGCCCCTATGCGGCTTTCACTTGCAACGTGTACTCGGTTTCAACAGTGATGCTTCCGATGTAGTTGCCGAAGATGTCACCCCTCCCTTCGTCGGCCAAATGATCGACGGTGTAGACAGGATCCGAGACATAAAAATGGACTTTGTCGTCCACGCACTCCATCGTTACGTCGCCAGCGCTGTTCTGGGTGATCGTCTTGTAGCCAGTGTAATAGTGCAGATGACGCGACGGAGCCTCACCGATGATAATGATCTGAGGATCCAATTTTTCGAGCCAAGAGTCCGGGATTTTTCCGGATTCCCGGCCGTGGTGCGACGCGAAGACGACGGTATGTTGATTTGCACTGAATTCTGACCCACCTGACACGGTGATTTGCATCGAATATTGACCCACGTGGAACACACTGGCCCGCTGTGCAGCTAGCGGGAGAACGGAGTGATCGACATGGCAATATTGAGCATCATCCGACGCTGGCATTATCGCGATCATGTCTCGCTACGCGAGATCGCCAAACGGCTTGGCGTTTCAAGAAACACCGTCAGGCGCTATATACGTGCCGGCACCGTAGTGCCCACCTATCCGGAACGGCAGAGCCCGAGCAAGCTCGACGGATTTGCGGCCAAGCTCGCCGGCTGGTTAAAGACGGAAGCAAACCGGCCGCGCAAACAGCGCAGAACCCTCAAGCAGATTTACGCTGACCTCACCGTGTTGGGATTCACAGGGTCCTACGACCGGGTCGCCGCCTTTGCGCGCCGCTGGCGACAGGAGCAGCAGGAGCAGGCAAGGAGCGCAGCACGTGGCACCTTTGTGCCGCTGACCTTTGCACCCGGAGAAGCATTCCAGTTCGACTGGAGCGAGGACTGGGCCGTGATCAACGGCGAGCGCACCAAGTTGCAGGTTGCGCAGTTCAAGCTCAGTCACAGCCGGGCGTTCTTCCTGAGGGCCTATCTGCTGCAAACCCACGAGATGCTGTTCGACGCTCACTACCACGCGTTCGTGGCGTGGGGCGGCATTCCGCGCCGTGGCATATATGACAACATGAAGACCGCTGTCGACAAGGTTCGTCGTGGCAAGCTGCGGGACGTCAACGCGCGCTTCAGCGCCATGGTCAGTCACTATCTGTTTGACGCCGAATTCTGCAATCCGGCCTCAGGCTGGGAGAAGGGGCAGATCGAGAAGAACGTTCAGGACAGCCGTCACCGGCTGTGGCAACGCGTGCCGGCGTTCGGTTCGCTCTCTGCATTAAACGACTGGCTGGCCGACCAGTGTGTCCTGCTCTGGCAGCAGACGCAGCACCCTGAGCAGGACACAACGATCTGGGACGCGTGGTCGGTCGAGCGACCCCATCTGATGCCGGTCGGCCAGGCATTCGACGGCTTTGTCGAGCACACCAAACTCGTCTCGCCCACGTGTCTGGTGAGTTTCGACCGCAACCGGTATAGCGTGCCGGCGGCATTTGCGAACCGGCCCATCAGCCTGCACGTCTACGCGGCCCAGCTCGTCTTCGTCGCCGAAGGGCAGGTCATCGCGGAGCACGTCCGGCGTATCAACCGCAGCCATGATCGCGGAGAAACCATCTACGACTGGCGTCATTACCTCGCAGTCCTGCAGCGCAAGCCTGGAGCATTGCGCAACGGCGCGCCGTTCGCAGAGTTTCCTGCCGCCTTCAAGCGGCTGCAGACAATCCTGCTGAAGCACGCCGGTGGCGACCGGGAGATGGTCGAGATACTGGCGCTGGTGCTGCTGCACGACGAACAGGCCGTACTCACCGCCGTCGAGCTGGCACTTGAGGCCGGTGCGCCCTCAAAGCAAACGGTGATGAACGTCCTGAGCCGGCTGCTTGACGGGGCTCCCGTGCCTCCGCTGCAGACGCCCCAGGCCTTCGCCCTGCGCGTCGAGCCGCAAGCCAACGTCGGCCGTTATGACGACCTGAGAGGCCGGGAGGATCATCATGCAGCCTGACGCCATGATGGAAATGCTCAAGTCACTGAAGCTGCACGGCATGGCCCAGGCGCTTGGCGAGCTGGCCGCGCAGGATTCCCCCGCGTACAAGTCGGCATCGCTAGTTCTGGCAGGTCTGCTCAAGGCGGAGATGGCGGCCCGTGAGGTACGTTCACTGGCCTATCAGATGAAGGTCGCCCGCTTCCCGGCGTATCGGGATCTCAACGGCTTTGACTTCGGTTGCAGCGATGTCAACGAAGCAACCGTGCGTCAGTTGCATCGGTGTGAGTTCATGACATCGGCACACAACGTCGTGCTGGTCGGCGGACCGGGCACGGGCAAAACGCATCTGGCGACGGCGATTGGCGTGCAGGCGATCGAACATGATCGAAGCCGCGTGCGTTTCTTCTCCACCATTGAACTCGTCAATGCGCTTGAGCAGGAGAAGCTGACTGGAAAGCCTGGGCAACTGGCTGTGCGTCTAATGTACGCCGACCTCGTCATCCTCGACGAACTGGGTTATCTGCCGTTCAGCCAGACCGGGGGCGCCTTGCTCTTCCATCTACTGAGCAAACTCTACGAGCGCACGAGCGTCGTCATCACAACCAATCTGAGCTTCTCTGAGTGGGCCAACGTCTTCGGCGACGCGAAGATGACCACGGCGCTGCTCGACCGGCTCACACACCACTGCCACATTGTAGAAACCGGCAACGATAGCTATCGTTTCAGGAACAGCACGACACAGCCTGAAAAGGAGAGAAAACGAACCCCGAAACACCCAACCTGAACCCCAAAACTGGATCAAAGGGTGGGTCAGTATTCGATGCAAATCCTGGGTCCGGATTCAGTGCAAATCAACATCAATGGTGATCGTGCTATCTAACTGGGCGTAGAAGTTAGCGCATTCGACGCAGGCACCGGATGCTGTATTCCGGACTCTCAGATGTATTCATCCATGAGTGCGTGAAAGGTGTCGCCAGCCATGCACTCCGCAAGTGAGCCAATCTCCCACCGGTGAGAATCGTGTAGTGCGGTCGCAATGCGCGTAACGAGGCCGGTGACCAGCGCGTTGCCCATCAGAAACGCTCGCATCGAGTCCGAGACCTGCGGGTGTTGGGTGAATCCACGCGGAAACCCATTTAGCCCTTCGAGTTCTTCGGGAACCAGTCGGCGTAGTCGTCCATCCGTGGCACGAACAGCATGTCGGGTACGGGATGCAGATGCTCCGCCTTCCGAAGTAATGATGGTGCGCGCCGGTTTGTCGAGCGGGTCAGGAAATGCCATCGCCCCTTCGGTGTAGTTGTATTTGAATCCATCTTTCTGACGGGGAAGGCACTTTGCCCCCTTGGCCATTCGCCAGGCTTCTTCGGCATCGCAGCTGATATAAAAGTTGTTGGACACATCGGTCGTTAGACCGACAACATCTCCCAGCGTCAGGGCATGAGCGGTTCCGGTGAACGGTGTGTAGTCGCTGAATATTGCGGCATCCACGGATGCGCTGTACGCGTATCCGTCGAACATGAAACCCGCGTTTGCGAATGGTGATTTGCCGTTTGGCAGCGGCTGGAACGTAGACTGCGCTGCGAACGGGTCTGCTGGTATTTTGAGGCACTCCCGCGATGCCTGCGCCGGGTCGCGAGGCACGGCGGGAAGGGCGTTACCCAGCACGCCAGATGAGAGCCAGCCACCGGGGGCCACGAACTCACTTACGATGTTGGATGTGTAAAGGCTTGTCGTGTTGTGATACGCGACGATGAACACCCGCTTGCGTTTCTGCGGAAACCCGTAGTCGGCGGCGTTGATCACGCGCCACTCAACCGCGTATCCCAGTTGGTTCAACGTGGCCAGCACGATAGCGAAATCCCTGCCTTTCGCCGATGCTGGCGACGACAGCAGGCGGTCGACGTTTTCGAGAATCAGATATTTGACGGGAGCGTCGTCGGCGATGCGTTGCCGCAGGAGTTCGGCGATGGACCACCACAACACCCCCTTCCTGCCTTCGATGCCCCTCGACTGTGACAACGGTTTGGCAACCGAATAGTCCTGGCATGGAAACCCGCCGACGAGCACATCAGGCGCGGCATCGCGTATCGCCTGTTGACCGGCTGGCGAGACCAGTACCTCGTTGATGTCTTGGTTCAGATGTACGCCGTCCGGCCAGTGTGCGTGATAGACGAGACTGGCGTGCTGAATCTTCTTTGACGGTTCGAACTGGTTGCTGAGGGTGACGCGGAAAGGCTGCCCGGGGACGGATTCGAGGCCGAGACGGAATCCGCCTACGCCCGCGAAAAGTTCGATGACGTTGAGGGTGCTGTTTTGTTGCTCCATTTTGTTTCCATTGGTGGTTGCAGGAAACAAGTGGAGAAACGCGTTTTATCCGGTTTTTAGGATTTTCTTGAGATTTAATTATTTAGATTAAAGATGTCGTCGCCGTGATTTGGATTAATGGAGATGCGATACGTCCATGAGGCTCAGGTCAGTTGTCCGTGAGGTATTCGTGATTGCGGCACGGGGCCGCCCGGAGGAGTACCGATGCGTGGTTATCTGGGCTGATGTTATTTTAAATTTGGATAAACATTTAAACGTATAAAAATAGAAGTCGAGATATTCAATTTATACGTTGATTTATACGATATTCAGCATTAATCTTCTTTTTGTCCCCGGTATGGGGTTAATCAAAAAGGAGATTTTTAATATGGAAAACGGCGCAAATATTTATCAACCGGCTCAGGACTCTTCTATCCGATTGGGTCTTATTGCCTCCGCGAGCGAATATAGCGGGACCAGCCCGCGACTCAAGGGGCCCGTCCTTGAACAGATGGTCGAATTCGACCCAAGCCAGTATGCGAATGCCCGTCGCGCGACATTCGATGCGTTCGTCATTGGCGGTCCGCAGATGCCGATGCTTCTGTTTGCGCTCTGCATTGAGGATGCGTTGCTGAACTGGCTGGCAGACCCAACGGAGCCCGAGGTGTGGCAGGCGATTGACACCTGGAACCGCCAAGGCGCCGTCCCGGTGGCGCTGAGTCGTGAGGACACGCACACGTTCGTCATTCCACTGCTGGAAAAACTCGGTGGTCCCGTCAACCAGCTCCGGCGCCTTAGCAATCAGCCAGCGACAGATATGTTCGTGACGCAGGCGATTGAGGTCTGCAAGCAGGGAATGCTCGACGGTTACGACCATCCATACGCACCGCCGGCGACTCACAGGAATTCATGCGTGCTCCATACGCGTAGGGTCGACCGCGCGCTGAAGCAGCTGGGGTACGAGATTGCATACCCTTCGAGCGAGTCGGGGATAACTTTCTTCCATGCACGCAAAACGGAGGTGTCTGCTTCATACGGTAATGCGGAGCGTGCGATCCGCGCCATGCACTGACCTCGGTTAGCGCTTATGTGCGCGCGGGTCGTCTGTCTTTGGTGGTCGCGCGCGTGCGAATCGTATTCTGTCATTGCGGTGCCTATACGTAATGCGCCATTCCGGCGCGTCTACATAGGACACGAACAATGATTGAGAAACCGACAAGATGTGGTGATGCGCTGCTGACACCCGCGCGCGTGATGCGGCCGGAGGACGTTACGGAAGCTATGGCTGGGCGGCAGCGGAAGGGTGCGGGGCTCGAAGGATGGTTTTTGTGCGGAGACGTTTCCGCGCCCATGTTTGCCGCCATGCTCAAGGAGTCAGCTGCGCGGGACCTTAACGTGGCCGCTTTTACGGGCGATAAGGCCGGCAACTACGTGGTGTTCACCCAGCAGCTTGGCATGTTCCAGCACCGGTTTCTGCTTCCGCTGTTCGAACCACCGGTTCCTGAGTTCCTCGCCTCTTTGCGCATGGCACCCATGCAGGTGGCGATGGGCGACGCGGGAGAGGAGGAGGCGGCCGTTTCTGCCGCACACCTCCCGTGGGAGATGATTGCACCGGTCGAGAGGCTGGTTCAGTCCGTTTCCGACGTTGACCGCGAGGAGGTCATCCTGGGTGTGTCGGGCATTATCAGCAAAGTGTGCGCCATTGCCACGGTGCCGGCGCTGCTCGGGCAACCACCCGTCAGGGACTTGAGCGTGTCGGTGATGCTGCCGACACACATGCTCGAATGCGTCGAGACGAGTTTGCGTGACGAAGGGACACTCCACTAGCTCCAGGACATTCCACCTGCGCTCCCGGTACGCGGCGCGCAGCGCGTCCAGTAACGTTGATTAAGATGGTCCGCCTGCGCGGACCATCTTTATTTCTAGGATGCGTGATTGAGGCAATCGGTGAGCCAGCGTCCCGCCACCTTGGCGACGGGCACAGGCAATGCGTTACCGAGTTGGCGCATTCCCTGCGACCACGAACCTTCCACGACGAAATTGTCCGGTAGGCCTTGTAGTCGCGCAGCGTCCCGCACGGTGAATTGCCAGCAAGCGCCATTGTCATCAACGAACATGTTCTCGCCACCGGGAACGCCGTGGACGCCAGCTTTGAGGGCCTTCGATGGCAAATCCAGTTGGCTGCCCGTATGACCAGGATACTGACGCGCAGTCCGGCGACCTGCAGAATCCTCAAGGTGGTCAGTCAGTGCCGCCGTCCGGTTGCCAGCCAAGGCGTCGCGGCAGGTGCGCCACGCCGCTTCGCCGGGGTAAGTCTTTCCCGTGAGGAGCCGCTTGAGGATAGACCTCTCCTCTTTGGGTACCAGCGAGGCATCAGGTCGCAGTAAGCCATGCCGCTTCCAGTACTCGCCGGAAACCCACCTGTCCCACACCAGTCGTTCGTGACTGTGCGTTGCGGCCGGAAATTCCAGTAGGCTGCCGCAATCTTGCCGTACGCCGGCGATGAGTATGCGCCGGAGGTTCTGGGAGACGCCGTAGTCTGCCGCGTTCAGCGGCACGACGGTGACGGCGTACCGCGCATCCTCTCCGTCGCTAGACGGTCGCTCCAAGCGTGTGACCAGGCCGTTAAGGTAATAGCCGAACGCGGGGCGCAGCAGGCCCGGTGTGCTCTCGAACAGAAACGCTCGCGGCAGCGCCTCCGCCACGGCGCGAACAGCCTCCGGCCACAGGTCCCGCTCGTCATCCTGACCGGCGCCCAGGCCACCACCGGAAAACGACTGGGAGGGAGGGCCGCCCGCGATGAGGTCGATGCCGGCGTACGCGTGCCAGTCGACATGACGCACATCGGCCTGCGAAATTAACAGGCGGTCCGACTTGCCGAACGCGGTCCGATTTGCGGATAGCGTCCGGCACGCGTATGGGTCGATGTCGACCATCACCGGGTGAATGATGCCTGCCTGTTGCAGGCCTAGGGCCATCGAGCCGCATCCGGCAAAGAGCTCAACGCATTCGAGTGACCGGGTGGACGCTCCGGCATCGTCGTCGATGTTGGACAGCGACGATTGAAGGGCGTTGGCGGTGTATTGCGAGTGGGTCATTTTCACGGACTCCAGAGTGGGTGAGTCTCGTGTAGGCCCCTGTTTTATCCGGCCAGCGGATTTTTTCGCTACCCGATCTGCGGCGGAAAGATGACCGGATCAGACGCCAGCCCGATGAGGCGGCGTCCGGACTTTGCGCCTCCGGCAACCCGTCGCACATCACATCACGACGGTCGGCTAAATGCGGTCGCTGCACCTGTTATTCACAACAACAGGAGTCACGGATGCAGATAGCCAAGCGCCCGGCTTGGGCACCCATTACCAGTCCGAGGTCGAAGCTGGCGTTCGAACGCGCAGGCGTCGCACCGGTTCGTATGAACGCGTGTGCGAGACTCAGCGGAGGTCGCGAATGACGCGCTGCGGCGGCCGCAAGGCAGGACACAGGAAAATTTACGCAATCGTCGAGGCCAATGCGACGCAGCCAATGCGCTACCTGCTGGCCGGGCCTGGGCCGGATGGCTCGCCCTGGACGCTGGACCCGTCGAAGGCCAGGCGATTTTCGGGGTTCGAGGGATTCGAATTCCTCGGCCGCGCACATGAACGCGGCCTCGAACTAGCGATGCTGCCGCTCGATGACGGAGTCGCGGGCGGGGAGGGGCAATGAGCGATATTCTCCTCGACGCGCTTGTCGCTGAACGTGACCGCGACTGCGGAAAGCCGGCAGCGCCAGCACCACAGCTCTGGCAACTACCGTACCCACTTGTGCCATACCATCCGGAGAACGCGTCCATCATTCCGAACGAGCTGGTGCGCTGCGCGCTGTTTCGGGTTGCCGATCCGGCGTCGCCGCGCCGGTCGTTCTCGCGGCACCGGCTACCGGTTCAGGCTTCGCGAAACGGGTATATCGAATACTCGGGGGAAGAGCTACGGCAGGACGACCGGAGGGTGTTCATGCATGCCCTCCACCGGGAAGGAGATACGCCAGGCGCTGCCACATTCAGGCCACGGCGATTCTGCGAGGACATCGGCTGGGGCACGTCGAACGCGGCTTATGAAAAACTCATCGAGACGCTCACACGGCTCAAGGCAACAAGCCTGTTGATGTTCGTCCCGCGCATTGCGCGCGCGGGGGTGGCCGTATCCCTGATTGCCCGCTGGGAGTTCGTACCGGACTCGAAAGAGATCCGGGTGTACTTTGACCGGGAGATTGCGGAGCTGTTCAGGGACCAGCACTACACGCGCATACTGCGCGTCTACGAGGACCGGCTTACCAGGCGTTCGTATCTCGCGTCATGGCTACTCGGATTTTATGCGTCACACCGCGAACCCATCGCATTCCCGCTCGACAGATTGCAGAGCCTTTGCGGGGACGTGACGCCACGCAAGGAGTTCAGGCGCAAAGCCACCCTCGCGCTGCAGCAGCTCGTCGACGTTCAGTTCCTGGAGTCGTTCTCGATTGAAGACGGATCGGTCAGTTGCCGGCGCGCAATTACCCCACCGGAACCGCGCAGTTGCGCCACTGGAATCGCGTAATTAACTCACCTCAATCGCGCGATCAGCCCACCGGCCACGTAACCGGAAGCCCGCCGGACGGGCCTTCTGAGGCGATAAGTTATACGTAACCAATAACCTTTTAACCGCTAACCTGGCGGAGGCTTCTCAAGAGGAAGAGTTTTTGTGACGCTCCGCCTTTTCCCTGGCCAAGGCTGCGCCTTAAGTGGCTATCAGGGAAGACGGCTGACTGTCTGCCCCGGGTGGGGCAATTGCGCGAAGACCATGTGCGCGGTGCACGATCTCGCGCGACGGACGCGGGATGTGCAACCGTAAGTCCTCTCCAGGATCGACCATCTGCAGGCTCTGTAAAAAGAAAAGGCGCGAGCATCGCTCGCGCCGTGAATCACAGAGTGGCCTCGAAATCGCCAGGCTTCAGAAACTGCGAAGTGTCCTTGACAAAAACCACGCTTACGCAGCTCGCGGGCTTGTCGTCGAACACGAAAAACTTCGTGTCCTGCAATAACCTGGAGCAGGCCGACGCCTTCTCGTTCCAGGCATCCTCAGTGGAGAACGCGACAGCTCCGGCAGACGTTTCCAGTAGCCGGCTGCATGCGTCGGGTTCGATAGCGAGCAGGGTCGAGTGTACCCAGCTGTCATCCCGCGTATGTAATCCCACCAGCAATTCGCCACTCGCGGTCGCTTCCTGAAGGTATTGCCTTACGTGCGGTTCCGACAGGTTCAACACCACTCTGGTCTGGCAGGTTTCAATCTGCAGGGTGATAGCCAGAAGAAACATTCCACCGCCGGAACGCAGCGTACTCAGTCGCGACTGTCCTAATGCGTGGGTGGCCTCGAATGCGCGCTGCATTTCCTCAGGAACCTCGACTAGGAGCGCGCTTCTTTCAGACGGTTCTTCCCCGCATACACGCTCGATTGAGGACCAGTGAGCCGAAGGAATGATGTAGCCCGGGTGCAGTCCATGCTCCCTAAGCAGGGCCGAATTCATTGAACCTCCAGTACTGTGGGAGCGATTCCCGTTGCCGAGGGCTGCTGGGCGGCTCGTTGGTGCGGCTTGACTTCGTTATCGAAAACCAGCGCGGCTTCCATCGTGTCGCGGAGCCGGCGGGTAAGCGAAATGCCTGGTGTCAGGTCAAGACCTGTTGCCTCGCGATAGCACTCGATAACGAAGATTTTCATCTCACGACTGGCCGAGAGGATATCGCCCGGCACCGAGGCACCGAAAGCCCCATCATCCCGGATGAACTGCATCACCTGGTCAAGCCGGCTCTCGAGAGAACTGGACGGCATGACGAAATCCTCCGCCCGGACCTGCTCTGCCAGGATTTTGACGATGACGGGCAGGACCCCGAGGTACCGGGCAGCGGCATCGACAAACTTCTGCGATACGTTGCTCGCGCATCGTGTGTCGTTTCTCAACTGCGAGAGATAGCCCGGTGTACATCCAAGCTCATTTGCCAGTGCAGCCAGTGAATGGTCCCGATAGTTCGCTTGCTGGAACAACGCCGCAAGCAGTCTTGAACCAGGCCTTTGCAACTGCTCGGTGTCGAGCGTGAGTTTTTGCCGGCGTGCACTGCGCCCGGTACGCACTTCTTCGTGTGTCATTTCCATTGTTGTTGTCCTCGAACGTTTCGGCCGGATCCGGCCGTGAGCGGGTCGCTCAATACGTATAGCAACCGTCCGGATCAGTCCCGCTCACGCGTTCGCTATACGTTTTGCTGAGGCATAGCGAGGACACTCTTATGGCAATACCAGGACCAGTTTCAGAACTACTCGACCTGTTGGTCGAGCTCGCCGCAGCAACCTACCAGCAAAAGGGAGACGTATGCGGCCAGCAGGAATCTATGCAAGATATTCGGACGATGAAAGCCGGTCGACGTCAATCGACGACCAGGTTAGAAGGGCGCGGCAAACAGCGGCGCAGTTAGGATTTACCGTCAGCGACGAGCACGTTTTTGTCGATGCGGCGGTGACCGGACAACAGAAGGGCTTGGCGAAGCGCGTTGCTTACGCGCGATTTATCAGTGCGTGGGAGGCCGGGGAGTTCGAGGCCATCGTGGTCGATGAGATATCACGGCTCGCACGCTCGACGCTCGAGTTTGCTCATCTCGAGCAGCGTATCGAACGGACTCGGGTGCGTGTCGTCAGTTGCGACGGCACCGACAGCTCGATACCTGGGTGGCAGTTGCAGTTTGGCATCTCGGGGCTGATCGCGGCCCATTTTGTGCGCGAGACCAGCCACCGGGTCAAGCGGGGCATGCAGGGGCAACTGATACGCGGATTCATGATTGCGAAAGCGGCGTACGGATATCGGGCAGTCAGGCAGGGTGAGCGCGAAAACGAAGGAGGAACAGTCTGGGAAATTGACGAGCCGGCGGCAGACCGGGTGAGGCAGATGTTCGCCATGCGGTACAAGGGTAGCTCGCTTAATGCCATCGCAGAACACCTGAACCGTGAAAGCGTTGCCTGCCCCCGTCCGTCGAAAGATGGCGGCGCGGGGTACTGGCGGCCGGCGACGGTAAAGCAGATTCTTGCCAACACCATTTATCGCGGCGTTTTCGTATATGGAGGCAGTAGCTTTACGAAGGCAAAGGCAAAAAAGGAGAAGCAGGACGTTACTGAGATTGAGTATGCCCGTCCGGAGTTGCGGCTCGTGGACGACCATGTCTGGTACGCCTGTAATGACAGTTCATCGTCTCAGCCATTCCGGGGAGGCGGGCGGCGGCCATTCGCCGGGCTCGTGACCTGCGGCGCCTGTCTGGGGAGGATGAGTATCGCTGGGGGAGGTTCTGCGCCTCAACTTTACTGCGCGGCGTGTGCGCAGAGACGTCGAGTTGCCGTTGAAAATGCTCCGGAGCGGGTGGACTATGTTTCGGTGAGGGCACTCGAACATGCGCTGACACACCTTCTGCGATGCATGTTTGACGATAAGCGGATCAGGGAATTCCGCGACCGTCTGAAGGCGCGACTCGACGGGGGGCAGGAGGCTCGCATTACTGAGCTGAAACTTGAGGTGGCACGCGCAGACCGGCAACTTGAAAGTCTGGCACAGCGCATGCGCAGGCTGGAGGCGGATGGGGATGATTTCCTTGAGCAGGCGTATCGCGAACAGCGGGATGAGAAGAAGCGGTTGGCTGAGGAACTCGCAAGGCTTCAGACCTATGCTGCTTCGCTCGATGTCGGGAATCTGGAGCGCCAGTTGGCCGTCGAGCCGCTCGACATCATTCCGGCACTGTTTGGACCAGATGCGGCAGTTGAACAGGTGAGAGCCGTTCTTTCCCGGGTATTCCCGAAAATCGTGCTGATTGACCGTCCTCAAAAGTTTGTGTCGGTATGGACCGTGACGACGTGCGAAGGTGCGGTTGTAGCGAACCTGTCCGGGACGACGCCGGTAATTGAGGAGGAAGCCGATTATGTCGTTCGGGTCGAGACCGGTCCTACGCGGCCTACACCCTGGCGGGTGTTGGTCGAGGGTAGCAGAAGAAAGGAGAACGATTGATTGCGCGGGGCTTTCACGCCCCGCTTCTTTTCGGCACGTCTACTTCTTGCGGCGACGTGCTTACAGATTGTTCGCATATCTGTGCAGGTTTTGAGGATCCGATGCGCACTCACAGCTACAGGTGATGAGGTGCTGGGTATCCGGTACCGGCCATCAGTGATGCGTTCGGCACGATCCACCTACGGTGCCTCGACGGTTGTCGGAGTTTATGTGATGGCCCGCAGGTACCGGTGGCCCTGATGACACCCGATATGCTCATTAAGGGGCGCGGGCATTTGGGTGCGCTCGGGTCTTCCTGCCAATTCCGCGTCTCCGACGGTCCCCCCGCTTCCGCATTTCGGGGGGCTTCGTCAAAGGGCAGAAAACAGCTCGACATGCGACACCAGCGACCTCTAGAAGCTGCCGGATCGCGATGATAACGCGGGTTATCGCCGCTCAGATACAGCATTAAACGCAATGCTGATACTACGACTTATCAGCATTGAAAACGATGCGACCTGTTTGCTTTGCTTCGCTTTGAGCGAGCCTGCGGGCTCGCGGCGCCCAATCCATGTTTGCGCGAAAGCGCGCCGATCATCGAGGCATGGGACCTGACCCGTATCCTGGATGGACGCCCTTCGCAAAGCGGCACCGTGCTCAAACCACTCGAATGGCAGTTCCGGTCAATGGGGGAGGGTATGAAAGTCAGAGCTATCTCCCCCTTCATTTGCGGACACTGGCCCTTGTATCGGCTGGACGACGTCGCCGGATGGCCCCTGGTGTGATGACGCTGTGCCCCGACGGGTAGCCGGCGTGCGCGCAACCGGATCAATGCGATGCGCGACCTGGACGCCGGACAGCATGCAGGGCGCACACGCAGAAGGCGCGGACCAGCAGCGGGCGGTTCATGAGACGTACCCGACGGTGCGCGCGGGCGCGCCGGGGGCGACCACATTTCCCCGCCGATGCGTCGCCGGAGTGGGCTGCGCCTACCTCTTCATCAAGCCCATGCCGCTGACCCGGACGATCGACAGCACTAGGATGCGACCCGGTGTGCATGCCCGGTTTAACGGCGGCGTCATGCACCGCTCACGCCTGTGACCTGCGTTCAGTGCCTGTAATCGCCGATCAGTCCGGCCGCCGGCCAATTGCGCAAAGATGCGGGGATCGGGTAGGGTGGCGACATTCACAACCACGGAGAGGAAATAGCGATGAACAAGCAGGAACTGGTGGACGCGGTCGCCGCGAAGACGGGCGACAGCAAGGCGGCAACCGGCGAGGCACTCGACACTGTGATCGCGGCGATCACCGGCGAAGTGACGAAGGGCGGCACGGTGCAACTGGTCGGGTTCGGGTCGTTTTCGACGGGCGCGCGCGCCGCGCGGGTCGGTCGCAATCCGGCAACCGGCGCCGAGATCCAGATCCCGGCTGCGAAGACGGTGAAGTTCACGGCGGGCAAGGCGTTCAAGGACGCCGTGAACGGCGCCTGAGACCGGACGCAAGCCGTCGGCCGGATTTCTGCCGACGGCGCGGCGGCCGGCAGGGTAGTCGCTACAGGTGCCGGCGGCAGCAGCGGCACGGCGTGATCGGGCGAGGCCTGGACCTCGGCCAGTCGGCCTGGTAGCATCAGGGCGAGATGCCGCGACGTACTGCGGCCCCTGCGATTCGCTGCATGTCTAGATAGATAGCCGTATGGAAAAGAAACGATCGCGGATGAGGCGGGAAGCCTTGTGTCCACCCATCGGTGCGCTGTTGCGCTATCGGACGCGCATCGTGCGCGTTGTCGCGGAAGCGCGTGGGCAGCGCGCGATGATCGAATCGCTCGACACCGCAGGCAGGACCTTCGTGAGCACGGTGAAGTGGGTCAGCCTGTGCGAGCTGGGCAATCAGCTTTTCTGAAGCTGGCTCTCTTCGTGGGTGGTTGGTCGGTCATTCCGGGATGCCTGCGGATCAAATACCTCGACTCTCCAGCTTCGACGTGCCCCATCGTGCTCATCCCACTGGATGCGGAAATTTGCTGCTCTTATACTGGCGCTGACATCGGGAAGGAAAGAGTATGCGGCGCGTGATTGTTCGGCGGTCTTCAGTTCACGGCAAAGGCGTGTTCGCCATGCATGCGCTCGCGGCGGGCGAGCGCGTGCTTGAGTACAAAGGTGAAATCACCTCGTGGCGAAGTGCGGTGCGCCGTCACCGGCGTGAAGGCGTCGAAGGACATACGTTTCTGTTCGGACTGTCGGATGGGCGGGTGATCGACGGGAGCCGCGGTGGCAATAGTGCGCGCTGGCTCAATCACGCGTGCGCGCCCAACTGCGAGACCATCGAGGACGCCGGGCGCATCTTCATCCACACGCTCCGGCCGATCGGGGCCGGTGAAGAACTGTTTATTGAGTATCTGCTGGCCGCCGACGATTCGCTGGATGAAGAGGTTCGGGCGCAGTACGCATGCCGGTGCGCCACGGCGGACTGTCGTCACTCGATGCTGGCTGACGTGGCGTGAACAGCGGTGCGGGAGAGCCCGTTGGCAGCATCACGATCCCGAAAAGCGCCGAGGGCTCGAAGCGGGAGAATGATGGATTTGTCCGGCTCGGCATGGATGTGGTTTTCCATCCCGATGTGCTGAAGCCACCGATGCCAAAGGGAAATGTGTCCGACGGTGCGCCTGGCGCAAGCACGAGGAAACAGATGTCGCTGGAGCTTGACGATTGGTGGTGACGTCGGTGCCAGCGCGCATGTCGACAGCGATGAGGGGGGCCTTATGCAGAAGCGGAAGTTCGCGCGAAAGAGAACAGGGGGAGTGAGTCTTCCGGAACTGCTGGACCAGCTTGAACTGGCATTGGCGGGGACGCCCGCGCGCACGACCGTCTGTCGGGCGCTGTCGGATCTGAACCGGCGGCTAGGTTCGGCTAGCGGGAAGACTGTTGCACGGCCCGGTCGATCCCAGTCCCCGCGACGTCGGCACCAAACCGCCGTCGAATCTTTGCCACTGTTTTCGTGAGCGCTTCTGGCAAAGGTCAAAAAAAACGCGTAACCGCCTGCTCCAGAAGGCGGCAGGTCGGCTCGCCGTCGCGATGAAATTTTTATGTGGATTTCTAGCGGATTGGGCGCGTAACGGCGCGGTCAGCATGCGCACTTGTAACCACGATCTCGGCTCCCATGACCTCATCGCCGGGTTCGTGAACGGCCGCTGTCAGGCAGGCACGACCGCCTCTTGTCGACCCTCAACAGCCGCTCAAGTACGTAAGATGTCCGTCCGATTTCGTCCAGCAAACGGCCATCCACCTTCCAGCAACTCGTGCCATTTGCAGCGTTGATGCATCTCAGGTGCCAGTCCGGCTGCACGCCTATCACAATCAGGCGCACTGCCTGGACGCGACGCAAGAGCATCCACCAGCCCTCCCGTTCGCCTTTTTGGCGGGCATGCGAAACTGATTGCGTCAACATCCTCCATCCTGACACTTTTGAAAAATGTTTTCGCACGAAGACTTGCAGTTCTGCCATTCGCTTGTTCAACATCCAAGTCCGATATTTTCCGTCGACTGCACGGGAGAGGAAGTCAGAACTGTTGAGAAAGGGGGCAAGTCATGATCGCAATTCAAACCCCACGTCGCTGTCCCAGATGCGGCCAGACGAAAATCGCGGAACTGGATTTCCATCGGAAGGGGCTTGGCTACGCATCTTATTGCCGGCCCTGTGTAACTTTATGCCAGGCTGAATGGCGAGCCGGGAACCGCGAGCGGACCAATATGACCGCGCGGCGTAGTTATGAGAAAAACCCGGATGCGAAACGGCGCTACGCCAGGGAGAACAAGGAGAAATTCAATGCGGCAAAAAGGGAGCGCACCCGCCGCAGATACGAAGAAAAAAGACTTACCAATCCCGATCTGCCCGTTCGTTTTCGCAACGGCACAGCCAAACTGAACGAAACCAAGGTGTTATCGATACGCCAGCGATTGGCGGCCGGAGAATCAGTTGCTTCGCTGGCGCATGCATTCGGAGTGCATGTCGTGACCATCTATGCAATCAAAAAAGGTGAAGCCTGGAAAGACGTTATCTGACGAGTGCGGCGGCACAAGGGGCATTACCTTGAGAACATCACGAATCAGAGACACTCCGTTGGGAGCGCCGCCACGCTGTCGCTACGGCCACACATGACGAGGCGGCCAGGGCCAGAATGAATTGATCAGCTACGGAGTTTTGTAAGCAGGTCCGCCACGCCGGCACGCGTGGCAATTTCCCAGATATATCCTCGAGAATAATCGACACCCACCCGCCGATGAAGTACGGTGCGCAATCGGCCGTTCGTCCAGTGATCAGCGTCTATGCCGTGTATTCTCGGCGACTCCTTGACCGTTGCGGCAACCCACGCCAGCGTTTCATCATTGATCGTCAGGCGCTTCTTCTCCGTGCGCAGCTTCGGCGGTCGCATCCTGTGGTCCAAGCCTAGCTTCCCGACGAGGGTCCTGACATGCCCGGCAGAGTGGTAGATCCCGAATTGCTCCTTGATCAGCTTTTGAACATCGCCGTTTCTCCAGAGTTCGGTTTCATAGCCGTGGGCCATGGGGCTGCCCTCCAATGTCGCCCGTAACCACTTAAGGGCCTCGGGGCCAAGTGTGGCACTGCGCCCGGATGCCTTGAGATGCTCAACAGCCTCAACGCCATTAGCAACTACCATTGATCTGTATTTTGCAATGGTGCGCACGCTGATGTTGAGCGCTTTCGAGACGTGCTCGACGCTGTCCCCATCCAGCAGCATTTTCGCAGCAATCTTCCGGCGCGCGGCATAGACGTCGCTCTGTGGTTTATGAGCGGTAGCAGACGACGCCTTTTCTGAAGTCGAATAGGTGAGTCGATAGGCGAGGCCGTAACCCCGAACGAGGTAGCCAACATGCGAAGGTGAAAACTGGACGCCGAAACGCCGAAAGATCAGTTCGCGCAGTTGGCTTATGGTCCAGGTCGGCCCTGGATAGCCGTGAAGCCCCGGCGAGTGCTTGATTGCGCTAACGAGCCAGCTTTGCGACGCATCATCCAGTCGCGAGGGCCCTCCGTGGATACGAAGGCGCGCAACAGCATCAGCTCCGCTCCTTTCAACCAGGTCCTTGTACTTGCTCACGGTCCGAAGACTCAGTCGAGCCTTCCTGGACACTTCGCTAATACCCTCACCATTTAACAGCAGCTTGGCGGCAAGAGCCCTACGTTCTGCGAGAGGGATATCGTCTTTCTGTTTGCCCATCGTCGTGCGCGCAAATGAAATGGTTGTTATGTCGCATTGCGGTCACCATATTTATACACGATTCAATACAAATTTCACGAAGGGCGACTTGAAAACTCGGCGGCTAGACGTGCGATCGAAAGCTTGTCGAAATATCATGAAAGCCCGGCGTCGGGCCAGCTGCGCGGCAAAACCACCTTATCAGCGGATTTTTGGAACGGCTGTTTGCCGAATGCGTTTCGGTCGTTCGATGTCTTTAGGCGGGCGTCTCTTCGTGGCCGACTGCGGTGGTTCGAAAATCTTCGCCCGATTAACTTGAGCTGCCCCTTTCATCTGAAGTGGAAACGAACCGCCTTCAGATATGTGAAGCCCCCCACTTTGCAAGGACCTCTGTCGAGTAGTTCACACCGCAGCGAACAATTTGTCCAAAGCCTGGATGTCGAATTCCGTTCAGCGCCGCTTGCGATACGCTGCCTGAGTGGCTGGTGCATACGGCAACTTCATCCTCCGCTTCGGTGCGGTCGCCGTCTCCGAAACTGATACAAGGCGACCAAGTGTCGCGGCGGCGCCGGGAGTGCATGACTGTAGACACGCTGTGACGACGCCATCACGCATCCAGCCCCTGACGAAGCTCGCGCTCAAGGCGAGACAATTGTTGGTGTCCGTTAATTCTGCTAGCGATGTCCACCGCATTTGCTAATGGGAGATGAGCCGCAGGGCCCGCCAGGCATGGCGACGAGGCAAGATTGCCAGTTGTGTCATCCGTTGCGTTCCGGCAACGGGCGAGCAGGAGGATGTTCGTTAATTCTGCTAGCGCGTTCGGCGTGTTCTCTAATTCGGCTAATGTGGCTGCCGATCGGCGCGACAGGTCCGCGAGCCACAGGCGGCGGCAAGCAATATTGACGAAGGTCATTTATTTCGATATTCGGGCGGTGCCAACCTTTGAGGTGAACGAAAACGCCATACAGGTCGGGACTTGTGCTTTATGTCGGAGTCTTTATCAAGTGTGTGACTGAACGTCGACAACCGAAGTGTCGTGCTGCGCCTAGTTAGTCGTTCCGGGCAGTGCGTTCATGTTCCGATGGAAAAGCCACGCTAGCAGAGTTAACGGACGCCATTAGCGCCCTTATGGGCACCGCTAGCAGAATTAGCGATCTTCAACAGCAGCCACCGACAGAGTTGCTGGTCGATCGAGTGGTGCCGGTTGCACACGGCGGTCTGCGCCATCTGCGTGATCAATGCCTGGGTATAGCGCAGCAACAGGCGTTGCACCGCACCCGCACGACGGAATTCCTCTTTCAGGACGCCGGCATCCAGTCGATACGCGCGTCCGGCGCTTTGGACAACCGCCCGGTTCGGCATGGTTTCACCGCCCATGAAGAGCGCGATACCGATAATCCCTTCGTTTCCCACGATGGCAATTTCAGCGGATGCGCCGCTCTCTAACACGTAGAGCAGCGACACGATGGATGTCGATGGGAAATAGACATGATCGAGACGGTCGCCAGCCTCGTAGATGACGTGTCCCAATGACAGGTCCACTGGCACCAGATGCGGCGCGACACGAGCCCACTCCGCCTCGTCCAGCACCGCGAGCAGATAATTACCGTTTCGATGATCTTCCTTCAACATTTACCACATCCCTCGCGGACGGTCGGGAAACCGTATGCCTTCACCAACCTGTTCCAGTGCAGTGCGTGACACATCGATACGGATATCTGCAGCCGTGCTGCATGGTACGTCAAGCATATCGTCGTAAGTCTCCTTTCATGCCAACACGTTTTCGCGTGCTCCGTATCCAACGTCCGCCACCGGGCGTGAAACGCCTCCGCACCGGGAGTTCGATCAGTGGCGATGTAATAGGCGCTACACTGGCGCTCCAGCAGTCTTGAGCGGTGTGCCATGAATGATTCCAATAAGACCTCTACAGCGCCAAGGCTGGTCGTCGCTCCCCGAATAGTCGCGATCGGCGCGTCGGCCGGCGGCCTCCATGCGTTAAGCCTGTTTTTCAGGGCGGCGTCCGAAATTCCGGACGACGTTGCCTTCGTGATCGTGGTGCACCTGGCTCCGGGTTCCGAGAGTCACCTCCCGGGGTTGCTGGCCAAGGACACGCATTTGCCTGTGTCAGCCATCGAGGATGGCGCAATGCTGCGCGCGGGGCACGTCTATGTCATCCCGCCGAAAGTGTCCGTTGTCATCGAGCAAGGCACGTTCCGGTTGCGGGCCGCCGTCGATCGCCCAGCAATCCCCATGCCGATTGACGCATTATTTACATCGCTGGCCGCCGACCAGCACGACCGCGCCATCGGGATTGTGCTTACCGGCGCGAACGCGGACGGCTCAGCAGGTCTTAGAGCGATCAAGGCCGAAGGCGGTATGGTGATGGCGCAAATGCCGGAAACGGCCGAACACAGCACAATGCCCAGCCACGCAATTTCAACGGGTCTGGTGGACTATGTACTCCCGGTCGAAGACATGCCGGCTGCGCTGTTTGAATACATCAGACGTTCCACGGGCGGGATGCCTCAAGCAGCCATTGATCCACCGCAGCCGGTTGATCTTGAACCGGTGCTCAGGGCGCTTGCGGCTGCCGGATCAGATTTCAGGGGCTACAAACGGGGGACGCTTCAACGTCGCATTGCCCGTCGCATGGCGGTCAACCGGGTCGACAGCCTGCGCGCGTATTGCGACGTCCTGAAAGCCTCAGTCGAGGAGGCTCAGGCGCTTAGCCTGGACATGATGATTGGTGTGACGGAGTTCTTCCGCGACCCCGATGCATGGACCGCGCTGTCCGAACGCGTGCTGAGCGTACTGCTGGAGGAGCCGCAGAGCGAGCAGCCGATTCGTGTATGGGTGCCGGGATGCGCAACAGGCGAAGAAGCCTATTCGATGGCCATGCTGCTGACCGAGGAGATCGAGAAGCGCCGGGCGACGCGACCGTTCATGATCCTTGCCTCTGACGTGAACCGCGTTGCGCTGGGACGCGCACGTCAGGGCATCTATTCAGCCAGCGTCGCGTCACCAGTGGGTGAGGCGCGGCTCGATCGGTTCTTTCAACCTCACAACGACGGATTCCAGATCCGGCAGGAACTTCGCGAAACGGTTCTATTTACTCCGCAGAACCTGATTGCTGACCCGCCGTTTTCGCGGGTCGATCTGATCAGTTGCCGGAACCTGCTGATCTACCTCGAACCGGAAGCACAGCAGCGGGTGTTCGAGTTGTTCCACTTCGCACTCAATCCGAAGCGCTATCTGTTTCTGGGGCGCTCGGAAAGTACCGATCCCGATTCCACCCAGTTTCAGGAAGTCTCGAGAGCCTGGCGTATCTACCAGCGCAGTCCGATCCTGGCGGCGGCACCCACTGCCTATCGGTTTTCCGCAAGAACAGCGCGCCATGAAGAATTCCCGCCGGCGAGCCGTGTCGGTGTCCGCAGCAAGGGTTACGCGGAACTGGTCAACGCCACGCTGCTGGAAGAGCACCATGCTGCCTCGGTGCTGATCAATTCTGCTCACCAGGTGCTCTACGTGAGCGGCTCGACTGACGAATACCTGACGCAGCCGGCAGGTGAGCCGACGGGCAACATTCTCGACATGGCGCGCGATGGACTGCGCCTCAAACTGCGGATCGTATTGCGCCGGGCAATCCAGGATCATGCTGACTCGCCGGTCAGCGAAATCGTCGCTGACGGTGGTGCACCTGCGGTAAAAATCACGGTGACGCGACCGTTCGACACGACGCATGCCGGCAGGGCATTGCTTGTCATCTTTGCCAGGTTGCCGACGGCCGACCGGCCTACGTCGACGGTGCCCTCCGGCGCGGATTCCGATCTGTGGCACCTCGAGAGCGAGCTTCGCACCACGCAGGTGGAGCTCGGCAGCACGATCGAGGAACTGGAAGAGAGCAATAGCGAACTGAGGGTATCGAACGAAGAAATCCTTTCGATGAATGAGGAGCTGCGCTCTGCAAACGAAGAGCTCGAAACGTCCAAAGAGGAACTGCAGGCGCTCAATGAGCAGTTGAATGTCGTCAATTCTCAACTTGAGCAGAAGGTTCATCAAATGGAGGTCCTCAATGAGGACGTCACAAATCTGCTTGCCAGCACGGAAATCGCGACACTGCTTCTCGACAGGCAGGGGCTGATTAAACGGTTTACCCCGAGCGCGGCGAGGATCTTAGGACTGGCGCCGCCTGACATCGGACGCAAGATCGTAGAGGTCCTCGGCAACCCGCTCGGCGACGCGTTGCCGGCAGAGGTCGATCGGATACTCACGGGCGGGGACCTGCAGGTCGAGAAGGAGATAGAAACCGCGACTGCAGAATGGTATGTTCGCCGCATCACGCCGTATATCGCGATTCGCGAAGCACCACCTGCAGGCGTCGTGGTGACGTGGACCGACATTACGCACGTCAAGCTGTCCGACGAACGCGCCCGACGCCTTGCCGCAGTGGTTCAGGATTCAAACGACGCGGTGACGGTATTCGACCTCAAAGGCCGCTTTCTCGCCTGGAACAAGGCTGCGAGCGCGATGTACGGCTTCAGCGAGACCGAAGCGCTGCGCATGACTGTTTCCGATCTGGTGCCACGGGGTGCCAGGCAAGATCACCTCGACTTCGTCCACCATGCTGAGCATAACGAGGCACTGCACTCCTACGAGACACAGCGAGTAACGAAGGGCGGCCGCGTGGTCGACATATGGCTTACGCTGTCGATTCTGTCGGACAGCGGGGGCAATGCGATTGCCGTGGCATCGACCGAGCGCGATCTCGTCAACCGCAGCGTGAGCAATGCTCACCTTCGCGAGCGTGCCGAACAGCTGGCGGTCGCCGACCGACGGAAAAACGAATTTCTGGCGACGCTCGGCCATGAACTGCGCAATCCGCTTGCTGCGCTGGTCTCAGCCGGAAATCTGCTCGCGTCGGAAACGGTCGCAGTCACACAGAAGGACTGGGCTGCCGGTGTCATCCAGCGGCAAGGTCGCGCAATGATGCACCTCGTGAACGACATGCTCGATATCAGCCGGATAACGAGTGGCAATATCGAGTTGAATCGACAGACGGTTTTGCTGAAAACAATTGTCCAGAGCGCCATTGAAGTTTGCCAGCCAATCTTCGACGAGCGCCGTCATACGCTGTCCGTCTCGCTGCCGGAAGAATCCATTTGGCTAAACGCGGACCCGACGCGCCTGTCGCAGGTCATCGAGAATATCTTGATCAATGCGGCGAAATACACCGCGCCTGGCGGGGCCGTACAATTGCGGGCGACAAGAACGGCCAATCGGATTTCGCTCAGCATCAAGGACAACGGGAGAGGCATTCCGTCCACGATGCTCGGGAGTCTTTTCGAGATGTTTGTCCAGGGCCCCGTATCCGATAGCCAGCGCCAGAGTGGCCTGGGTGTCGGCCTGTCCGTGGTGCGCAGGCTCGTTGAGTTACACGGCGGCTCGGTCCGGGCCATTAGCGATGGCAGGACCGGCAGTGAGTTCGTCGTCAATCTGCCGCTCGTTCCGGGAGCCGTCTTCGGGGAGCAGGTCAATTCGCAGCCAGAACCGGTTGCCGTGCGACCGAAGCGGATTCTTATCATTGACGACAACGCCGACGCGAGTGAGGCCCTCGCAATGCTTCTGGCGAATGAAGGCCACGAGGTCGAGACCTGCCTGGATGGTGTTTCGGGAATCAGTGCGGCGGCAACTTTCAGCCCCGACGTCGTACTTCTCGATATCGGCCTCCCGGACATGGATGGTTACGAGGTATCGAGAAGGTTACGCGAATCCGGGTCCAACCGGAACGTGATCCTGGTGGCGGTCACCGGATATGGACTGCCGTCGGATCACCTCAGATCGGCTGAGGCCGGGTTCGACCATCATCTGACCAAGCCGGTCGACTATGAAGCCTTGATCCGGTTATTTGGCGCGATGCCAGGGAAATCGCGCGCGCTATAGCAATAGGTAAACGCTGGCTCGCCCGCAGCCGATTTCGTGGAAATTGAACGAGTGCGCGACGCACGCGGAAAACCGGATGCGGCAAATCAGTCTGCACAAATACTGCGGACACGCGACTATGAGCGTCCTCAATTGGCCGAGGCTTTGACACTCCAAGTAAGTATCTGACAGGCCGCGATGGGTCGACAAGAGGCATTCGCGATTGCCGATAACGGCTGCTCACAAACCGTGAGACGCGCTATTGGAAGGAGAGGTTTTGGCTACAAATGCGATTGCTGACCGCACTATTAAGATAACTCTTCTTATCTCTGTGGCAACATTTCTGGACTAAACTCCATGTCATGAAAACGCGCCTGACCTCGACACCTTCGTCTGAACCTCGCCTCGTCGATTTCCCCGATGCCGACGAACTCGCTATGCTGCGCGCCTGGTACGCCGGCACGCCGGTTCGCAAAGCCGTGGAGCGCTACCTGCCGCAGCGCGTCGTGGCCGGGCGGTCGGCACGGGGCGTCCTCGGCGGCATTCGCCGACGACTGGCGAATGCCGCGCGACAGGTCGGCCGGCCGGATCTTGCCGCAGTCTTTGGACACCCTGACGGTGAGCGCTTACGGGAGGCGAAAACGGTTGCTGACGCGACCGAGATCCTGCGGCATGCCCGCCTGCCGGTTCCGCAGATCAGCGACGACATCGGGCTCTGGCTGCCGGCGCTGGCCGTTTCTGTGCTGCGTGCACACGACATTGCGACGCTGGCAGACCTCATCGTGCGGATTCCACGCCGGCGTGAGTGGTGGAAAGCGGTCCTTGGGCTCGGCCCGGCGAGTGCGCGGCGGATCGAAGCGTTCTTCGCCGCGCATCCCGCACTGTCCGAGCGGGCGCGCGCCCTGATCGCAGTCTGCGGTCCTGGCGCAGTCGTCCCGTGGGAGTCGCTCCGACTGCCGCACGAGGTCGATGGCTCGTCGGGTGCCTTTCGCGCGCCGCGGGCCACCTGTACGCTCGATGCGGACAACGATTACGCAGCCGTGCAGGCATGGCTGTCGCTGCACGAATCACCCGCCACGCAGCGGGCCTACCGCAAGGAAGCCGAACGCCTGATCCTCTGGGCGATAGTCGACCGTGACCGGGCCCTGTCGTCGCTGACGACGGAGGATGCGATTGCGTACAGAAGTTTTCTGCGTCGGCCGACGCCGCGCGAGCGCTGGGTGGGACCCATGCGCCCGCGCACGTCGCCGGAGTGGCGACCTTTCTCCGGTGGCTGTCAGCCCGCTCAACCGCCTACGCGCTGTCCGTACTCGGCGCGATGTTCCGCTGGCTGATCGAGCAGCGCTATCTCCTGGCCAATCCGTTCGCCGGCGTCAAGGTGCGCGGCACCAGCCGCTCAACCGTGCTCGACACGTCCCACGCCTTTACCGAGGGCGAGTCGATGCTCGTGCGCGCCATTGCTGACGGACTTGAGTGGTCGTATGGCTGGGAAGCGCCGGCTGGGCAACGCCTGCGCTTCGTGCTGGACTTCGCGTATGCGACCGGCTTGCGCGTCAGCGAACTGGTCGGCGCCTGTCTCGGCAACGTCGAAACCGACGCCCGGGGCGATCACTGGCTGAGCATCATCGGGAAAGGGCGAAAGGCGGGCAAGGTCGCGCTGCCACCACTGGCCCGTGCCGCGCTGGACCGCTACCTGGTGGAGCGAAGGCTGCCGGTCACGCCGACCCGCTGGCATCCCGACACGCCTCTCATCGGCAGCCTCGATCAGGACAGTGTGGCAGGCATCAGCGGTGTCCGGCTATGGGAGGTCACACGGCGGTTTTTTGCGAAAGCGGCCGAAGTCATCGAGACGGACAACCCGGTGCTCGCGGAAAAGCTGCGTCGCGCGAGTCCGCACTGGACTCGCCACACTCATGCCACTCATGCGCTGGCACGCGGCGCCGAGCTGACCACGGTACGGGATAACCTCCGCCATGCATCGATCGCGACGACATCGATCTACCTGCACAGCGACGAAGTCAAGCGTGCCCAGCAGATCCGGAACGCCTTCGCGGACAGATAGGGTTCCGGCTGACCCGCCCTGAACGGCATGATCTTCGCGGTTTATATAACCTGGACGCTTATGATAGGAATTCGCGCTTACCTTGTTCATCCCCCATCAAGGTACAAATAGCGCGGCAGTTCCCTTCTCGCTGCTCGTCGTCACTGCGTCAGGGTCATTCAATATCTGATCATTGACATCGACTCCGATATTTCCGAATGGCTCTGTGCATCTATATACCCGTGGCGCTTATGATCGAAATTCACGCTCAGCTCGGTCCACCCCCGATACGGGCGATCGACAGAACAAGGATGCGGCCCGGTGTGCAGGCCGCCCTCATGGCGGCGTCACGTAGCGGTCATTCGCCGACGTGCGTGCCTTGTCTGTGTTGTGGATCCAGTCCGGCCGTGCGGCCGATTGCGCAAAGGCGCGTCGATCGCGTAGGGTCGGGACATTCACAACAACAACAAGGGAAAAGCAATGAACAAGCAGGAACTGGTGGATGCGGTCACCGCGAAGACCGGTGCAAGCAAGGCGGCGGCCTGCGAGACGATCGATGCTTTTATCGGAGCAGTGACGGCGGCTGTCGTGAAAGGCGACACCGTGCAACTGATTGGCTTTGGGTCGTTTTCGACGGGCGCGCGCGCCGCGCGGGTCGGCCGCAACCCGGCGACCGGTGCATTCAAGGATGCGGTGAACGGCGCCTGAGACCGGACGCAAGCCGTCGGCCGGATCGCCTGCAGGTGCTGGCGGCAGCAGGGGCACGGAGCGATTGGGCAAGGCCTGGACGTCGACCAGTCGGCTTGGTAGCATCGGTGCAAGATGCCGCGATGTGCCGCGGCCCGCTGCGATTCGCGGCATGTCTCTATCGATAGCCGGATGGAAAAGAAACGATCGCGAAACAGAGGGGAAGCCTTGTGTCCACCCATCGGTGCGCTGTTGCGCTACTGGACGCGCTGTCGCGGAAGCGCGTGGACTCACACAAGTAACGGATCACGTTGGTGTGGATGCGGATTTATGCCTCTTCTATGCTGGCTCGCATATCCGTTGAGGTAATAGTATGAGGTGTGTGATCGATCCGGCGATCGTCGGTTCACGGCAAAGGCGTGTTCGCAGTGAGACCGCTCGCAGCCGGCGAACGCGTGCTCGAGTACAAAGGTGAAATCACCTCGTGGCGAAATGCGGTGCGTCGTCACCAGCGTGAAGGCGTGGAAGGACATACGTTTTTTTTCGGGCTGTCGGATGGGCGTGTGATCGATGGCAGCCGCGGCGGCATAGCGCGCGCTGGCTCAATCACGCGTGCGCGCCAAACTGCGAGACCATCGAACACGATGCCCGCGTTTTTATCCACACGCTCCGGCCGATCGAGGCCGGTGAAGAACTGTTCATTGCATATTTGCTCGCCACTGACGATCCGCTGGATGAAGACGTTCGTGCGCAGTACGCGTGTCGGTGCGCTGCGGCGGACTGCCGGCACTCGATGCTGGCGGACCCTGCGAGAACAGGACAGTGCGGAAGGGGTAGGGCAGTGATCCTGACCTGAAAATGGACTCGGTCTGGGCCAGCCGGATGATGGCTTTGGCCGGATCTGTGGCGAAGGGGTTTTCGATCTCGACGTGCCAAGACTGACGTTGCGGAGGGGAGATTTATCCGGCGCACCGGCTAACACCAAGGCGAAGGAACAGAGGTCACTGGATCATGAGGATTTGTGGTGACGCCATCAGACGGCGTTTGTCCGAAGCACGTCTGCTCGGCCGGTGAAAAAGGTCCCGCACAAACCGGTCGATGCAGGCCTCCGCGCCGTCGGCGCCAGACCACCGTCGAAATCTTTGCCGCTGTTTTCGTGAGCGCTTCTGGCAAAGGGCAAATAAGAGCGCAATCGCCTGCTCCCGAAGGTGGCGGGTCGGCTCGCCATGGCGATGACACTTTTTCTCCAATCCTAACGGAATAGGCGCGTAACGGCGCGGTCAGCATGCGCAGCGGTAACCGCGATCTCGGCGCCCATGAACTCATCGCCGGGTTGGTGAAGGGCCGCTGGCGGACAGACACGATCGCCTCTTTGTCGACCCCGTTCATGTCGCTCGCACGCCGTCGGAGACGGCCCGGTGTTTGACCATGAAGAGACATTCATACCTTTTATAGGAGTAGAAGTCGGCCGGCTTCGAGGTACGACACCGTACTGACTTCTACCTCGATTGCGAGCAGGGTAAAAAAGCTTCTGCCGTGCAAACAGGCAGAGGCTAGCGTCAACTCGATCCTGCGGACGAACAACATGAAATCCTTGAATCTGCCAATTGCAGAGGCTCGCACGCCCCCGACGGAAAAGAATGCGGTGTACACATGTCCGATGCATCCTCAAGTCAGGTTGCCGGAGTCTGGACCGTGTCCTATATGTGGCATGACGCTCGAGTTGGTCACGCCCGGCACGGCGGACGAATCGCTTAGTGAACTCAAGGACATGACGCGGCGCTTCTGGGGCGCGGCGGCGCTATCGTTGCCCTTGCTGTGGCTGACAATGGGACATATGTTGCCTATCCCTGACCTCAACACAGCGGTTGACCGCGCGGCGGCTAAGTGGGGATTGCCGCATCTGACAGGCGTCTCATGGTCCGAATACGTACAGGCATTGTTGGCGACGCCCGTAGTTCTATGGGCGGGATGGCCGTTTCTCGAACGGGGATGGAAATCCTTCGTTACCTGGCGACTGAACATGTTCAGCCTTGTTGGCCTCGGCGTTGTCACGGCGTACCTCTTCAGTCTGTACGCGTTATTCTTTCCTGCCGGTGTCCCGGAGACGTTCCGGCGCGGACATGAATTGCCTTTATATTTCGAGGCGGCCTCCGTCATCGTGGCTCTGATCCTGCTGGGCCAGGTGCTTGAGCTTCGTGCCCGCTCACGGACCTCAAGCGCGATAAAAGGCCTCCTGAAACTTGCGCCGGATACGGCAATCCGTTTGCGGGCGGACGGCGCCGACGAGGTTGTGCCGCTTGAGGCGGTCGTTGCCGGCGATATCTTGCGGGTTAAGCCCGGCTCAAAGGTTCCGGTTGATGGCGTTCTCACCAAAGGACAATCGACCGTGGACGAGTCGATGATCACCGGCGAACCGATTCCGGCCGAAAAAGTTTCGGGGAGCAAGGTGACCGGTGCGACCGTCAATCAAACCGGCTCGTTTCTCATGAGGGCCGAGAAAGTTGGCTCCGAAACACTGCTCGCGCGAATCATCCAGCTTGTCGCAGAAGCAGGCCGTTCTCGGGCGCCCATCCAAAAGCTGGCTGACACAGTATCTGGGTGGTTCGTACCTATCGTTATCGTCATCGCGATCGTTGCTTTCGCCGGATGGGCCATTTGGGGACCCGCGCCGGCAGTCGGCAACGCACTGGTCGTTGCCATTAGCGTGCTGATTATTGCTTGCCCTTGCGCGCTTGGTCTCGCGACGCCGGTGTCGATTATCGTGGGCATCGGTCGCGGCGCGAAACAGGGCGTGCTCATCAAAGATGCGGAGGCGCTCGAGTTGATGGAGAAGGTGGACACACTGGTTGTCGACAAGACGGGTACGCTTACGGAGGGAAAGCCTCGCGTCCAGGCAGTGATCGCGCTGAATGACGTGGCGCAAGGCCTCGTCCTCTCTTACGCAGCGAGCCTGGAAGCCATGAGTGAGCATCCGCTTGCCCAGGCGATCGTCAGCCATGCGCACGATAACGATGCAGTTTTATTACCCGTTTCGTCATTCAAATCTCTGACCGGCAAAGGTGTGGCTGGAACAATTGACGGGCACGCCGTTCTGCTTGGTAACGCGCGGCTGCTGGAAGACGCCCACGTGGACGTCTCTTCCGCAACCTGGCAGGTGGACAGTCTGCGGGCAGGCGCACAGACCGTGATGTATCTCTCTCTGGACGGCAAGCTGGCTGGCTACGTCGGAGTGTCTGATCCGGTGAAAAGTACGACGCCAGAGGCGGTCCGGCTCCTTCGCGACTCCGGCGTCAAAATATTTATGCTCACAGGCGACAATCCGGTAACCGCGAATGTGGTCGCCAAAGCATTAGCCCTCGACGGCGTAAAGGCGGGCGTGCTGCCGGAGGATAAACACAAATACGTGCAGGAGTTGCAACAGCAAGGACACATTGTGGCGATGGCTGGTGACGGGGTGAACGATGCGCCGGCTCTTGCGCAGGCTAACGTCGGCATTGCGATGGGCACCGGTACCGACGTCGCAATGAACAGCGCGCGCGTCGTGCTTGTTAAAGGCGACCTGCGGGGCATTGCGACGGCGCGTGTGCTCAGCGTCGCGACGATGAAAAATATCCGTCAGAATCTTTTTTTCGCGTTCGCCTACAACGCTATTGGGATACCGGTTGCGGCGGGTGTTCTGTACCCCTGGCTTGGCGTCCTGCTGAGCCCGGTTATCGCGAGTGCTGCGATGGCGGTTAGTTCCGTTTCGGTCATTGCGAACGCGCTAAGACTACGAACAGCACGGATCTAGTGGAGCGGACACAGCCTGACGTCTCTCGCAGTTCAAGTGGAGTTCGCCGCAGTTTGGTTAAAGGGTAACGAGCTCGTTCTCGGGTAGGCTCAGCCGGAATAGATTGCGTTCAAGGTCTTCTCGGTGATTCCAGACTTGTGTTGCCTTTTCATCGGATGACGTATGCGGCCCTTCGCCATTGTCGACGACTTCGAACGGTTGCTGGCGCGAAGTGAGCGACCAGTATGTGTTGATGTTCGTTTTAGGCCCTTACTTTACGGATGGGGAACGGACGTGAGTGCTTTTGTGCCCGTCGTCGTTAGAGTCGTGAACGACTTCGGGACTTTCCCCCGCGCCGTCCCAGGTGAGCCGTGGATCGAATTGCATCGAGGCCAGCAAGGTGAGAATCACCACCGAGCCGAATGCGATAACCCCGAGGCCGGCAGTGACCTCAGCGAACGACTGGAAGCGCACCAGCGCGACGGTCAGTGTGACGACAAATACGTCGAGCATCGACCAGCGCCCAATGCGTTCCAGGAACCGGTATAGCGTGGTGCGTTCGCGCGGATACCAACGTGAATGACGCTGCGCAGTGACCAGGAGAAGCACCAGCGCGGAGATTTTCAGCATCGGCACGATAATGCTCGCGACGAATACGACAACAGCGAGCGGCCAGTCACCCGATGTCCAGAAGTAGACTACGCCGCTGATGATGGTGTTGTCTTGCGTGTCCAGCAATGAAGCTGTATGCATGACGGGTAGCAGATTGGCGGGAATATATAGGAGCGCTGCGGCGACCAGCAGCGCCCAGGCGCGTCTCAGGCTATCGGGATGACGCCGGTGCAGCACGGAGTCGCATCGCGGGCAGCGCTGGCGCTTGATGGACAGGTCGCGCGGCTCAACCCGTCCGCACGCATTGCATGCAATCAGACCCATCTGTAGCGCGGTGACATAGGTAAGTGTAGGGCTGGCCTTGGGCGATCGTGAGGCCGCCGCCATTGCTGGCACGGGTTGCGTTGCTTCCCCGGAGTCACCTGCGGGGTACTTCGCGGGTTTGCCTGCGGGCAGACCGTCCGCAAAATCCCATAAGGCGAACAAATCCAGCTTCACGAGAGCCGCGAGCATCAGCGTCAGCGCGACGAATGCAAACAAAGCGGTTTCCGGAATCACACGTGCGAGACTCTGCATCTTCACCATCGTAACCAGCACTGCGAGCATGAAGACTTCAATCATTTCCCACGGCCGCACCAACTGGATCAACCTCAGCACCTTGTTGAATCCCGGGGGGATATAGCCAGTGCTGACGGGTATCAGAACATAGAGCAAAGCGAGAAGCTCGGTCAGCGGAAACAGAACGGTCGAGCAAAACACCAATGCCGCGACGAACTGCATGTTCTCGCGCCATAAGACCACGATCGCGCCGATCAGGGTGGTCTGCGACGTGGTGCCATCGGCCACTAGTTCGAGGATCGGATAGGCCTGGGCAATCAGGAAGGTGATCAGAGCGGCCAGCGCTACCGCGCTTGCCAGGTTGATCCGCCGCGACATGTTGCTGTAGAGCGTCGAACTACACCGCGGACAGAATGCAATTTCGCCGCGGCCGATCAACCTTCGTTTGCGGATCAACATGTCGCAATTGCGGCACGCGATCAGGTTCCTGGCGTATTCCATACTGGCCTAAATGCAGACAACATGATTGCCCCGGACTTCATTTGAACCTGATACGCTCAACGGAGCCAATTTGGCCATATTCAAGGGCCGCTCGTGTTAGCTGCAGAAACAATGTCGGGGGAGTTTCCGAGGCTCTCGCTCATACCTCGAACGCAGCTGCGATTTCTTCACTAGTCCGGCGTGTACTTGAATTCGGGCAATGCCTTCAGTGAATCTCTAGTTGCGCCGGGCAGGCGTATCTGTTTGTCGACAATCTGAATGCTACTGAACGGCACGGCGACCAGATGGGTTCCCATGCCCAAAAAGCCCCCGACCGACAGCACAAGATAGGGTAAGGGATCCGTTGGACCGATGATCAGATCGTCGATGGTCCCGATTATGTCTTTGTTGCCGTTATACACGGAAGAACCGCTGATTTTCGAGGCACGATATCCGGTCGCAAGTTGAACCACGTCCACTCGCTTGACACTTATCGTCTGTGGCGCGCCCTGAGCCCAAAGCGACCCACTCATGATGGCCATTGCCAGGAGGGCGGCGCTCAGGGGGTATTTGAATTGTTTCATGGTGTACCTCACTAGGTTGGCGGCATGACGTCATCACGCACTTAGGCTTTTCTCAGTTCGCCAAGCCTAAGGGCGCTATGCGTTTTAAAAGGCCAATGTCTTGAAACCCATCGATACATGGTCTTCGTAAGACTTCGGTGGGGTGTGGTGCACTTATCTCATTGGGTCAGCATGGCTTGCAATTACTGTGCAGTCGGTACGGCGACGGACATCCGGCAAATTTTTTTTCGAGGTGCGACGGGTTCCCATAACGGCAATCTCAGCGGGTTCAGTTGGCTCAGTGTTGCGGCTCCGACCCTTGAGTAGTTTCCGAACCTGTCCCAGGCGAGCCAGAAGGACTAGCCTAGACGTAAGGAGCCGGTGCTTTCTCGGAACGGCATATCCAGGTCTTCCCGCCGTCAGTTGCGACGCTGGCGCCAGAATCTGCAGTTCTATTTCTCGAAACTCGGAGAGTCGTTGATGTATCCCACTCGAAAAGCCCTGACCGAGAGCATCCGCGCGCAGTGTGTTAAAGCGTTGAGCGAGCATGCATTTGCCGTATCCGGTACGTTGGCCAAGTTCGGCCGGTCGATACACCACATCGTCGGAAGCGTGACGAATTTTCGTGAAGCTGATACCGCCTACATGCCTACACACACTTCGCGGGAGAGCGATCGGCAACTCACGGTTGTTGAATCCGACATCCACCCAAAATGAATACGACCTGGCAGACTCAGCCTATGCGCGCCTCGCGACGGCAAGATGCGTCTTCCGCTTACGCGGTAACGCTCGGCGACCCAGATTCTGCGTTGGCGGATGAGTACGGCGTTGCTTCAGATCAGCGTGATCGTATCGAAATGTGGGTGAATGAAGGCGGTGCGGGGGACGACGTGGACCAGTGAGACAAGTGGCGAATGTGCCGTTACTGCGCGCTCCCGCGACGCTGCAAGGGCGCTTGTTGCCGCATCGGTACAACCCAGTCACTTTCGATGGCAAACCTGTGCAGACGTTAGAGGCGGAGGTGAGATGCTCGCAATGATGTTTGACGGTATATCACCGGTCTTGCGTGAAACGCAGGTTGCCGAGCCTGTTGTGGGCGATGACGACTTGCTGATTGACATTCACGCCTGCGGCGTGTGCCGCACCGATTTGCACGTGGTGGATCGCGATTTGACTTCACCGAAACTCCCTCTGATTCCGGGCCATGAAATAGTAGGCGTAGTGGCCGCGATAGGCTCTGAGGTGCGCGATTTCAAGCCGGGAGATAGGGTTGGCGTCCCATGGCTTGGACATACGTGCGGCCATTGCTACTACTGCCTCGCACATCGGGAAAACCTGTGCGATAACCCTGGTTTCACGGGCTATACGATCAACGGCGGTTATGCAGAACGGACCGTCGCCGATAGCCGCTATTGTTTGCATTTACCCCCTGCGTATGCGGATGCAGAGGCGGCGCCGCTTCTGTGTGCCGGCGTCATCGGCTACCGTACGCTGGAATTGGCCGGCGACGCCAGGCGTATCGGTATCTACGGGTTTGGCGCGGCCGCGCACATCGTCGCGCAGGTGGCTCGCCATCAGGGGCGCGCGATCTACGCTTTCACTCGGCCCGGCGATATCGCGGCACAACGGCTTGCGCTTCGATCTGGCGCACGGTGGGCCGGGAGTAGCGATGAAGCACCGCCAGAAGAGCTTGACGCCGCGCTAATCTTCGCCCCGGTGGGCGCTCTGGTTCCGATTGCGCTTAAAGCGCTCGTCAAAGGCGGAATTGTCGTTTGCGGCGGAATACATATGAGCGAGATCCCGGCTTTCTCTTACGACCTCCTGTGGGACGAGCGCCGGATTTGCTCAGTCGCCAATCTCACGAGAGAAGATGGAGCGGCATTTATGCGCCTCGCCAGCGAGATCAAGCTCGAGATCGAGGTGACACGCTATCCAATGAAGGATGCAAACAGGGCGCTCGATGACCTGCGGGCAGGGCGCCTTTCGGGGGCTGCCGTGCTTGTCATGCCGGATGAGTCTCACGACCGACCTTAGAGCAGACGCCGGCACCTTTTTCTCACTCACCAATGAAGGGAACCACCATGAACTCATACGATGTTGTAATCGCGACCTTCGATGATCACCAGAAGGCTAATGTCGCCGTAAGCAAGCTTATCGACGGTGGATTCAACATGAAGAACTTTAGTGTGATCGGCAAGGGCTACCACACGGAAGAAAAAATCATTGGTTTCTACAATATCGGCGATCGCATGAAGATGTGGGGAAAATACGGAGCGTTCTGGGGGGCGCTCTGTGGTCTCCTTTTTGGCGGTGTTTTTTTCGCGATTCCGGTAATTGGGCCAGTGGTCGTAGTAGGGCATCTCGCCGCGCTGGTCATTGCTGCGATCGAGGGTGTCGTGGAAGGCGCAGTTGTTGTTGGCGGGCTCTCTGCACTTGGCGCAGCCTTATTTGACTATGGCATTCCGAAGGATAGCGTTATCAAATACGAAGCAGCGGTGAAAGCCGACGGCTTTCTCGTCGTGGGTCATGGACCCGCAGATGAAATGGCTCGAGCGCGCGCCGTACTCCAGAGTTCGGATGCGACTCGTCTGGACATGCATCAAGCGGTAAGCCCTGCGGTCGCAACGAACCACCCCGCGCCTGCTGCATCTTGAAAGACTCAGGCCCCCGGTAGGCTAACGTGATGGCCGCGCGGCTCACATCAGTCGTCCAAACAGGTTGCCGACGCCCGCCGTGATCGCCATTGCTAACGCGCCCCAGAACGTGACCCGGATGGCGCCGGCAATCACGCCGGCACCGCCGACTCGCGCCGCAAGGCCACCCAAAAACGCCAGGAAAAACAGAGACGCCCCAGAGACAAAACCTGCTATCCGAGGTTCTGGTGCCAGGGCGGTGACTAGCAGGGGCATGGCGGCCCCGACGGCGAAGCTGCCTGCCGAGGCAAGCGCTGCCTGGATCGGGCGAGCTTTCAGAGCCGACGTTAGGCCGAGTTCGTCCCGGGCGTGCGCGCCAAGAGCGTCGTGGGCCATCAATTTGTCCGCGACCTGTTTGGCGAGCGGCAGATCAAGTCCGCGCCCGACATAGATCGCCGCGAGTTCAGCGTGCTCGCCTGAATTGTCCGTTCTAAGCTCCGTCCGTTCAATTGCCAGGTCCGCCTGCTCGCTATCCTTCTGCGAGTGCACCGACACATACTCCCCCGCAGCCATCGACATCGCACCGGCGACAACACTCGCAACTCCGGCGATCAATACGCTGCGATGACTACCATGCGCGGCCGCTACACCGAGAACCAGGCTCGACGTCGACAGGATGCCGTCATTGGCCCCCAGGACCGCGGCGCGCAGCCAGCCACTTTTGCCCGTTCGATGGCGACTCCGTTTCCCGATTCCCTTATGTTCGGCAATTGCCTTCATCTGTTTTCGTTCGGTCTCGGCAGGGTTGCGATGTGTGGCGCACGAGTTGTGACGGCAAGATCGCGCCGTTGAATGATCCGGACATCTGTCGCCGGCGTGCCGATGTGGATGCCGAGATTCCGGAATGTGTCTGCTATGCGTCCTAGCATTCCCGATTTCGCCTCGGGTGTCAGTGCAAAACTGTCGAGCGCAAAAGCTAACTCGTACCACACGAGGGAGTCCGAGAATGCGCATGCGTAGGCCTGGGGAATGGTGCCATGAGCGACGTCCGGGCTGCCGGCGGCCGCGGCTTTCAACGCTTCGATCACGCGCGACGGTGCCACTGCGATATCGACTCTTAGACGAATAATGCAGCGATGGGGGCCTTTCGGGCGACTGTGGTTCGTTATGATCGACTTCGAAATGACGCTATTCGGAATGACGACAATGTCATGGGCCCATGTCCTGATCCGGGTAGCGCGCCAATTGACCTGCATGACCTGGCCAGAGGTGTGATCGGTCAGGGTAATCCAGTCACCCGCTCCAAATGGGCGTTCGATGTTGATCGCGAGACCGGAGAGTACATCGCCCAAGGTGTTTTGGAGCGCAAGACCGAGCACAATTGCCGCGACCCCAGAGGTCGCCAGAAAGGTTGAGAGCGGTTCTTTGAACACGACGCCGATGATGCCGACGAATGCAAGAACATAGATGAGCCCCGATGCCAGATCGGCGAACAGGCGCCGCGCGTGAGGTTCGTCGTTATCGGGGAAAAACGTCCGGGTGAGCACCAGATCAAGCAGGCTTTTGCACAGCCAAGCACCCAGAATCCACCACACGATCCCGAACATCTCGCGTGGCAGGCGAAGGCCACTCCCAGTTGTCCCGAAGAGAAATTGGCCGATCGGGTTATCCGTCCGCGGAAAGAGCGCGGTTATCAGCAAGAGGACACCGCCGCCGGCGAAAAATGGACGGTACAGTCGACCGTACGGAAGCACACGAAGCAGCAGAAGCACGCCTGCGATCGAAAGGAGGCTAATTTCCAGAAAACCGAACATATCGATTCAGACTCCCGCCCCGAGCTGCCGCTATCCGCCTATTAACGACCGTCTAACGTCACAGTCGCAGCGTCCGCCGTTTCCCTAAAAGGCAACATGCGCATTACCTTAAGTGGCTGTACTCTGGACATATTCGCTCAACGATGCCGGTCCAGCTTCCGACCAGTACCCCTGCTTTCCATAAAATTCGTGAAGCGCAACCTCGTAGCTCCGATGAATCGGAACTGAGTCGTCGTAGACGGGGCTGCGACGGATGGAGTCTCGGGTAAGTTCTGTGGTGACGGCCTTTGCCAGCCAGTCGACTCCCGCAATCCAGTGTGCCGCGAGTAATATCTCTTTCCCGCCCTGCCACAAGCGGCGTGTATCGATGCAAAGGTATCGAATCGCCCAGGCTTCATCGTCATAGATAAACCCGGAAACATGGCCAATGCCGCCATCAACGGCGTCAAGCCGATAGCCCATCACCTCGCCCGTGCTGCGCAAATGCACGTCGTCAGGTGAGCGTACCGCTTGCGGTTCACTCTGGGGAGGGACCGGCGCGAGATCGGGGACAACGTCAGCCGGATCGAACCTGGGATAGGGACCCATTCCCCACAGGTTCGGGCCGCCCCAATAAGCGGGGTAGTTGTAGTGACGCAAACATTCAACCTCATTTTGACGCGAAACGGGCTTGTGCGTGTCGATGCCTGGACTGTCTCTCACTGCTCGCTGGGTGAGGTTCAGATGAACGACGTTGGACCCCGGGTCTGTGTGCTTGATCGAATAGGGGGATATCAGGACACGGCGCTCGTTGAGCCAATGACCGGTCTTGACCACCAGATATCGCACGGCCCACGCCTCGTCATCAAAGTAGACCTGATCGACCGTTCCAATATCGCCGTCGATCGCGCTGACCGTGCAGCCATGTAGATCCTTTATGCTCCGCAACATGATTTCCTCCAACATAGAAGCGGGCGAGCGGGGAAACGTCACGCGCTATACAGCTGTCTAGCGAAAGGCGGTCGGCCGAGCATCGCGCCGGAGAAACTGGTGAGAGCTCTTTTGCTGCAGGTTCTGTACTCAATTCGTAGCGAGCGCATGATGGTGGAACAGATTTCCTACAACATGGCGTCAGCCTCGTACATCCGCGCGAACACATCGTCCATGCGCTTGAGTGTGTCATTAAGCCAGCTGCGAATCGGACGCAACGGATGGTCCTTCGGCACGAAGTCATCCAGCTTCAACACTGTGAACATCGACTCGGTAAAACCGTCTGGTCCGCGCATTCGTTCCATCTCGCTTTCATTGATGACATCAGTTCAACGTTTACGCCTGTGTTCCGGATGACCGGTATGTGAGGTATTTCACCGACCTGCTAGACGATAGGGGATCAAGCCAACTGACCTTGATGCAATCGAAAGACGCGCCGGCCATCAACCCGCTGCGGGTCAGTACGAGCGCATCGACCTGCCTGGTCCGGTGCTGCGCGTCCCTTCCAACCTGTCAGACGGTGCTGTCATTACGATACGTGAGTGCGATTGGAGATGCGGTACGACACCGTACAAATGGCGGATACGGCTCTATATCCGACGATGCCGGCGGGCGACGAGCCGCACACGCCTGGGGCCTCAGATAGCGACCAGAAGATTTCGTCGGCCGATCATTGGTTGGTCGAGACTGACCGCTGCCGTACCGAATTTCTTTGACTGGCGCGCCAAACTGAGTGTGTGCGCATCTGGGTCATCGAACTGCGCATGACTGGTCGATCCATCCGATCGAAAGTGGCGACGACGCGCAGACTATCGGAGAAGGAAGTATCGGACCGAGCGCGCAGCGCATCGACGAAGCGATCGGGAAAGTGTGCGCCGCGCAGAAAGCGGCTTACAGTGCTATTGGATGCGTTGAAGATTTCGGTATTCGCGAGACTCGGGATTACCTAAGTGCGCTTATGCAGCGCTGAGCATGAAGAGGACCAGAATGAAAGCCAGATCGGAGGACTTTCGGGTGCATCAGGGCGACCAGATCAAACTCCCTAATGGCCAACGACGGTGGCGCCCGTCTACGTGCCGAAACACGACTATAAAAAGCTTCCCGCGGAGCATGTTGCACAACTGAGTGTACGACAGCAGCTATTTTGTGCGCCAAACCGACATGCGAGGACAGTGATGTCGTACTGGGATATCAATCAGGATTGCGTACGTTAAATCGCGAGGAGAATTTGTGGAACAACTCGTCATTGTGGCTCACCCCGTAGAAAACAGCTTTACGATGAGACTCGCCCGCGCCTACACGGATGAGCTGGAAAAACTCGGACATACGCAACGGACATGTGATCTGTATCGAATGCGATTTAACCCTGTATTGATTGCACATGAGTGGATGCCGGTTAGCGCAGGGCACCCGGTCGGTGCCGATGTGGCAAAGGCGCAGGACGAGATTCGTGCCGCGGATGTCCTGACCATGTTCTATCTGCTCTGGTGGATGTCGATGCCGGCGATGATGAAGGGTTATGTCGACCGGGTCTTTGCTCGCGGTTTTGCTTACGAATCCAGTCAAGGTATCGTGCGCGGCCTGCTCGGGGGGAAAAAGGCGCTGATGGTCACCTGCTCCGGTGCGCCACTACCGCTGCTAGTGAAGAGCGGCAACTGGAACGCCATGGAGGTGTTGCAGGAAACTCATATCTTCCGCTCAGCCGGCTTCGAATTGATCGAGCATCTACATTTCGACGAGATTGTTCCGTTCTTGACGGAGGCTGTGGCGGCGCAGCATATGGAGCGCATCCGGGCCTGTGCACGGCAGCATTTTTAACGAAGCGTTGACGTGACGCGACTGCGCGCCGGCATGTCGAATCTTTCCCGATACCGGGCGACTGCTTCACGATAAGGGAAAGGAGCGGCAGAGATGCACTCCGCGAGAGGACGAAATCCACACCGATGGTGGGTCACGTTAGTTCAGGCAGCAGTTCTGAGCATATTGATTGCAATCGGCATGACATGGGCTGGTTCGACCTATGATCATCCTATTGAGGGATCAATCATGGCCGGCATGGCGGCACCGGAGTGCGCCGAAGTTCGCGCGATGCGAGCTGGCGCGCTACTTCTCAGCAGGCAGCCTGAAAACGAAGTCTGCCGGTCCTTTTATCTTTACCGAACCACGTTCCCGGACGCTGCCGATGATCTACCTTCCTATATGGCGTCCGTCATGCAGGATCGAATCAGTGAGTTTCGCCAACTGGTAGGCTACTTGTGCCTGCTGTGGCTCGCCCTCGCGGGTGTCGTGATTGGGGGGACTTGCGTCGTTCGTCTTGGATATCACCGATACCGGTGCGACACACAGCGGCGGAAAGACTGAACACGATGCAACAAGCCTCGTACCGGGTGGACTGTCAGATATTCGGAACACTAGACGATCTGATATCCCACGCATTTAAATGAGAAAAGTTAGGGAAGCGAACTGCCCGGCGCAACAGCACATGCTACAAACCGTGCTTGGAAAGATGCGAAGTGAAATATCCGGTCCCATGTCCGGCTTCGAACACCTCCAGAGGTAAGCCATCGCGGCGAAGCATTATCGAAGAAGCACAGGATCTGATGGCTCTAGCCATAGCGATCGCGCTTCTATGACGGTTGCATAGCATGACCCGCTTTGAGTTGGCAAATCGAAAGATGCCTGTCGCAATACTCCCGGTTGTCGCGCGAAGACCGGGCTGAGTAGTTTCCGAACCTGTTGCATCCGGGTGGGCGACTCTATGATTCGAGTAACGACTGTCAGCCGATTTGACATGCGTCAATCCGGCTTGCGACTCAGGGACACGTTCTTTTCACGGGCCGAAGTTCGCTGGTCCGGCGCGACCCACTATCTGCTACCCGAGCAGCGGAAGTTCCGTCGGGTGTGAAGGGTGTCTTGTCATACCATCGCTATAACCATCAAAAGCATGCAGAGTTCGCGCTCGTTTTGGTAATGGATCACAGAATCGCAGCGGTAGCAGCTAACCATGACATACGAGGCATCGTAAGGACAGAGGGGAGTACACGCCATGGAAGTCCTCGCCGGGAAGCCCAAGTCTCCGGATGCAAAACCGGGAATGAAACCGCGTGTGGACGCGTTGCAGACCCTTCCGATGCCGGAGGTCGAGAAGAAATTGGGATGGTCGCCGGATGGCCTCAGTCAAACCGAAGCCGAGAAACGCCTGACCCAATACGGATCTAACGAGCTTGAACAAAAAAAGACCAATCCTCTGCTCAAATTCCTCAGCTATTTCTGGGGGCCCATTCCGTGGATGATCGAAGTGGCGGTGATTCTTTCCGCGGCAGCTCGGCACTGGCCTGACTTTGGCATCATTCTCGTTCTGCTTCTGGCCAACGCGGTCGTGGGGTTCTGGGAAGAGCACCAGGCGGGGAACGCCATTGCAGCCCTAAAGGCCACCCTGGCAATCAAGGCCCGGGTGAAGCGCGACGGAAAATGGACTACACCGGCGGCGCGCGATCTGGTGCCAGGCGATGTCATTCGCGTGCGTATGGGGGACATTGTACCGGCGGATGCGCGCCTGCTCGACGGCGACGCGGTGGAGGTCGATCAGTCTGCCTTGACGGGAGAGTCGCTGCCCGCGACGCGTAAATCCGGCGAGGCGGTGTTTTCCGGTTCGATCGTTCGCCAAGGTGAAATCGATGCGCTCGTCTATGCCACGGGTGCGAAAACCTACTTCGGTAAAACGGCAGAGCTGGTTCAGGGGGCAGACACGGTCAGCCACTTTCAACGTGCCGTGCTGAAAATTGGCAATTACCTGATCATCCTGGCAGTGGTATTGGTGGCGGGGATTGTCGCGGTCGCTATCTTCCGTGGCGACCCGATCCTTACCACCTTGCAATTCGCCCTTGTTCTGACGGTTGCCGCGATTCCGGTGGCGATGCCGACGGTGTTGTCCGTGACCATGGCAGTCGGCGCACGCCTGCTCGCGAAGAAAAAGGCGATCGTGACCCGGCTGGTGGCGATCGAGGAATTGGCGGGCGTCGACGTGCTGTGCGCCGACAAGACCGGCACGCTGACCCAGAACAAGTTGACCTTGGGTGACCCGTTCGGTGTCGACAATATTCCTGCCGATCAGATCATCGTTGCTGGCGCGCTGGCATCGCGCGCCGACAATAACGACACCATCGACCTTGCTGTACTCGGCGGACTGAAAGATAGAGAGGCCCTGAAGGGCTATCAGATCGACCACTTCCAGCCATTCGATCCGGTCCATAAGCGCACCGAGGCCGCCGTCACGGGTCCGGACGGGCAGACGTTCAAGGTGAGCAAGGGTGCGTCGCAGGTGATCCTTGCGTTGTCGGCCAATGCCGGAGAAGTAAAGGCCGCCGTTGACAAGGCTGTCAACGAATTCGCAGCGCGTGGTTTTCGCGCATTAGGCGTGGCGCGGGCCGAAGCAGACGGGAAATGGCAATTCATCGGTGTATTGCCTCTGTTCGATCCGCCACGGCCCGATGCCGCGTCAACCATCGCGACCGCGCAACAGATGGGCGTGAAGGTCAAGATGGTCACCGGCGACGCGTTGGCCATTGCCCAGGAAACTGCCAGGAAGCTCGGTATGGGCGCGAATATCCTCGATGCGCGAAGCCTCGGCGACGCGAAGGATCAGGAGACGGCGGCAGTGTCGGAATCCATCGAGAAGGCCGATGGTTTCGCTCAAGTGTTTCCTGAGCACAAGTTCCGGATTATCAATGCCCTCCAAAAACGCGGCCACATCGTTGGTATGACTGGCGACGGCGTGAATGACGCGCCGGCGCTGAAGAAAGCCGATTGTGGTATTGCCGTTTCGGGCGCAACGGACGCGGCGCGTGCTGCGGCCGCCATTGTACTGACCACGCCTGGTCTCTCTGTCATCATCGACGCGATCAAGGAGAGCCGGAAGATCTTCCAGCGGATGAACAGCTACGCGATGTACCGCATCGCCGAAACCCTGCGGGTGTTGATGTTCATGACGCTTTCAATTCTGGTCTTTAACTTTTACCCGTTGACCGCAGTGATGATCGTGATGCTGGCATTGCTCAATGACGGCGCCATTCTGTCCATTGCCTACGATAACGTTCACTACAAGGACCAGCCTGAGGCATGGAACATGCGGCTCGTGCTGGGGATCGCCACGGTGTTGGGGATCTTCGGTGTCGGCGCTGCATTCGGCCTGTTTTACCTTGGCGAACGCGTATTTCATCTCGATCGCCCGCATATCCAGACGTTGATGTACCTGAAGCTGTCTGTTGCGGGGCACCTGACGATTTTTCTGACCCGTACGCGTGGGCCGTTCTGGTCGATACGTCCCGCGAAAGTCCTTCTCTTTGCTGTCCTGGGTACCCAATTGGTGGCGACCCTGATTGCGGTCTACGGATTATTCATGACGCCGATCGGCTGGCGGTGGGCGGCTTTTGTCTGGGGCTATGCTATTGCATGTTTCCTCGTGACCGATCCCTTGAAGTTGCTCGCCTACCGCATACTTGATTCCGTCAAAGGTGGGCACACGGGTGGCATCAAAGCCGAAACGCAATCTGAAACGGATACGAAACCTCAGCCTGATGCCACGGGCTCGCCGCAGCCCGAAGCGAAGGCCGCGCTTCAGACTGAGGCAAAGGGCACAGCCCATCCCGAGGCAAAGGCCACACCCGAGCCCGAAGCAAAGGCCACACCCCAGCCCGCAGCGGGGGCCACACCCCGGCCCGAAGCGAAGGCCGCGCCTCAGCCTGTGGCAAAGGGCACAGCCCATCCCGAAGCAGAGGCCACGCCCCAGCCCGAGGGCAACGTTACATCCGGACCAGAAGGTAAAGGTGAAACACCGTCCGACCCGACTCAGCAACTCGTCAAACGTGTTCATCAACTGTACGAGGAGCTAGGGAGGGAGGACGTTCAGGCTGTTCAGGACTGGGATGCAGCGGAGCGAAAGCTCCAGAAAGAAAAACCTCAGGAATGAGTCGATGCAAACCGATCGTGAACACCGCGCGCCACACTATGGATCCAGGGGGTCGACCACTTCGGGCGCATAAAGGGATGACCTCAATCACTATTGGGTTTTTTTGTCGCAAACGCTGCTCCCCAGCATGAAACGGTTTATCCAGTAAAGAATTAACTATTCCCAAAGGCATGAAGATGAAAATCAACTCACAGAATTTTTGCGCACTGGAGGGGAGCCACATCGACCTTGCCAAATTTCCCACGACCGTTGCCCCGGTGTACAAGTCGAAAAAAGACTATAAGCAGATGCTGCATGACCATGTAGAGAAGTTGAGTGGGTTGCAGCAACTTCATTACGCCTCAAATCGCTATGCACTACTGCTGATCTTTCAGGCAGTGGATGCTGCGGGAAAAGATGGTGCCATCCGGCATGTTATGTCAGGAGTCAATCCGCAGGGTTGCCAGGTGTTCAGCTTCAAGCATCCCACTCCTACCGAACTGGAGCACGACTTTCTCTGGCGTACCACTCGCGATATGCCGGAGCGGGGAAGGATTGGTATCTTTAATCGGTCCTACTACGAGGAAGTGCTGATTGTGCGCGTTCACCCGGAGATTCTTCGTAGCGAAGGGCTGCCTGACGCGTTGCTTGACGAGAAGAAGGTTTGGCAGGGTCGCTATCGTTCGATCGTCGATATGGAGCGACACTTCCATAGCAACGGCACCCGCATCGTCAAGTTCTTCCTCCATCTTTCGAAGGAGGAGCAGAGAAAGCGCTTTCTGGCGCGCCTTGAGGACCCCGACAAGAACTGGAAATTCAGCCTCGCCGATATTGAAGAGCGGAAGTTCTGGTCGCGCTATACGACAGCGTTTGAGGAATGCATCAGCGCAACAAGTACGACTGACTCGCCTTGGTATATCGTGCCGGCGGATGATAAGGAAAACGCTCGACTGATAGTCTCGCAGATCGTTCTGAATACGTTCGAAGGACTCAAGATGTCTTATCCAGAAGTCAGCGAGGAGCGACGGCATGAACTGCTAGCGATACGAAAGCGGCTTGAAAAGTGAAGCACTGAGCGCAACGGCACGAACACCTTTCGATTGAATTGAAAGTTTGTACGCTGTCGTACCGCATCCCTTCAGGTCATGGCGTAGCTTTAACGTACGGTGGACCTATTCAGGAGCCAGTGATGCTACGACGGAATTTCATATTCAGTACGTCCGGGTCAATCCTGACCATTGCACTCGCGGTTTCAGGGTGCACGACGACGGGCATGTCCGACACGACTGGCGGACAGACCGACAGTCGTCAAACGATCAACGCTGGGGTTGACTCGACGTTGACCCGCCTCTTCACTTCCGCCAACGGATCACGCGAACTGGTCTCCGAGGCCCGTGGTGTGCTTGTGTTCCCGTCAGTCATTGACGCTGGCATAGGCGTTGGCGGGCAGTACGGCGAGGGCGCACTACGCATGGGTGGGCGCACGGTCGGCTACTACAGTACGGCAACGGCTTCGATAGGCTGGCAGATCGGTGCGCAATCGATGGCGATCGTTTTCATTTTCATGACAGATGACGCTCTCAACCGGTTTCGGAATAGCCAGGGCTGGTCTGCCGAAGGCGACGCATCTGTTGCAGTACTGAAGATTGGCGCAAATGGCGAAGTCGACACGAGCACCGCCAGTAGTCAGGCGGATGCATTTGTCTTGACGAACGACGGGCTGATGGCGGGCGTGTCACTCGACGACACGAAGGTGACCCGGTTGAAGTCACTTTAGCAAGCCAACGGTCGGCAGTGGGACACGTGAACGGATGAAGGAGAAGTCAGGATGTTGCGAACTTTGGAAAGCCTCTACGGAAACCCCGTTGCAGCCCGGGACGGGGAGATTGGCAGCATCGACCAGGTCTATTTCGATGACGAGGCATGGGGAGTACGTTATCTTGTGGTGGAAACCGGAGGCTGGATGAATAAGCGAAAGGTACTGATTTCGCCGTATTCATTTAAGCATCCGGAAACGGGTTCGAGCGCGATCGCGGTCGACCTGACACGACAACAGATAAAGGACAGTCCCGATATCGACACGGATAAGCCGGTATCGCGTCAGCATGAGACTGAATACCTCGGTTACTACGGATATCCGACCTATTGGGGCGGCGCATATCTTTGGGGCGTTGGGGCTTATCCCGGATACGGGTCGATGGTATCGAGCATCGGGATGGAGTCGGCGGTGCGTATCCGGCACGAGCAGGAAGCTGACAGCGCATCTGCAGACGTTCATCTTCGAAGCTCGAAGGCCGTCATGGGCTATCACATCGAGGCCGGTGACGGCCGCATCGGCCATGTCTGCGGCTTCATCTTCGACGACGTAGCCTGGGCGATTCGTTATCTGATCGTTGATACGAAAAACTGGTGGCCCGGTAGCAAGCAGGTGCTGCTCGCAGCGCAATGGATTGAACAGATCGACTGGATCGGCTCTACCGTTTCTACCAGACTCACGTGTGAGGCGATCAAAGGTAGCCCAACTTACGATGGCGATTCTCCGCTGGATCGTAGCTATGAAGCAAGCCTCTATAAGCATTATGGGAAAGACGGATACTGGTCTAATGACGCGATACCTTCCTAGGCGCGCAGGCATACAAGGCGACGGGGACTCAACCTGTTCATAGGAGCAACCGAATGCTGCGAAGCATTGACAGTCTTCACGGATACGCGGTCGCGGCACTTGATGGAGACATCGGAACCGTCGAACAGGCGTATTTTGATGACGAGGTTTGGGGGATACGATATCTGGTTGTTGATGTCGGAAACTGGATCGGCGAACGAAAGGTGCTGATTTCACCGTATTCGATCAAAAAGTCGGACCTGGACTCGGGTGCCGTGAACGTTGATCTTACACGGCAACAGGTGAGGGACAGCCCGGATATCGATACAGATAAGCCGGTGTCTCGTCAGTATGAAACAAGCCACCTCCTTTACTACGGCTATCCGAGGTACTGGGGCAGTGCGAACTTGTGGGGGCCTGGTGCCTATCCCGCGTTCCCGGGGTCGACCGACGCGCCGCGCTTTGACCCGGAGGGGCGTGCGGACGGGAGGTCAGATCCAGATCGACCGGCCGATATTCACCTGCGCAGTACTGCTGCAGTGAGCGGTTGTCGTGTCAGGGCCGTGGACGGCAATATTGGTCATGTTTGCGGTTTCATTTTTGACGATACTGCGTGGGTAATCCGGTACCTCAGCGTTGATACGCGGAACTGGTGGCCGGGTGGCAGTAAGGTTTTACTTTCAACCCAATGGATTCGCCAGACCAACTGGTTCGACTCCACTGTCACAACAGAACTCACGTGCGAAGCGATAAGGAGCAGTCCCGCTTATGACGAGGCGGCTCCGCTCGCCCGAAGCTATGAAAAAGCGCTGCACGGATTTTACGGAAAGGATAAGTATTGGTCAGAGGATGATACTGAAGCGCTGCTAGCTCACCTCGGCGAGGTTGCCCCTTAGCTGAACGTGATTGAGACGTTTCCCTCCGTAATGGGACCCCGAAGTGGTTGTGCTGTGGCGCCAGTACGGCAGCATACCGACCTTCAACGCCGCTGCGTGCACACTAGTCTTTGACTCGGAAGCTCCCCTTTTCCAAGTCTAAATAATAGCCGTGCACGAGACGATCAAACCGGATTTTCCGCGTCAACGACCTCCTTTTTCAGAGGTACACTCGCCATGAATCCGATTACCTTACTTTTGTCCACTTTGTTCATGGTGGCGGCTATTGCAGCGGCGGCATTCATGAATGTATATATGGCGATCTCTCCATTTCTAGTCGCGATTTTCATCACCATGTCGGTGAAAGTTGCTAATGTCTGGCAAAAATTCGTGATCTTATGTGTCGGTAAGCTGCAGAGCGTAAAAGGGGCGGGATTCTTCATGATTATTCCCATTCTGGACACGGTAGTTGCAGTTATAGACGAACGCATCCAAACAACTGCGTTTAACGCGGAACAGGCGCTGACGGAGGATACAGTGCCGGTCAATGTCGACGCGATAATCTTCTGGCACGTATGCGACGCGCAGAAAGCGGCGCTCTCCATTACGGACTACCGCCAGGCGATTGATCGCGTAGCGCAGACGACGTTGCGCGAGTTGATCGGATCATCGATGCTTTCGACTTTACTTTCGGATCGGACTGCGGCGGATGCACACCTGCGTGACGAGATCGGCGGGTAGACGGCGGAGTGGGGCATCGCAGTCGGCTCAGTCGAGATTCGTGACGTCGCTATCCCGGAAGCTTTACAGGACGCGATGTCGCGCCAGGCGCAGGCCGAGCGCGAAAAGCAGGCTCGTGTGATCCTCGGCTCGGCGGAAGCCGCCATCGCTTCAAATTTCGTCGAAGCTGCGCGAGTATATGAAAGTCAGCCGGGAGCGTTGCAACTGCGCGCAATGAACATTATTTACGAGACAACCAAAGAGCGCGGTGCGACGATCCTCCTGCCAAGCTCCATGGTGGATAGTCTCAATCCTGCCCTCGCGCTGGCGATCTCCGGGCATGAACTTCCGTCAGCACCATTAGTTACGCCGTTAAAGACCGCCGCATAGAACTTCGATCATGAGGCGATGCGTGAATGGATCTGGAACCTCCGAACCACCCCGGATCTCGTAGAGATGTTGTATTCGCGCTGAAGCGCTCGCGAGGTAGTTCGCCTGGTAACGCTGTCGAGTTTTCAAGGCGCCGAAGGACACATGTACGAGCTTACGCATGGCAGCGCCAAGCACCGACATTGTGGACTTCCCACGCGCCGTGAAGCGCTGACACGCAACCCGCAGCGCCGAGGCCAGATGAGTGGAGTTGGGTCGAGAGGTCAATCTGTCAGGATCGAGGCAAATTTTTCGGCGTCGCCGGGTCATTGTGTGGCCGGACTGCGATTCTGTCCAAACAACCTTGGTCTGCGTGTTCAGCATGGGGAAAAATCATTTCAACGGCGCGTAGCGCACGTGAGAGGAACTCGTTGTGCTGTTGCTTCGCTCGAAGGGTCTGTGCTTTCAGGCTGCCTGGTTTGGGACATTAAGCCTCATTGGACCACGATCCTCTACATTCAGCGCAGCAGCTGGACCGGACGAGGGCGGTCTGGCGCACATAGACAGTTGCCGATTCGGAGGGCTGAGATGTGGACTGATTGAGCGGAGGAAGTCTCGGTTCCAGGGCCGTATCGTAGCGGTGAGCTTACGCGATTCATGAACTCAACCGGTAGCCGCGGCACGTCGTACGGCGGGGGCCATGGAACGCTGAGACAGGGCTGCGTAGGCCTCAACATAGTGCTGCGCCATCACCTTGGCGCTGAATCGGCATTCGAACTGCGCGCGGATTTCAGCGCGCGACAGTTCGTCGAGGCGCTTCAGTGCGCAAATCGCACCGTTGATATCTTCGCAGATGTAACCAGTCAGGCCATGATCGATGACTTCTGACACGGAGCCACGATTAAATGCAATCACCGGTGTGCCGCACGCCATCGCCTCAATCATCACCAGGCCGAACGGTTCGGGCCAGTCGATTGGAAACAGCAGTGCTTTGGCACCGGACAGAAACTCTGCTTTCTGATCCTCGGCGATTTCACCGATGAATTCGATATCGGGTAGGGAAAGGAACGGTTCGATTTTTGCCTTGAAGTAGTCGTAGTCAACCTTGTCCACCTTGGCTGCAATCTTTAACGGCATCCTGCTCTCTACCGCGATTGTGATGGCTGCATCGATGCCCTTTTCGGGGGAGACACGTCCCAGAAAGGCGAGGTATGCAGGCTTTGTCAAGTTGGTCGGCCTCAGCAAATCCTCCGGCAGGCCGTGATAGATCGTGTTGAGCCAGTTCGCCTGCGGTAGGGGCAGGCGTTGGGAGTCGGAGATGGAGATGACTGGCGCTGCCGGGAATGCCTTGAATACGGGTTGTAGTTCCGGGAGATCGAGGCGTCCATGAAGCGTCGTCAGGAATGGGACGTCGATCTCGGAAAACAGCGAGAACGGCAGATAGCCGAGGTGGCTGTGGAGTACATCGAACTCGTCGGCGACCTGCCTTACCCTTTCCAACAGAACCACATGCGGCGCCATTGCGTCGAGTATCGTCGAGTCGAGGCGCAATGCTCGTGGCCAGACTGCCTCAAGGGTGGCCTTCGTGCGAGAGTCTCCGGTAGCGAACAGCGTCACCTCATGCCCCAGGTCAACAAGTGCATCGGTGAGGTAAGAAACCACGCGTTCGGTACCGCCGTAAAGCAGAGGAGGCACTGCCTCGTGCAGTGGCGCTATTTGTGCGATTCTCATCGATAACTCTCCAGGCAAACCCACTATGTATGGCGACACGTCCGCTCGCCGGAATTCAATTCTCGATGCTGGACGTTGCGCAGATAGCCTGTCCTCCGTGTTGGTCGGCCTTCGGACTTGAATGATGGTTATTTTCACTCCGCCTGAGTGTCCTACATAGCAAACAATCGGTCTGTACGCTAGCGGGCAAGCTCCGCCTTAAGAGAAGAGCGCCGTCTTTTCTCAGATGACCGTACTATTCAAGATGAAGCTCCGATGGAACGCGTGTTTCGCCGATGAGGATGCTGGGCAACGAACGGGTTCTACGCCAACGTTACGATGAATCGATCAACGTTGATTGCCTGCCCTCGGTCTGAGTAGTTTCCGACCCTATCGTTACTGTCTGTGCGCCAGTAGTCTGCCTACCTATATGGTGAAGTCCGTCTTGTGGACGACGATTGAATCCGTGCTGGAAGAATTCGCTTCCTCGACCTCCGTCCACAAAGGTTCTCAATCATGCATATAAACGAGTCTCTAACGCCTAACGCAGAGGTGACACGAGAGCTCTCCCCAGTCATTTTCGACGTTGACGGACTGCTGCTGGCTTCGTCTCACGAGCGCGCATGGCGCGAAGCCCTTGACGACCCTCGCGAGAAGGCGCGTTTTAACACCAGGATGTACCAATCGCAGGTGGCGGGTAGGCCGCGCTTGAGCGGCGCATTGGCCGGCCCTGTGGGCATTGGGAGTGCCCAATGCCGAACACTTCGCGTCCGTCCATGCGCAGGCAAAGCAGCGGCGCGCCGAGCAAGTGATTGAAGCGGGCGCGATGACCGCCTTCCCTGATGCGATCCGGTTGGTCGTAGCGGGAAGGGCGCTCGGATGGCCTGTTACGGCGGCGTCCTCGTTGAAGGATGCCAACGCCATGATGCGGAAGATTCGCCGAGACGTGGGGCACTCTTTATTTGATGCGTTCGGGGCTAAAGTCTGCTGTCGCGATTTGCCGCAGGGAGAGCCGAACCCCGAAATTTTGCTGCTCGCAGCAAAAGAGCTGTTGGAAACGCCGAGGAGCTGTTTCGTGATGGAAGACGCGCCAACTGGTATCGAAGCTGCCCGCGCTGGGGGTATGGCGGCGCTTGTCGTGGCACGCCTTGCTGACGCTGGTCTTCTATCCGCTGTCGGTGCCACGCTTATCGTGACCACTCGCGATGAAGTCGTTATCGATCAATCGTCTAAGGGCCGGCTCCGCCGGAAAGCGCCATGACAACCCCGCAGAGTATGGACCAGACACTGACGCCAACCAGCAATCGCGACTGGATCATGGAGGAGGGCGGCTACGATCCACTGCGCGAAACGAGCCGGGGAGCGCGTTTTGCCATCAGCAACGGCTTTCTGGGCGTGCGAGGTGCGCGGGCAATTCATCGCGGCGGTCGCTGGGTAGACACGTCGCGTACGCTGGTTGCGGGGCTGTTTGATACGCCGGATGACGAACAGGCAATACCAGGGCTTGTCGCTACCCCCGACTGGCTTCAGGTGCATATATTGCTGGATAGCGAGCCGCTCGTGCACCGACCCGGCGACGGGGATTCGCAGCGACGAATTCTCGACATGAGGCGGGGTACGCTAATTACCGAGGACCGTCTTTCGAACTCGGCAGGCGTAGGCGTGCGGCTGCGCAGTGCGCACATCGTCTCGCTCGGCCAACGCTCAATCGGCCTGCAACTCCTCGAGTTGGAGATCGAGCAGGCAGGGATCGAGGTCACACTCAACGCGTCTTTCGAGAGCCTGAATATCGGGCTCAAGTCTGAACGGATCGAATCCGGGTTGGGCATATGGCACGCGATCTCTACCGGCAAGCATCTTGCGATTGCTGCGGGGTTGACGCTGCAGTTCGAGGGGCGGGATGTTCCCGCTACCTGTTCTGCACCGTTCGCATGGTCTTGGACCTGGAAATCCCAACGAGGACAGATCGGTTCGCTGGAGCGTCTGGTCTCCATCACGCGGGGCGATATGGAAAGCGTCGACTCGAGCCAGGAAGCGCAAGCTGCGCTTGGCGTCGCACGTAAGCTGGGTTGGTCTGGTGTCATGGCGGCTCATGAGGAGGCATGGGCGGCCCGTTGGGACGCCAGCGATGTCGAGATAGAGGGAGATCCCGCCGCACAGCAGGCGGTGCGGTTCGCGATCTACCACCTGAACGGAGCGGCAAACCCCGCCGACGAGCGTGTCTCGATTGCCGCACGCGCGTTGACCGGCGACGACTATCGGGGACACGTGTTCTGGGACACGGAGATCTATCTGCTTCCGTTCTACATTCTGACCTGGCCGGAAGCGGCCCGGGCGCTGCTGATGTACCGCTTTCGCACGCTTGACGGCGCGCGGTCAAAGGCCACCGGAATGGGTTGCAAAGGAGCGCTTTACGCATGGGAATCCGCTGACACGGGCGCCGAGGTATCCCCATCGAAGGTTATCGGCCCGGATCGTAAAGTTGTCGACGTGCGGTGTGGCAAGGAGGAGCAGCACATCAGCGCAGACGTCGCCTACGCGGTCTGGCAGTACTGGCTGGCGACTGGCGACGAGATTTTTCTTCGCGAGGCCGGCGCGGAGATCCTCTTCGAGACCGCGCGTTTCTGGTCAAGCCGCGCAAAGGCAGACGCTGACGGTCACTGGCATATCCGGTGTGTGATCGGTCCCGACGAATATCATGAGTCGATTGACGATAACGCATTTACCAATGTCATGGCACGCTGGAACATTCGACGCGCGCTAGACACCAGCGCGTTATTGCGCGAGCGCTGGCCCCAAACTTGGGAAAATCTCTCGGGTCGTATCGGGTTGGATGAGGGCGAGCTGAAGCAATGGCGCATCATTGCCGACATGGTGGTGACGGGCTTTGATTCATCGACCGGACTTTTCGAACAATTTGCAGGTTTTTTTGCGCTCGAAGACATCGATCTCGGCAACTATGTGGGGCGTTCAGTCCCTATGGATGTGGTGCTCGGCCGCGAGCGCACCCAAAAGTCGCAAGTGATCAAGCAGGCAGACGTCGTGGCGCTGCTGGCGCTTCTTCCGGACGAGTTCAACGGCGACTCGGACGCGAAGAACTTCGACTACTATGCCAAACGCTGTGGTCACGGGAGTTCGTTGAGCCGTGCCATGCATGGAATCGTCGCCGCCCGGCTTGGACAAAGCGAGGTCGCAATGGATTTTTTCAGTGGGACGGCGGCAATCGACCTTGACGATAGCGAGGCTGCCATCGATGGTGGCGTGCACATAGCGGGTTTGGGTGGGATATGGCTCATGGCCGTATACGGTTTTGCCGGCCTATCGTTTAACGCCGATCACCTCAGTCTGGACCCCAGACTTCCGCCAGGTTGGAAAAGGCTTGTGTTCAGGGTGCAGTGGCGCGGCCGACGTCTCCACCTCGGGATTACACGGGCCATGGCAAGTCTGGAGGTCACTCTGGAAGGGGGGCAGCCAATGAAACTCGTCGTCAGCGATAGAGAGTTTCGGCTCAACTCTTCGGAAACCCTCCGCATCTCAATTGACCCGGAAGATCGCGAGGCACCGCGTCAGAATCCGCCAGCCGATGTGCCTGAGACGGTCGCCCGTTAACATTCGCGATTCTTTAGGCTTCAATTGGATAACTGGGCGCTCCAATATTTATCTATTTTCTGACTCTGCTGCTGGAAATTCCCGTGCGCTGCGAATACGTTTTTCTTGACCTCGGGAGCCGCGTCCATCTTGCCTTTGGTCGTATCGAGCACCAGCATGGTGACCCCCTCGGTTGCCTTGAAATCAGCCCATGGCACGGGAACATTTTTTTCGTCAATTCCAAACATACCGCCTCGACCTACTACAAGATACGCAATCTTGCCTGTCTGCGGACTCAGGACAATGTCGTTGATGCTTCCAAGATCCTCACTCTGCAGGTTGACCACGCTGGTGCCAATCAATTCGGCGGACCGGAAAGAGTTGCCATCACCTGCGACGGGTTGGGCACTTGCGATCTGGCGAATCCTCCAATCCGGCGTGCCACCCGCCGAACGATCAGCGTGGCCCATATCTGCCGAGTAACCTTTGTAGATCGCGCGGCTCGCCGTCAGTAACGACTCGCAATCCTGTTGCTCGCCACGTCGGGCGAGTATGTTGGCCGATGTCATCAGCGTTCGTACTTCGTAAGCGGGGCGAGCTGACCGGTAGGAACCGTCGGGCGGAAGACCGTTTGGAGTGCTGCCGCGGCTTGGTGGCAACGTGTCCGGTTCGCCGGTGCCGTAGCCGTACATCGGTGACCCATCGCCATAGCCGAAGCCGTAACCGCCCCCGCGTAGCCAATAACCGTTCTTTCTCATCTGGCTGTCGAAAGCGCGCAGATCGTTCAAACATTTTTGCGCCGGCTTCATGTCCGGCCTCGAGGTGCTTGCGCTTTTCTGGATTGGTGCGGCGCTGGCATCTGACAGCTGTGCGGCGAGTAGCGAACCAGAGAAGACCACGCACGCGCAAGCTGTCACTGACATAGCCAGTGTCGGGCGGCGAGCGAGTGCCGATTCTTTTATGCTGTTCATGGTGCAAACCTCCTTGCTTCGGTTAGAAAAGTATCGTAAGGAGCGCCTCCATGAATCGCGTCAACCGAACCAAGGCGGAGACACACCCGACCGGCGGTATGTCGTCTTTCGGATCGCAGGCGGCGGTCTGTCGAAACGTTCGCTTTTTATAGCGTCGAGGCAAACCAACGGGACGAGGATACTGTCTCACGTAAGGCGCGTTTGGTCTGTACGTTAGTGTGCAGTGACATCCGGCAGCCCGGTACACAGACTCATTGCATGAAGGTGGCATCGCCGATTAATGCTATGAAGTTACGTCAGATTGGATGCCTTGCCAGTGATTTTCGCGCCTGGGCGAAAGTGCCTGTCATGAGTCGAATACTGCATCACAGCGGTTTCTCCGCCAGGTCCGTCTACCCTGTCTTCTCCCGAAGGAAATTCGTCGCTATGGGTTTCCCTTCATCACGGACTGTCCGGTAGTGGACAGAACTCGCCCTTGGAAAAGCGGATCATTCAAGTGTGGATGTTTCTGCCACCATGGTTTGATCTGTCGATCTGCCAGCCATTTGCACGAGAGCGGAAAGTCCTCGCGCAGCAGAGCCGATTGAAGTTTCTCATATGTTGTGCCCCGGTGACCAGGGAACTCCCCTTCACACCGTTGCCTTGCAGTTTGCTGAATACGAAGGAGATACAAATGTCACATTATTACTGGAACGACTGGTATTTTGGCTGGGGATGGTTTTTGTGGTTCGCCGTGTTCATGCTGATTTTTTCAAGCTTCGGGAATTGGGGCTATACCTATCGCGCTCACAGAAACTATGGGCAGCAGCCACGTAAGCAGGCCCTCGATATTCTCAATGAGAGGTACGCCCGCGGAGACATAGAGCTGGCCGAATACAACGCAATGAAGTCAGAGATGGCCAAGATATAAGGCAGTAGAAACCGTGAGCTCGCCGTGACCAAAACGTCCGCTGCAACGCTTCGTGGTTCGGGCTGAAAGTTTCAAGGGCGGAGATCGATCGCCGCTCGCTACCAACACCGGAAGCCGCAATCATGAAAGCACAGACGTTGACGCCTGAACAGATCAGAGGCTTGGATTGTTACTGGCGCGCTGCCAATTATCTGTCGGTCGGTCAGATCTATCTTTATGACAATCCATTGCTTCGGGAACCGCTCAACCTGTCGCACGTCAAGCCGCTGGTGGTTGGCCATTGGGGGACCGTTCCGGGCCAGAACTTTATCTATGTGCATCTGAATCGCATCATCAAGAAATACGATCTGAACATGTTCTACGTCGCGGGGCCTGGGCACGGAGGTGCGGCACTCGTCGGCAATGTCTACCTTGAAGGAACGTGGAGTGAAGTTTATCCAGAGATCACCCAGGACGAGGCTGGCCTCAAGAAGCTGTTCACACAATTTTCATGGCCCGGCGGCATTTCCAGTCATGTCGCGCCGACGACCCCAGGATCGATTCACGAAGGTGGCGAACTTGGCTATTCGTTAAGCCATGCATTTGGAGCCGTGTTCGACAATCCCGGGCTGATTGCCGCTTGTATAGTCGGCGACGGCGAGGCGGAGACGGGACCGCTAGCGACGGCGTGGCAATCCAACAAACTGCTCGATCCGATCACCGACGGTGTGGTTCTGCCGATCTTGCACCTCAATGGCTACAAGATAAGCAATCCGACCGTGCTAGCTCGCATTGGACATGAGGAACTGGACCAGTTCTTTCGTGGCTGTGGATGGACGCCTTACTTCGTTGAGGGAGACGAGCCGGAGAAGATGCACGAGCTCATGGCCACGACCCTGGAAAAGGTCGTCAGTAACATTGAGGCAATCCAGAGGCATGCGCGGGAAACGAACGACGTCGCACGTCCGAGCTGGCCGATGATCGTTCTCAGGTCCCCGAAGGGGTGGACCGGACCCAAGGTCATTGACGGATTGCAGATCGAAGGCACTTTCCGGTCGCACCAGGTTCCGCTACTGGTGGATTCGGAGCATCCTGGTCATGTCGAGTTGCTCGAAAGCTGGATGAAAAGCTATAAGCCCGAGGAACTGTTCGACGAAGGTGGCCGACTCATACCAGAAGTGGCTGAACTCGCGCCGAAAGGGGACCGGCGAATGGGTTCAAACCCGCATGCCAACGGTGGCCTGCTATTACGTGACTTAAGAATGCCGGATTTTCGTGTGCATGCCGTCGGCATTCCTGCGCCCGGTGCCGTCAACGCACAAGATACGCTAGTGCTCGGAAAATTTCTGCGTGACGTGGCAAGTCTGAATGAGGACCAACGCAACTTCCGCGTGGTGGGGCCCGATGAAACACTGTCGAACCTGCTTGGCTCTGTCTTTGAGGTAACCAAACGACAGTGGGACGCGCGTCAGCTGAGCAGTGACGAATTTCTCGCGCCTTCCGGTGGCGTGCTGGACTCGATGCTCAGCGAGCATCAATGCGAAGGATGGCTGGAAGGCTACCTGCTAACCGGAAGACATGGACTATTCAACAGCTATGAAGCGTTCATCCGTATTATCGACTCGATGTTCAGCCAGCACGCTAAATGGTTGAAAGTCACCCGGGAACTGCCATGGCGTCGCCCGATCGCCTCGCTAAACTATCTACTCGCCTCGCATGTCTGGCAGCAGGACCACAATGGTTTCACGCACCAGGACCCCGGGTTTATCGATCATGTAATCAACAAGAAGGCTGACATCGTTCGCGTTTATCTGCCGCCTGACGCGAACTGCCTGTTGTCTGTGGTCGATCACTGTCTGCGCAGTCGCAACTATGTCAATGTGGTGGTGGCCGGCAAACATGCGCTGCCTCAATGGCTCACGATGGAGGCGGCCGTCGTGCATTGCACGGAAGGCGTGGGCATCTGGCAATGGGCGAGCAACGATCAGGACGTCGAGCCAGATGTTGTAATGGCCTGCTGCGGCGACACACCTACGCTGGAAATTCTCGCCGCCGTTTCCATACTTCGTGAGCATCTGCCCGAGCTCAAGATTCGCGTTGTCAACGTGGTCGATCTGATGAAGCTTCAGTCTTGTACTGAGCACCCGCACGGTTTGAGCGATCAGGACTACGACTCGCTGTTTACGAAAGACAGGCACATCATATTTGGCTTTCATGGGTACCCCTGGCTGGTGCACCGGCTGACATATCGCAGGACCAACCGCAACCTGCACGTCCGCGGATACAAGGAGGAGGGCACCATCACGACGGCCTTCGACATGCGCGTGCAGAATGACCTGGACCGATTTCATCTGGTGCAGGATGTGATCGATCGCGTGTCTGGTCTGGGGTCGAAAGGTGCGTACCTGAAACAGCAGATGCAAGACAAGCTTATCGAGCATAAGCATTACATCGATAGACACGGACTGGACATGCCGGAGATATGCAACTGGAAATGGCAAGGATGAAATGGTGATCTTCCGCTGTTCGATCTGGATCATGTCCCCGGATTAACCTGCGGTATTCAGAGGATATTTTCACCCCCCCCAAACGGTCATTCGCCCTCCCAATAAGGAGCACCGAAAATGTTGAGAAGTATTGAGAGTATCTATGGATGTACGGTTGCTGCGCTTGATGGCGATATCGGAACAGTCGAGCAGGCATATTTCGACGACGAGGCGTGGGGTGTACGTTATCTCGTGGTCGGGACGGGAAGCTGGATCAATGAACGAAAGGTACTGATTTCGCCGTATTCGATCAAGCACTGGGAACCAGGTTCGGGCGTCGTGCACGTTGATCTCACCCGTCAGCAGATCAAGGACAGTCCGGATATCGACACGAACATCCCTGTGTCACGGCAGCACGAAAGTCAATATCTGAACTACTACGGGTATCCGAGATATTGGGCGGGGGCATCTCTGTGGGGGGCGGACGGGCGTCCGGACTTCGGCGTCAGAGACTCTGAAACTGCCGTTGCAGCGGAAGCACGCGCGCGACTCGATTGGGAAGGCTATGATCCACCCGCCGACGTTCATCTACGCAGCACGAAAGCAGTGACGGGGTATCACATTGAGGCTGTCGACGGCAACATCGGTCACGTCTCGGGCTTCATCTTCGACGATGCAGTGTGGGTTATCCGCTACCTGACTGTCGATACCCGGAGTTGGTGGCCTGGTGGCAAGGAAGTGCTGTTAGCGACGAAATGGATTGAACTCGTCGATTGGATTGGATCCGCCGTTTCTACAACACTCACCCGTGCAGAAATCAAAAATAGCCCTCCACGAGACGAATCCATTCCGCCGGACCGCGCGCATGAAGTGATGCTTCATCAACACTATGGCAAGGATGGGTATTGGTCGGAGGACAACACCGGTATGCAGATCTCGCAGAAGGTCGGGTCGCGCGAGTTCACCGCGATACTTAAGCTGGATGGCAGCGTTATTCTGAAAGAGGGAAACAGGGATGTGTCCCGCTTTACCCTCAATGCGGCCGTTCCGATGTTTGCAGAAAATCACGATGGGCCGGCGATGCTCGATGCCACAATCGCGCAATTGCTGTGTTCTCTTATATTGGGATATGCCCGGGTAACTTGACAGTTTCTGACGGCGGAATAGGCGGGTCGGAATGCCGCAAGTCCGGGTGGTTGACGACAAATACCGCCGCGCGTCGTTATGCCAAAGGCGTCACTTCGCCGTCGGCGAGTCGGCTCAAGTCGACGGAATCCGGCACACCACCTCCGCGCGCCATTTCCGACGGCACGAGAGACTCGGAAAATGGGACGAGCGTCGTCAATATCGGGCGTCGGTCGTCTGGTGTCGAGACATGCGGCGGCCGCTGCTTGAGACTTCCGCGAGCTTCGGATCCAGTCTGTCCGCGATGCGCTCAGGTCTGAGTAGTTTCCGATTCTTTCGACCTGATCCCACAGCAACTATGATCGAATCATCGGCTGTGCGCCGGCACTCTAGCCCGTCAGGCGATCAATGCGGCAACAAGGAGACGGAACAAATGAAACGCTTGATTCTGTTAAGTTCCGTGTCTGCGTCCGTCTGCCTCGGGCTGGCAGGCCAGGTGCTTGCCGCTCAGCCTCTGACGCTCGACCCGACAAGCGCCGCGCCCCCCGATGGGATGGATGTTGCATTCGCAAAGCCTGCGGGTCAATGCCTGCGGGATCTAAGCGCCTTCAGCAATCAGATGGCGAAAGACGGCTACTGGGTGGGCGGGTCTCAATACGCCTATGGCTATCCGGCCGGCGGTTTGGGGTACGGGTGGTACGGGCACACAGGGGGCGACAAGCCGCAGTCGGCTGCTAACGCCTACCGGAACGCCCGGCCGGGATACAACGTCCGCGTTCTCATGGCCTCTGCCACCATACTTGCCCGACATGGTCAGGAGCAGTCATGTGAAAAGCTGCTTGGCACCACCCGCGAGTTATACAAAAGCTATGTGATTGATCAGCACAGTGGGAGAGCGGCACTGGCAGACCCACCGGAATGGCAACAGCGGCAGCTCGCCGCCGCAAAGCCGGTCGCAGGCCAGAATATCGCATTCCGCTCAGATGAGTTGCTCGGAACGGAGGTGCGCAATCCGCGGAACGAACCTCTTGGCAGCATTGATGATCTTGTGATGAGCCCTCAGACGGGCAAGATCGCGTATCTGGTAATCGGCCGTGGTGGTGTGTTTGGAATCGACGAAAAATATGTTCCGGTTCCGTGGGAGGACTTCAAGGCGACGCCGAACGTGAGTCTGCTCGTACTGGACACCACCAGGAGCGCCATGGATGCCGCACCTCAGGTAAAAAATGACCAGTTCAAGATTGCTGGACATTTCGATCAGGAGAGTCAAAAGGTGGACGCTTACTGGAACGCAACCCTGTCGAAAACGGGGCAATAGCCGATCATACCGTCGCTCCGATCGTGCGCCGATTCACCATACAGGCGCCTTATTTCCTTTAAGCCGCGTAATGCAACGGAGCCGCTGATTCGGATATCACGGCGTTGGCGTCGCCAGTTGGGCGATTCACAGCGTATTTTTTCCTGCAGTGAGCGAAGCCTTCATCGGAAAATGTGATGCCTCTGCCTCATAACAAGTCGTACGACACCCACGAGGTGGGTGAACCAACTTATTAAACTGCTTTGCTGTCATCGCGGCTTTTCGCCATTCTTGATGGTTTCCGAGCGCATGTAGAGGGAGTGAGACTGATGCGAAAATGCAGCCTGGGCAGCGCACTCGCAATTGGGATGATCGCTGCGGTATCGATACTAGACGGCTCCGCCTACGCGCAATCGGATTCGAAAGACGTCGCATCAGAGGCAACGACGGCCATGGGCACGGCACAAGATGCTGGAGTCCCTGCGCCAAGGGTACAAGGGGGGTCGGCGATCGTAATGGTCTATTCGGATTTCCTGTCTCACATAGACCGGGCCGAGGTGGCCGACGTGACCGTCGCGGGTCACGTCGCCTACGGAGCACTCAAGGATGGCACCAGATTTCGTGTAATCGTTCCTGGTGACGCCGGCGTGATTGCGAGTCTCGTCAGTCACCACGTACGCGTAACTATCGCATCAGATGACGACGGCTGGATATCGAACGGTCTTCTAATGACTTTGCTATCTTTGGGCCTGGTTATCGCGGGCACGATTCTGTTGATGCGGCGAGGGGCGACGCGCGGTGGCGGTGTTAATACTTCCTTTGGTCATTCCCGGGCGCGTTTGTTGACTCAGACTTCGCACCGTATCACGTTCGCCGATGTTGCCGGAATCGAAGAAGCAGAGGAGGAACTGTCAGAGATCGTTCAATACCTCAAGAACCCGGCGAAATACCAGCGACTTGGCGGAAGGGTGCCCAAGGGCGTGCTGCTGGTCGGGCCACCGGGCACCGGCAAGACGCTGTTGGCGCGCGCTGTCGCTGGTGAAGCGGGTGTGCCGTTCTTTACCATCTCCGGATCGGATTTCGTCGAGATGTACGTCGGCGTAGGCGCGGCGCGGGTACGCGATATGTTCAGCGAGGGCAAGAAGAACGCACCCTGCATCATTTTCATCGACGAGATTGATGCCGTTGGCCGCCACCGGGGCGTGGGCACGGGTAACGACGAGCGCGAGCAGACAGTGAACCAACTTCTGGTCGAGATGGACGGGTTCGAAGCCAACGAAGACGTCATCGTGATCGCTGCGACCAATCGGCCGGATGTGCTGGACCCGGCGCTGCTCCGGCCCGGTCGGTTCGATCGTCAGGTGACGGTTTCATACCCGGACGTGCTGGGGCGCGAGAAAATTCTCAAGGTACATATGCGCAAGGTACCCCTCGGGCCTGATGTCACTGCCTTGACCCTCGCGCGCGGCACGCCTGGATTCTCGGGTGCTGATCTCGCCCATCTTGTCAACGAAGCTGCGCTGCTGGCCGCTCGCTGCGATCGCCCACACGTAACGGGAACCGACTTCGAGCACGCCAGAGATAGGGTTCTGATGGGCGCGGAGCGGCGCTCGCTGACACTCACCAAAGAAGAGCGGGAAATGACGGCCTATCACGAAGCGGGGCATGCACTGGTCGCGTTCCACTCGCCGGGACATGATCCGCTCCATAAGGTCAGCATCGTGCCACGGGGGCGTGCTCTAGGCGTCACCATGTCGTTGCCGGAGCGGGATCGGCACTCCTTCTCCAGGAGGGAGCTCGAGTCGAAGATCGCAATGATGTTCGGTGGGCGCGTCGCCGAAGAACTGATTTACGGCGCAGACGAGGTCACCACTGGCGCCAGTGATGACATCCGCCAGGCGACGCTGCTGGCGCGGCGCATGGTGACCGAGTTCGGGTTCAGCGAAACACTTGGGCCAGTGTATTGTGAAAGTCGGCAGGAGACGTTTTCAGGTGCTGCCGCCGACGTGTCTCCAGCTACCGCCCTGGCTATCGACATGGAGGTTCGGCGTGTCACCGAAGGAGGGCGGGCAAGGGCGCGCCTGATCCTGAACGACCATATCGATCAGCTCAGACTGTTCGCCCACGCGTTGCTTGAGCGGGAGTCGCTCTCTGGTGAGGAGATCGGGGTGCTGCTGACGGCCAGGTTGCCGGAGCATCGAGAGATTGGCGTTGAAATATTCTCGAGCTCGGTGGAACAATGCTGACACAGCATGCGACGGATACGCCGGGGCGTAATTGTTGCCCAAAAGGCAATACCTTCTAGCCATCGCAGTCATCCCAGATTCTCACCACGCGCGAAGGGGGTCATGGTCCGACCGTTAAATCCGGTCGTACAGTGCCATATGGAGTGCGGATTGCTGCCTTACATGGACGGATGTGAGAGCCCTTGATGTGTGTGCTCGTACAGGGTCTGCCAGCGCTCGCACCGTGTTGCGGTCGGACATACAATCAGTCGCTCGAAGGCAATATCCGCGCAACATCCGACACAGACACCGTAGGTGTTCGCGCCGAGGCGGCCCCGTGCTTTCGCGACGCTCTCCAGTTCATGGGCTGAATGTTCCGCCAGAGCGAGGTCTCTATCAATTATCTGCTCGGCGTAGGCTCGGTCAGCATCACCGCTGTCCGGAATTGCGGGTTCGTCACGCGGCTCGCCGTTGCGTTGGCCTCCTGCGCGATCCAGCGTAGAACGCGCCGCTGCTTCCTGCTGGTCCAGCAATGCGCCCAGCCGAGCTTTTTGTGTCCTTTAAGTGGCTTCATCAAATCACCCCAATGAAATCTGTTTAGACCGATGCGATAGCGTTTGTGACGACCTTTCCGGGCAAAATACTCACGCTAGAGATTAACTCTGCGTTTTGGCCTGGGCATGGGGCCTTGTTAGGAGGCACGTCAGGGTTTATAGACCTGCGTTAGATGATCAGTGAAAAGCATCCACAGCGCGAGGACCCCCAATGCCACGATTCCTACGGCCACGATCAGCTCGATCCTGTTAAACGGAAACTCGTGCGGCGCGTGTTCCTTGCGGGCCCAGATGAACACCAGGTTGCCCAGCGCGAAGAACACCGCACCGACAAGCATGTACTGCAAGCCGGCGGCATACACTAGCCACAGGCCGTAGATTGTGCCCAGGACACTGGAGACCAGCGCCATCGGCTTACCGATCTTCGCCGTCGGAGGGTACTGTCCCGTTGCCATCAACTTCCACAGATATCCAGTTGATCCGATGTACGCGGGCAGAATCATGACGCCGGTGATCGAGAGCATGACGTTCCAGGCGTTGTTCGAGAAGTAGACGAGGAGCATCATCGCCTGCATCACCGCACTGGATACCCATAGGGAGACCGACGCCGCATCGTTTTTGTTGGTCGTGGCGAACACCTTTGGATAGGATCCATCCCTGGCTCCGGCCCACGGCAACTCCGCGACGAGGATGGTCCACACGAGCCAGCAGGATAGAACCGAAATGATGACGCCTGCGTTGACGAAGTATTCGGCCCACTTGCCGAGCAGCGAGCCAAGGATTGCTGCCATCGCAGGCGGTGAAATTGCGGCGAGTTTTGCCTGCGACATAACGCCGAACGGCAGGACCGAGACGAGAACGTAGATTGCGGTGACGGAAAGGAAGCCCAGCAGCGTTGCACGGCTGACGGTCTTCGCGTCGGACCGGTCAGACATCACCACCGCACCTTCGATCCCGATGAAGACCCACAGCGTGACCAGCATTGTGCTTTTCACCTGGGCGAGGAGGCTGCCAAGAGGCTTGCCTGCGGGCGGCGCTGCGCTCACATGGCCCCAGAAGTCGCTGCCAAACAGTCCGGCCTTCATCGAGAACGCGACGATCAGAATGAAAAATGCGATTGGGATGAACTTGGCAACCGTGCCGATGATGTTGAGTGCCGCTGCGCCCTTGATGCCGCGCAGCACCAGCCAGTTCATGATCCAGAAGAGGACCGAGGCCACGATGACCGCCTGCCATGTATTGCCACCCTTGAAATATGGCGGGAAGAATGCATTAAGCGTGTCCATCAGCAGCACGCCGAAGCCAACGTTGCCGAAGGCCGACGACAGCCAGTACCCCCAGGCGATCTGGAACCCCGCGTACTTGCCGAAGCCGGTACGCGAGTACATGTAGATCCCCGAAGTCAGTTCCGGCTTGATGTCTGCCAGCACCTGGAGGGTTCGGGCCAGAAAGAAGATGCCGAGTCCCGACACGAGCCACGCGATGAGAACGGCCCCCAGCGAGGCGAACTGCGCCATGTTTTGCGGCAGGTTGAATACGCCGCCGCCGACCATGGCACTGACGACCAGCATCGTCATTGCGATCAGTCCTAGCTTCTTGTTGTCCTTCGAAGTCGCTTGCGAGTCAGTCATGATTGTTCCTTTCGAGCCGAGCGGGAGTGGAAGACCGTAGCGGCCCTCACTGCTTCACGCATAAAATCCGGTATCGCCCGGCTTCGACCTCGACGCCATGTGTGTCGTGGGTAAAGCCTGGCATTTCGGCGTCGAACGCCTCGAGCGCCTTGAGATAGCCGAGCAACGGACCCTGTGCGTCGCCGGCGTTTTCGCCGGGCATCATCAGTGGGATTCCCGGCGGATACGGGACCACACCGGTCGCGACGGTGCGGCCCGCCATCTGGTCGAGCGTCAGCGATTCGACATCGCCATTAACGACACGCTCGTAAGCCTGCACCGGGGACAGGACCGGTGCGGGCAACGTGCCGAAGCTCGCGTACAGAAGCTCGGTGGTCCGGCAGTTTTTCACCGCTGCGAACAGTGTGGTTGCGAGGTCCGCGAGTCCGAGGGTGCTGTAGTGATTGGGGTGGGACGTCACGAGAGACGGGATGGCCCGGATAAGCGGGGTGTTCGCGAGCATGTCTCGATGAAATCCAAGCAGGGCGTTGATGAGCGTGCCCCACTTCCCTCGTGTGATACCCATCGAGAACAGGAACAGGCTGGTAAAGTCTGTGGTCTTCTCCACGACGATGCCCTGCGCATCAAGGTAGGCGGCGAGCAACGAGGCCGGAATTCCTTCCGCCGCCAACGTGCCATCACGTTCCATGCCGGGCGTAACGACCGAAACCTTGATCGGGTCCAGCATGCAGTACCCGTCCTCGAGATCGGCAAACCCATGCCACGATTCACCTGGATGCAAAACCCATGCGTCAGGGTTTCGTGCGAGCCTTTCCGGATCGGCGTCGTGGAACGGTGTCGTCTTCCCGGACTCGGCGTCAGTAACCGTGTCCGGTTGCCAGGCATTGAAGAACCAGCTGCCCCGGGCCTGGAATTCGGCGTGAAGCCGGGCCAGGGTCTGCCGGAACGCCACGGCCTCGCGGATTGACTCGCCGGTCAGCGCTTCACCCGAGGGGCCATCCATCATCGCTGCGGCAATGTCATTCGAGGCGATGATCGCGTATTGCGGCGAGGTCGACGCATGCATCATGAACGCGAGATTGAAGCGCTCGTGGTCGATCGGACGACGTCCGTTGCGCACGTGAATGTAGGATGCCTGCGACAGCGCCGCCAGCAGCTTGTGGGTCGACTGGGTCGCAAAAAGCGTTGGACGGGAACCAGACGACGCATCAGGACTGCCATGCATCGCGAAGCGCCTGGCGTAGAGGGGATTGAAGCGCGCATAGCCATACCAGGCTTCGTCGAAATGCAGCCGGTCCACGGATTCTCCGAGCAGCGCTACGACACGCTCCACGTCGTAGCAAAGGCCATCGTAGGTGGAGTTCGTGACCACCGCGTGGATTGGCTTGCCATCGATGTTCTTCGTGACGAGGGCATTGGCTGCAATGCCTTCGTGGACGGCCGCCGGGCTGAGTCGCTGTGAGGGAATCGGTCCGATCAGGCCAAGGTAGTTGCGCGACGGCATCAGGTAGGTCGGAATTGCGCCGGACAGTGTCATCGCGTGCTCGACCGACTTGTGGCAATTGCGGTCGCACAGTGCGATCTGATCGCGTGTTACGCTGGCCATCAGGATCACCCGGTTCGAAGTGGACGAGCCGTTGGTGACGAAATAGGTGCGATCCGCACCGAATATGCGTGCAGCATTACGCTCGGCTTCGCCGATTGGACCTGAGTGGTCGAGGAGCGAACCCAGTTCGGCGACCGAAATCGACAGGTCGGAACGGAACAGTTCTTCGCCGAAAAACTCAAAGAACGCGCGACCGGCCGGATGTTTCAGGAAAGCCGTGCCGCCGCTGTGCCCAGGCGTGTGCCATGAGTACTCGTAGGTGCCGGCAAAGGCAGCCAGTGCCTTGAACATTGGTGGCAACAACGTTGCCCGATAGCGATCGATCGCGGCAGCCACGCGCCCGCCGACGAAGTCGGGGGTATCCTCGAACAGCCAGATATAGTCGTTGACCTGCTCGAGGATACCGGCAGGCACCTGCGCAAGCGAGCCGCTGGAAGCAAGCAGGAACACCGGTAGTAGCGCGGCGCGCCCGCGCACGGCGGCGATAACACTGCGCGCACTCTCATGCTCGGGCGCGCCCACCAGTTCCCAGTCGACAAGCACCGCCTGCAGCAGCGCATGGGTGGCAATCTGCGCCTCGGCTTCGCGCTGCGACACGGCGTCGATGACACCGATGCCGCGCTCTCGCAGATCCTGCACCAACGCGGCGGTCGCGCGGCCGGCGGCGCTTACCTCATCCATTCCGTTATGAACCACCAGCACGCGGCGGTCGAACAGGATTCCAGGGACATCATGCATGAACGCTCCTTTTGCGTTGACCGACGTGCCGCGAATGTCAGCCTCCAGGTGTTTCCTGAGCTGTGGACGAGACGTCGGAAGATCGCGGGTCGTGTGTGCGTTGGGGGCGCATGCTTATTCCTTGACGACGTAGGTGTGGAGCACGATCTTCCCGTCGACATCGTCGGCGTAGACACCCTGCACTTCAAACTCAAATCCGGGAAAGCGGTTGAACGCCTCCTCGAAGACGAGGAAGTAGTCGAGCATTGGCTGCGAGCGCTCGTCAAAGCGCTCGCCGGGCACGACAATGCCGATGCCTGGCGGGTAGATCAGCGCCAGCACAGCCGCGATCCGGCCTTTACACTGAGCGAGCGGCAGATAGTCGACCCGATTTCCCACGAACGCCTCGGTGGCCTGCTGTACCGACATCGCCTGTTCCGGGAAGTGCTCGCTGCGAAAACACAGGCGCTGCAGTTCAGTGACGTTGTGTTCGCGATAGAACTGGTGCATCTCATCGCATAGCCGCTGGAGGGAGTAGCCGCCATAGCGTTCCGGATAACGCGCAAGCGTCGTCGGCAAAACCTCCTCAAGCGGAGCGTCCCTGTCGTATAGCGCCTTGAACCCGACCAGATGAGAGATCAGGGAAGCGCTCTTGCCAGGTTCGACCGCCGGTGTCAGCAGGAACAGGATGCTGGTGAGATCGCACTTCTCCGCCACGATGTTGTGCTCCCGAAGGTACGCGGCGAGCAGCGTGGCGGGTATGCCGAACTTGCTGTACTTGCCGGTCTGCCGATCGAATCCGGGGGTGATCAGTGTCAGCTTGTTGGGATCGGTGATCGCCCAGTTGGGCGCGGCATGGCGGAAACCGTGCCAGCGAGCCCCGGGCGCGAGTGCCCAGCAGGCCTGCTCGCGCGCCAGCACATCGGTTGGGATCTCCTCCCACGGTACGCTCTCGAGATCGGGGCTCACATTCGAACCCACAAGGGTCACGACATCGGGCACGAACGGATCGAAGAACCATGCAGTACGTTCATCCGTTGACGCGTCTATGAACCTTGACTTGAGTACACGCAGCTTCTTGCGGGTCTCGATGCCGATCCGTATCGCGTCGCCCCAAAGCACCAGTCCATTTCGTCCCTTGTGCATGTGGGCGTCGACATCGAGACTCGCAAACAACGGATAGAACGGTGAGGTCGAACAATGCAGCATGAACATCTCGTTAAAGCGCCGGTGCTCCGTGCGTCGTGACTGCCCCTTGATGTGTTGATCCTTGATGTGAATCTGCGAGGCCTGCGAAAATCCGGCGAGCTGTTTGTGGGTTGACTGGCACGCAACGATTCCAGGGCTCCTTGCGTCGAGATGTTCGATGCCCATGGCAAAGTGCCCCGCGAACAGCGGGTGGAACTTCATGAAACCCGCCCACGCCTCGTCGAAATGGACGTAGTCGCACAGGTGGCCTATACGTTCGATGAGGCTCGTGGCGTTGTAGATCGTCCCGTCATAGCTGCACTGCTCGATGATTGCGAGCCGGAATGGCCGCTCGCGCAGCCACGCTTCCTTGTCCGTGATGAGCGGGTGCGTGCGAATCTGCTCGCGCAACCTGGTTTCGTCCAGGGCCTCGTAGTCGATCGGGCCAATCAACCCCTGCGGATTCCGGTCGGTCTCTACATAGATGGGAATCGCACCGGCAAGGAGGAGTGCGCCATGGTGGTTGGACTTGTGATTGTTGCGGTCGAACAGGACGAGATCACCGCGCTTGAGTAAGGCGGCCGTGACGACCTTGTTTGATGTCGAGGTGCCGTTGAGGATGAAATAGGTGCGCTCGGCGCCGAAGACCTTTGCGGCCTCTTTCTCGGCGGCCAGTGCCGCCCCCACGTGGGTGAGCAGATCGCCGAGCTCGGGCACGGAGTTATCAATATCGTTACGGAAGACTGCATCGCCCAGATGCTCGACAAACAGTCGCCCGGCAGGGCTGCGGCGGTAGAACGTGCCGCCCTGGTGGCCGGGGCAAGTCCACATCTGGTTGCCTTCGTAGTCGTAGTCCATCAGGGTGCCGAAGAATGGCGGTTTAAGGCTCGCCGCATAGCGCTCAAGCGCGAAAATCACCTGCTTCGCCGTGAAGCCGGGCGTTTCATTGTCGAGATAGATGTAGCCCGTCACCTCGCCGAGCGGCGCGAGCGACAGCGATTCGACGCCGTTCAATTCACTGACAAGGTAAATCGGCGTGTCCAGTCCGCGATCCTGCCGGATAGTGTTGACCAGATCCTGTACCTCAAGCTCGTTGGGACCGTCGATGGCGAGCAGGAAGCAGCCGATTGCCATATCGCTTTCAGCGGCTACCTTCGCGCCGCTGACGGTGGGGCAGACGTCAGTGCGGAAGTCATAGCCGGACAAGGCGTCGAGGAGCCCCTGCATCAGACGGGCCTCGTTGCTTTGGGGCGCTGTCGCGAAGACCGGGCTGTACAGCAGAACATGGAATAGCTGGTTGTAGGGGACTGCCATATCGGAGATCTCCGGGAAATTGGATTGGTCTGCCAAAGCGCGGCTGTAGACAGGATGGAATGGCGAAGCGTTCGCGACGACTTAATTGGCCGATCTGTTGCACCTTTAATCCGGTCAGTCGTTTCTCGTCTGTCCGGTAGCGGACGAATGGAGAGCCCGGCTCGACTCTGTCCGGCGTGTCGGCTTGATAGATCCTCGAACGCGCGCATCGCTTTTCTCATCAGGTCCATTCCGGCGTCGCCGGAAGAGATGGATTTCGACACATCTGAGTAATTTCCGAACCTGTTGCTTCCGCGTGCGCGATCCTATGATTTGGAGTAACACGAATGGCCGTCGGTTAGACACCTGTCGATCCGGCCTACGCTTCGGTCGCACCTTCTCGATCGCGGATCAGTAGGACTTCGCGGGTGGGGTCGAGGTAACGAACGAAGTGTTCGAGTCCGGCGCGTCGATCGTATTCGAGCAGGCCGAAAACCGGCTGCATACGATCAAGGCGATTCTTGTCGCGACGCTTGCCGGATAGAGGAGATGACGATGCTCATCGTTGTGGCCCCTGGGGGAATGTCTTGCTCAGACGTGGTGACCGAGTGAGCGCCTACGCGCGATACAACAACACATTCTGCCTGCCACCACACAACTGTCGAAGGCAGCGACCGGAGGCAATCTCGTGATTGTCCACGGTAATCGGCCACAAGTTGGGCTGCTCGCGTCGTAAGGCATGGCCGCGCCTGAAGCTGAGCGCTTTCCTCTCGACCTGCTGGATGCGGAAACTGAGGGCATGATCGGACTGGAGCTGGGCAACCGGTTTGCGGGCCACCGCGCCTCCGCTAATTTGATGACGATGGAGGAGGTGCCGAGTAGTTTCCGAGCCTGTCGCTCACACGTCGCACGCAGCTATCATTCCGACATCGACCGTTGCCTCGAGATTCCTCATTAATATGCGTGTGAGGGCTCCGCTGGCCTGGAACAACCCGAGTCCGTTATCAGGCCGGTCGACTAGGACTTTTCTCAGTTAGTCGCTATTGGATCGAGCCGGCACCAGATCGCGCATGACCGTCATGCTTGTGTGCTGGGCTTTGGGATGTGCATCTGCCGGCGTACGGTTTGCCGCGAGGTCCCGGACGTCCGGTAATCGATGTGGAGCAGGATCAGATGAAGGCACAAGAAGTCGTGGACACCGCAAATGCTTTGGTCGCCGGCCACAAGGGCCTGCTTGCGATGGATGAAAGCACGTCAACCTGCAACAGGCGATTTTTCGGATTGGGGATCCCGCAGACCGAAGGGGTGCGGCGCGCATATCGTGAGTTGCTTCTGACCACACCGGGTCTTGCAACGTGCGTGAGCAGCGTGATTCTGTACGACGAGACCGTACGTCAGCGCAAGACTCACGGCACCCCCCCTCCTGGACGTCGCAATCGATGCGGGCATCATTCCCGGTATCAAGGTTGACCTAGGTGCGAAGGACATGGCGGGGCATCCCGGGGAAAGAATCACAGAAGGCCTCGATGGATTGCGCGAGTGCCTACGTGAATATGCCGAGATGGGCGCCCGGTTTGCCAAGTGGCGGGCAGTTATAACCGTAGCCGAAGGCGTTCCGAGCCGGGGGTACATGGATGCCAACGCCCACGCGCTGGCTCGCTATTCTGCTCTTTGCCAGGAAGCTGGCCTGGTACCCGTCGTGGAACCCAAGGTGCTGATGGACGGCTCTCATTCCCTGTATCGATGCGGCGAGGTCACAGAGCTGCGCAACGTGTTCAACGAACTCAACTCGCAAGGCGTGATGCTGGAGGGGATGAGACTGAAGCCAAATATGGTTCTTCCCGGGTTAGCCTGTGCGATACAGGAGACATTGGACGAAGTGGCAGATGCCTCAGTTCTATGCCTGCAGCGAACTGTGCCAGCCGCGGTGGCGAATTGGGGCGCGGCCCAGGAAGCATTGTTGCATTGTGCGCGGTGCAATCACGCCGCGCTCCGCGGCGAATATAGCGCAGTGACGGAGGCGCCATGAGCCAATTACTGCAGGCGTATCTAGTTCGGCATGGCGAGACCGCCTGGTCTATCAGCGGGCAGCACACCGGACGCACTGATCTCCCCTTGACTGCAGACGGCGAGAACGGGGCGCGTGAACTCGCGCCGCTTCTGAGGAAGATCCGGTTCGGACGTGTTTTCGTCAGTCCGCGACTGCGTGCCCGGCAGACTTGCGAGCTGGCCGGCCTCGGGCAGGTGAGCGAGATTGAAGCTGATCTGGCGGAGTGGGACTATGGCGACTACGAAGGCCGGCGGTCCTCCGACATCAGGAAGATGCGCCCAGACTGGAATGTTTGGCGGGACGGAGTTCCAGGCGGTGAAGCGCCCACAGAAGTCTCTGCGCGCGCCGACAGGCTGATCACACGTCTGTGCTCGATGCACGGCAACATCGCGCTCTTTACGCATGGCCAGTTTGGCGCAGTCATCGCAGCCCGATGGATCGGGCTCCCATTGATGGATGGGCAGCATTTCCCGTTGCATCCGGCGTCGGTAAGCATTCTCGGTCATGAGCCCAGCCATCCCGATATTCGCGTCATCGAACTGTGGAATGCCACGTCGTCGCGATTCTGGTTCGACCCTCAGGAGCATACCTCGATCGTGTGATTTGCGACCAGGATCACTCGCGCCGCGTACGTTTTCGAAGCTACGGCAACTGCAGCGAGTGCCCTTTGGTTTCAGGCGATCACGAAGTCTGTGATTCGAGCTTGCGACACCAGGATGACTGATTGATTGAAAGTCCGGCTGATTGTAAACAAGCCGATGGCGGTGTTCGAGTCAGTGAGCCAGCCGCAGCGTGATGGGTGGTCAACCAGCCAATGTGAGGAAGACATGCGCGCTTTGATTGCCGGAAACTGGAAGATGAATGGTCTTCTGTCACAACTGGTCGAGATCGATACTGTTGCAGCATCGGTGAGCGCGACGCCTCCACACGCGGACATTCTGATTTGCCCGCCGGCCACGCTAATCGCACGCGCGGCAGAGCAGGTGGCTGGGCGCATCGCAATTGGAGGACAGAATTGCCATAGCAAGATTTCGGGGGCGTTCACAGGGGATATTAGCGCCGAGATGCTCAAAGACGCGGGCGCGAGTACCGTCATCGTGGGACATTCGGAGCGGCGGCGGGATCATGGGGAGACCGATGCGATGGTGGCAGAGAAAGCTAAAGCTGCATGGCGCGCCGGGCTCCTAACAATTGTTTGTGTCGGCGAGACTAAATCGCAACGCGAGGGGGGGAGCGCACTATCTGTATGCGGGACTCAGATTTCGGGTAGCGTGCCTCAGCATATGGTCTCGCTCCACAATGCAGTCGCGTATGAGCCGCTCTGGGCGATTGGAAGCGGCCAGGTGCCGACAGCGTCGCAGATCACGGAGATGCACGCGCACATCCGATGGTGTCTGGTCGAGCACCTGGGCGAGCAAGGGAAGGAGGTACGCATCCTTTACGGCGGCTCCGTCAAACCCGCCAACGCACGGGCGATTCTCGCACTTCCAGAGGTCAACGGCGCGCTGATTGGTGGTGCAAGCCTGAGGGCCGCAGATTTCCTCGAGATTATTGACGGTGTTCCACACTGCCCTTGAACGCATCCTGCCGCGACGAAGTGTCCGGTACTGGACAGAACACACCGCCGAGAGCGCATAGCATCGTGTCAAGGGTGCGATGCCGGCCTCGACCATGCACGGCTGTAGTCCGCTAGCAGCGGGTCGGGTTACGGCGCTACCGTCCGATGGTGTAGCGAAGAACCGATCTTTGGAGTGAAGACGGCACACTATTTGTGCTCCTGGCTAGCTCGCACACATGCGCTACCAGGATGTGTTGACATTCGCGAGGTCGCGGTCTGACGAAGTATTGCCATGCGACCGGAAAACCGAACCGCAAATGAGTCCATGCGAAGTGATCAGCGGTTCAGGCGTCGGTGACGAAGAGGACTTCCTCACTCTGGCGACAGATTCAATACTTGAAAAATTGGGAGGTTCAAATGGCACATTATTACTGGAACGACTGGTATTCCGGTTGGGGCTGGTTTCTATGGTTCGCCGTGATCGTTCTGATTTTTTCAAGCTTCGGAAACTGGGGTTATACCTATCGTGCTCATCGAAACTTTGGGCTGCAGATACGGAAAGAGGCTCTCGATATTCTGAACGAGCGGTATGCCCGAGGAGAGGTGGCGCTGGACGAGTACAAAGAGATGAAATCCGAAATAGCGAAGGCCTATAGCAACGGCGGCG